>NC_014633.1:0-320541 GCF_000165505.1 Ilyobacter polytropus DSM 2926 | reverse complement strand
TTTAATGTCTCCACAGGCATATCTTTAATGCTTGCACCTTCTAATATCTCTACTGCCATCTCTCCTGTCTGATAACCTAATTTATAATAGTCTATAGTCTCAGTAGCTATTGCTCCCTGCTCTACCATGTCTTTTATAGAACCTATTACTGGAACCTTTGCTTCATTTGTCTTTTGGAGCACAAGTGGTATAGCGGCTGTCATAAGATTGTCAGTAGGAACATAAAGTACATCCACTTTTCCTAAAATAACATCTAGGGCAGAAGATACTTCATTAACATTTGTTACACCTGAAGTAATTACTTCTAAAGATAACTTATCACATTCCTCAATTGCTTTCTTTACAAGAAATTCTGAATTCTGTTCACTTGTATTATATACTATTCCGACTTTTTTAGCATCAGGAAGAAGTTTTTTTACAAGCTCCATCTGCTGCTTAACTGGTGACATATCACTTGTTCCACTTATATTGTCTCCAGTAAGTCCAGCTGTTTCTGGATCTGTAACTGCAGTTATTAAAATAGGTATCTCCTTAGTCGTGTTATAAGCAGCCTGTGCACTAGGTGTTGCTATGGCTAGTATTAGGTCTTTTTTATCCTGTACATAGGAGTTAGCTATTGTCTGAGCTGTTCCAAAATCACCCTGAGCACTTTGGAATTCTATCTCTACCTTTGTTTCATCATATCCAGCATCTTCTAATGCCTGTAAAAATCCTTCTTTAGAAGCATCTAAAGCCGGATGTTCTATTATCTGAGTAATTCCTATCTTAGTTTTCTTCTCTTCTTTTTTTCCGCACCCTGTAATTAAAATAACTAAAGTTAGGATAGCTAAAAATAAACCTTTTTTCATAAACTCCTCACCCCTCTAAAATTTAATCTCTGTATAAAATGATATCATTTTAGTTAAAAGGCTTCTATCCAACAATAAAAAAAGCATTTTGTTCGGTTTTTTAAGATGGGATCGCATTAAAAATAGGAGTATACAGGTATACTCCTATAAATTTTGTTCGTATTAGTCCACCATTTCAGCTCTTTCTTTTAAAGTTTCTGAGATTTTTATATTATACTCTTGGGATTTTTTTCTATTTATATACAATGAAGAGTTCTTTACTGTTTCATACGGCATATCCTCTATTTTTTCCCCTTGAAGATATCTCACAAGCATCTCTCCCGTCTGGTAACCGACCTGATAGTCCTCTATACCCTCTGTAGCAACGGCTCCCTGGTACACATATGGCTTAGTTGCTCCGATTACAGGCACCTTTCCTTGATCGGCCTTTTGTATAACCAGTGGATAGGCAGATGCTATTGTGTTGTCTATCGATGTATAAAGTACATCTATCTCTGGCATTATAGTATCTAAGGCAGAAGCAACTTCATTTACATTAGTTATTCCTCTTACTACTACTTTTAGTCCTGCTTCTTTAGCTTTATCAGTAAAAAGTTCTGTAAGATAAACTGAATTCTGCTCACTTGTGTTATATACGATTCCCACTTTTTCTGCCTCAGGTAAAAGATCCATTATAAGTTCTATCTGTTTTTCAACAGGTGACTGATCACTTACTCCGGTTACATTTGAAGCAGTGAGTCCTGCCACATCGGGGTTTGTTACTGCAGCAAAGAAAACTGGCTTGTCTGAAATTTGATTTTGTGCAGCCTGGGCACTAGGAGTTGTTATTGCAACGACCATATCTTCACTCTCTTTAAATGAAGTGGCTATCATCTGAGCAGTATTAAAATCCCCCTGTGCGTTTTGATAGTTGAGTTCTACTCTGTCCTTAAATTCACTTTTTGAAATAGCATCCTCTACACCTTTTCTGACTTCATCTAGTGAAGGATGTTCTACTATCTGTGTAATCCCTACTTTTATAGGTTTTAGCTCCTCTTTCTTTCCACATCCTATTGCTGCTAGTATTACAAAACACATAATTAATAATTTTTTCATGATTTTTCCCCCTCGAGTTTTATTAAATACTTTCTTTGGATTTACTTCTATTAAGTTGTATGAGTTCTTATCTCCTTTTTGATAAAGGTATAAAAAAAGGACCTGTGCACAGGTCCTTTAAGATTAAAATTTCTAATAAAAAGACCTGTCCTTTGAGAACAGGTCGTAAAAATCAATTTCTAAGATAATTTTTTTATGCAGACTTTGACAAAACCTGGTTCACTTGACTTTTATTGTATTGGTCAATTTTGTTTTGCCACCACCAAGTAAATTTAGCCATCATCTCTGCATCCCCTTTTTTAATAATAAACTCTAACACAACTCTTTACAAAAGATTACTATAGAAAATTTCTTTTGTCAAACTTTTTTTATAAGTATCATACTAATAAAATATTTTCGATACCTGAAATTCAAATCCCAGGTATCTACCCAAAATATATATCAACAAAACCCTGAACTTTGAAATAAAATACTATATAAAAAGCCCCCCGACCCTTTAAATCTTAAACCCTTTTCCTTTAATCTCAAAAATCTTTTATTCATTTCAAATATTCAGAGTCTGTATCAAACTTGCCATTTACTTCTGTTAAGAATTATCAAAACACTTTCAAAACCCATAGGGTCTAATAAATATTTATTCACTAAAGTAAATATAAATATTTCTATTATATTTTTTAATACTTTCAGAAGTATGTACACTCTTATTATACACTATCACTAGTTTTTTTGCACTTAAAAAATTTATATTCATAAAGTCAGATTAAACAGAATTTATCTGACAATAAATGATATCATTTTTATAAAGTTTTTTTCTAGCCAACAATTAAAAAAAACTTTTGTTCTATTTTTTTAATAAATATTCAACATTTTCAATGGACTAATTATAATACACCATAAAACTTGTGTTCGTACTACTCTTCTACTTTAAATTTTTTATATATAATTTTTACAAAGATATATTTTTTTCACTTTCAAAATCAAATATATGACACTTTTTCATATCAAAAATAAAATTGTACTTTCCTCCGTGCCGGGCAAGTAGTGCATTTTCTGAAGAACTTCTTGCTGTAAATTTTTCTCCAGATATTAGAATATGTATGTATTGTTCATTCCCCATTTCCTCAACTACAGTCACTTCTCCTGGTATTCCGTTATTTTTTATACTAATATTTTCAGGTCTCATTCCAAACCAAATTTTTTTCCCTATATATTTTCTGACTTTATCGCCCTTATCATAAGGAAGCTTCAGGCTAAAATCCTTTGTAATTTCTACTATAACATACCCGTTTTTTTCCTTTAGAGTAGCCTTTTTTATATTCATTGCAGGGGACCCGATAAAGCCAGCCACAAATTTATTTTTAGGCCTGATGTAAAGATTAAGAGGAGTGTCTACCTGCATTATCTTCCCAGAATCAAGAACACATATCCTGTCTCCCATGGTCATTGCCTCGACTTGATCGTGGGTTACATAAATCATAGTTGCTGCCTGTCCCTCTTCTTTGAGTTGCTTATGAAGTTGAGTAATTTTTAACCTCATAGAAACTCTTAGTTTAGCATCAAGATTTGATAACGGCTCATCAAAAAGAAACACCTCGGGTTTTCTTACTATGGTTCTTCCTACTGCTACCCTTTGCCTCTGACCCCCTGACATCTCCTTAGGCTTTCTTTCTAACAAAGAGCTTATCTCTAGTTTTTCAGCTGCCTGTCTCACCCTGTTATCTATCTCTTTTTTAGAAGTTTTTTTCAATTTTAATCCAAAGGCCATATTTTCGTATGCCGTCATGTGGGGATAAAGGGCATAATTTTGAAAAACCATTGCAACTTCCCTGTTTTTAGGAGCTATATTATTCACTATTCTGTCCCCTATCCACAGCTCACCACCACTGACCTCCTCTAATCCAGCTACCATTCTAAGTATAGTGGACTTAGCACATCCAGAGGGTCCCACAAAGACCATAAACTCACCGTCTTTTATTTCAAGTTCTATCCCATGAACAGCCTTAAATCCATTTGGATAGATCTTTTCCAGTTTTTTCAGATGAACTTTTGCCATTTCTACCTCCATTTAAATTTCACTATATTATCTCAGTACTTATTTTTTAATCTTTAATACTTTGGTTTTACAATAATTCAGTCATTACTTTAAAAAATAATTATACCAATAAAAATAGATTTATAACAAGTAGTAATAATATTATAGTAGATATTTTTCTGATAAAATCAATCTATCAAAATGAAAAAATCTTGAAAAGAAAATAGCTTCCTATCAAGAATGTCTTAGCTCTCCTTTTAATATTACTTTATGACTGTTTCTGTGATATAATAACATCATATATTTTCAAGGAGGTAGCCGATGAAAAAAATTGCAAGTTTCACAGTAAACCATATTGATCTCTTAAGAGGAGTCTATGTTTCTAGAAAAGATGTCGTTGCAAATGAACATATACTTACAACTTTTGATATAAGAATGAAAAGGCCAAACTTAGAACCCGTTATCAACAACGGAGAACTCCATACTATAGAACACTTAGCTGCCACATTCCTAAGAAACCACGAGGTCTGGGATGAAAAAACTGTTTACTTCGGTCCAATGGGCTGCAGAACAGGAGTATATGTTATTTTCAAGGGTGATCTTAACCCTTTAGACGTACTTCCTATTATTACTGAGATGTTCCAGTTTATAGCTGATTTTGAGGGGGATATCCCAGGAGCCACTGCCAGAGACTGTGGAAATTACTTGGATATGAATCTTCCCATGGCAAAATTTGAAGCAAAAAAGTTTTTAGAAGAAGTTTTAACTAATATAAAAGAAGAAAATATGATTTACCCCAAATAACAAGTAAAAAAAGACCTCTCTCAAGTGAGGTCTTTTTTATTATTTTTTAATCAGGCCCATTTTTTAAAAAACTTTTCATACTCTTCTGGAGATAGTGGTTTTGAGAAATAAAATCCCTGAATTTCATTACAGCCATTTTCTGATAATATTTTTAACTGTTCTGAAGTTTCAACTCCTTCAGCAATTACGTATAAATCCAAAAGCTTTGCCATTGTTATAACAGTTTTTGCTATTGCAGTATCTTTTTTACTGTCTATCATATTAAAAATAAAACTCTTGTCTATTTTTATTCTGTTGATAGGAAGATTTTTTATATAACTCAGAGAAGAATATCCTGTACCAAAATCATCTATAGATATTCCTATTCCCATGGATCGAAGCTGATTCAAAATACCTACAGCCTCTTCCATATTCTCCATAAAAACCCCTTCTGTTATCTCTATTTCTATAGAGTCTTTAGGAATTTTTACTTTTTTCAGAACTTCTGTTACTGTTTTTATTATAAGTCCCTGCTTAAAGTGCAGCCCTGAAATATTGACAGATATCTTTTGACCTTTTATATTATTTTTTTCCCACTCTTCGATCTGTCTGCATGCACTTAAAAGTACCCATCTGTCTATCTCTAGAATAAATCCTGTTGACTCTGCGATAGGTATAAATTCTGAAGGTGCCTTGTAAATTTTTCCGTTTTTGAACCAACGTAAAAGAGTCTCGGTACCTATGATCTTATTTTGAGCTATATCTATTTTTGGCTGATAATAAAGGCATAGTTCTCCGTTTATCAGAGACTTACGCAGATTAGTGTCTATTTCCATTTTACTATTAGAGGCATGCTTCATATCTTCAGAAAAGAAATAATATCCGTTTTTACCTCGATCTTTGGCTCCATACATTGCCAAGTCAGAGTTTTTAAGAAGAGTGTTGACATCAGACCCGTCTTCTGGATACACAGCCACCCCTATACTGGCAGATATAAAAATTTCTTTATCATCAATTAAAAATGGCGCTTCTAAAACTTTTAAAATCCTTCCTGATACAAAGTTTATCTCCTGTCTACTGGAAAATTCTTCTATAATCACAGCAAACTCATCTCCACCTAGACGACATATAATATTATTTTTACGTAAATTCCTTCTGAGACGTTCCGCCACCCTTATCAATAGTAGATCCCCGATATGATGGCCAAAGCTGTCATTGACATGTTTAAAGTGGTCTAAGTCTATATTTAAAAGTGCCACTTGAAAATCATTCCGCTGACCCTGAACAATTGATTTTTCAAGATAATCAGAAAACATCCTTCTGTTGGGAAGATTGGTTAGGCTGTCGTAAAAAGCCAGATTTTTTATCTTTTTTTCTGCTTCCCTTCGTTTCGTGATATCGTGTATTATTGAAAAAAGTCTCGGTCTTTTACCAGATATTATTTCACCGGAATAGGCCTCTACATCCCTTATACTACCATCAGCCAATCTGTGTCTGAAGGTAAAATAATTTTTTTTATTTCTTCTAGCCATCTCCATCTCTTTATATATCTCATTCTCTGTGAGAATGTTTATATCTGCTATCTTCATCTTTGTTAGTTCTTTTCTTGTCCAGCCATAAAATTTTACTGCTGCGTTATTTGCGTCTACTATTTCACCGGTTTGTACATCTATCATCAGCATAACCGCATTATGATTTTGAAATATTTTTCTGTATTCTTCTTCTTTTTTAAAGGCCGATTCTTCAGCCGATTTCTGCCTGGTTATATCATAAAGGGTTCCTATTACAATATTTCTTTTAGGGTCATATTCTGCCACAGAATGTATAGCCCTTATCTCACCATCTATTTTATTTTTAATCTTGAATTCCACATTATAATTCTTTCGCCCAGTTATCAAATCTTTAAAAGCTTTATCAAGCCTCTCTCTATATTCTGGGAGAGGGTATTCTTTTATATTATCTACCATAAGGGTTTCTTCTGTAATACCATAAATTTTTCTAGAACCCTTTGAAGATTTAACAGTATTATTATCGAGATCAAACTCCCAGTATCCAAAACCAGAGATTATCTCTGCATGACTGGCATAATCATATCCTGCTTTAAGGTTTCTACTTTTTTCAAATAAATTTAAAGCGGTTTTTACTGATGACTGCAAAATAAAATCTCTACTTTCTTTTAGTACAAATCCATAGGAGAAATCATTATAATAGTCA
Source organism: Ilyobacter polytropus DSM 2926 (assembly GCF_000165505.1). Lineage (NCBI taxonomy): Bacteria > Fusobacteriati > Fusobacteriota > Fusobacteriia > Fusobacteriales > Fusobacteriaceae > Ilyobacter > Ilyobacter polytropus. The sequence continues at coordinate 313,569 of NC_014633.1, read as the reverse complement.
TCAAAACTGAACTTTTTTTCATTATCGGTCATATAAAGAATAGGAAGATCAGAATTCAAAATGATCTTATTTGTCATTTTTTCTAAATCATCGGAGTTGTCTACATCTAAAATAATCAGTTTTATATCTTTATAGTCTCCCAGAATTTCGAGAGTTTTTTCATAAGAATTGGCATGTATGGTCTTGTATCCGGCCTTTTGAAGTTTTTTAGATTCTATTAAAAAAGCTTCATTGTCTCTAGTAGTAATTAAAATCATGTAAGGTTCTCCTCCAATTCTTTAAAGTTTAATTATTATTATTCCAAATTTCTCAATGTATATTGATTTCGTCCTTTATTTTTACTCTCATAAAGAGCCTGATCTGCTGTATCTAACAGTTTTTCTGCCTTTAGTTTTTGGCTAGGAACTGCCACCCCTATACCTACACTCACAGTCACTATCCCAGAGGGTGAGCCTTCATGTTGTATTTTGAGATTTTCCACCTCTTCTATAATCCATTTTGCTATTTTTTCCGCCCCAGCTGCATCAGAGCTTACAAGGACTGTAAATTCTTCACCACCATAACGAGCCACTGTATCAAAGGGTCTACCTACGCTTTTGAAAAATACCCTTGAAAGAGTCTTGAGACACTCATCTCCAGCCATGTGGCCGTAAATGTCATTGTACTTTTAAAAAAATCCACATCAATCATCAAAATAGATAAAGGTAACTGTATTCTCTGTAACTCTTTCCAGATATCCTCAAGATTTTTATCAAAGTATCTTCGGTTATATAGCTGAGTTAGGCCGTCAATATTTGAAATCCACTCTAACTCTTGATTGGCTTTTTCCAAATGCAGTGTCTTTTCCTTGACCATTTCCATAAGCTTTTTTTCATTTTTTTTCTTGTATAAAATATTTATTATCAAAATTACCATTATGAGATAGGTAATAGAGATTATTTCAATGTGATATTTATAAAATAAGCCTACGGGTTTATTTACTATTACACTGTATTTAGGAAGAGACGACTTCGTTATGTTAAACTTTTTAAGTTCTTCATAGTCAAACATGTATTTCGTCTCGCCTTTTTTATAATATCCGGAATAATCTTTATCTTTATTATTTATGATCTCTTTTAAAAGTTGCCCTGCCTCTGATCCCTGTGTATACCCACTTAAGATATTTCCACCAACAATTCCGTGCCCTAGATAAAAATCCCAGGCTCCGTAAATAGGATTATCAGATACATCAGACACAAGCTTTAAACCGTCATTATATGAAATAAACTTCCCTGTCTTGTCTCTGTTTAAAACTAACAGGTAGATCACAGTATCTGTACCTGTATTTTGTAGCTTATTTTCAAGCTCTTTTATGGAAAAATCAGAATATACATCAATATTTACTTTTGAATTATATTCGGGAATTATTTTTTCTAGCTCTTTCTTCACTTTTTTTCCGGTTTCGGTACTGTCATTTACTATCAGAATATTTTTAACGCTGCTGTGAAGATTCAAAATCAGATCTATATTTTTTTTATGATCTACATTTTCTAAAATACCCGCTATATTTTTATTGCCTTTTAGCATATTTTTATCAAAATTGTTTATCCCGCAGAAGACAACTGGAATTTCCGGTAAAAATTCAGGACCGTATTTAATTATGAAATCTAAGGCTATATTGTCACACACTATTATAGCCTCAAAATTTGTTGTCTTTGCTTTTTGTTTGTATAGAGGTGCCAGGCTCTTAAAGTATTCCTCTCCATAATTCCTTTTCCCGTCAAGATACTCAAAAAATATCTCAAACTCTTCAGAATCAAAGGTATCTTTAATGCCCTCAGAAATATTATCCTCCCACCCTAAACCGTGATGATATGAATGTATAACCAATATATTCCTGTCATTTAAAGAGCCGTTTTCTGAGGAATACGAAAATGTAATGAACAGAAAAAAAAGAAATATATGGATAATTTTTTTCATAAGAATTTCTCCTGAATATATTTTTTGACAGTTGATAGTTTTGTAAAAAATAAAATTTGATTTGGTTACAAAACAACATCTTTTTCAACCATCTTTTTAACAGCTTTCTTTTTATGGATTATACCACCTAAACCTTCAAAAAAAAAGGTGTCATCAAAATACCATAAGTTGTTTTTTATTGAAAAATATAGATTTCTTTCTTCAAATAAAAAAGGCAGTTTCTTTATCAGAAACTGCCTTTAAACTCTGTAAATTTTTAAATGGATTTTCTTAATTTTTCATGGATAGATTTAGCCGCTTTTTTACCAGCTCCCATTGCAAGGATTACAGTAGCTGCACCTGTTACAACATCACCACCAGCATAAACACTCTCTTTTGTTGTCTCCATGCTTTCCACTTCCACTATTATTCCACCCCAATTATGGGTTTCTAGACCCTTAGTTGTCTGTCTTATCAGAGGATTCGGGGACTGTCCAATAGCGATTATAACTCTGTCTACGTCTAGCATAAATTCACTTCCCTCTATAGCTACAGGCCTTCTTCTTCCACTTTCATCAGGTTCAGAAAGCTCCATCTCTACACACTCGAGCTTTTCTACCCAGCCGTTGTCTCCTTTTATTCCCACAGGATTTGATAAAAGTCTGAATATCACTCCCTCTTCTTTTGCATGGTGTACCTCTTCTAATCTTGCTGGGAGTTCCTCTTCACCTCTTCTGTAGACAACATAGACTTCTTTTGCTCCTAGCCTTACAGCTGTTCTAGCAGCATCCATAGCCACATTTCCTCCACCGATTACTGCTATCTTCTCTCCTACACTGACAGGAGTTGGGCTGTTTTTATCATAGGCTTTCATAAGATTTACCCTAGTCAGAAACTCGTTTGCAGAATAGACTCCGTTTAGATTTTCACCTTCGATTCCCATGAAATTTGGAAGCCCTGCTCCACTTCCTATAAATACAGACTTATATCCCTCTTCCATAAGCTCGTCTACAGTTATAGATCTTCCGACTATTACATTTTTCTGTATTTTGACTCCCTGCTCTGCAACATTTTCGATCTCTTTTTTCACTATTTCTTTAGGAAGTCTGAATTCCGGGATACCGTACATAAGGACTCCACCTGCTGTGTGAAGGGCTTCAAATATTGTGACGTCATACCCGTATTTTGCAAGTTCTCCTGCACATGCTAAACCTGCAGGTCCGGCTCCTGTTACAGCCACTTTTATGTTATTATTCTCTGCCTTTTTTTCTTTTGTTTTACCATTTTCAATAAACCAGTCAGCCACAAATCTTTCAAGTCTTCCTATCCCCACAGGTTCGCCTTTCATACCTCTTACACACTTTGACTCACACTGTTTTTCCTGAGGACACACTCTTCCACAAATTGCAGGAAGTGAATTCTGTTCTACCAGGATATCATAAGCTTCTTCAAAGTTTCCCTCTGCTACCTTATTTATAAACTGTGGTATATGGACATTTACCGGGCATCCACTTACACATGCCGGTGATTTACACTGTATACATCTTTTTGCCTCATTTATCGCTTCCTCTTCAGAATATCCCAAAGATACTTCTTTGAAATTTTTTCTTCTTTCTGCTGGATTTTGTTCTGCAATCTTTGTTTTCTGAAGAGTCATGTTAAATTTCCCCATTTTTATCCCCCTATATTCCTAATCTACATCTGTGTTCTGCTTCTTCTGGCATATACATAGTCTGCCTTCTCATGAGCTCTTCAAAATCAACTAAAAAGCCATCAAAATCCGGACCATCTACACAGGCAAATTTGGTCTCTTTTCCTATTGTCACCCTGCATCCGCCGCACATTCCTGTACCATCTATCATTATGGGATTGAGTGAAACAGAGGTTGGTATATTCAGTTCTTTTGTATACTCTACAACCGACTTCATCATCACAAGAGGCCCTATGGCAATAACTTCATCATATTTTTTTCCCTGAGAAATAAGATCCTTCAGCACGTCTGTGACAAAGCCCTTTTTCCCTTTGCTTCCGTCATTAGTGGCAAAATATATGTTTTCTGCTATTTCTTTAAACTCCTCTTGAAGTATCATCATCTCTTCTGTCCTGCTTCCGATGACAGCATCACAGGACGCCCCCATTTCAGTTAATTTCTTTATCTGAGGGTATAGAGGCGCCGCTCCTACTCCTCCCCCTATACCGAGGACTCTCTTGACTTTCTTCATATGAGCCGGCTGTCCTAAAGGCCCTGCTATGCTGCTTATAGTCTGTCCTTCCAGCTTTTGGCTGAGAAGTTTTGTTGTATATCCTACTATCTGATATATGATAGTTACACTGTTTTCTGATCTGTCGTAATCTGCTATTGTAAGAGGTATTCTCTCTCCACCTTCTTCTACCATAACCATGACAAATTGCCCCGGTTGGCATTTTTTTGCAATATATGGTGCTTCTATGACCATTTTCTCAATATCCTGGCTCAGTATCTCTTTCTTTAAAATTTTATACATTTTTTCACCCTTCTCTAGAAATTTAATTTTATTAAAAGTTTCAATAAAAATTTATAGCTCTTAATTTTTTAAAAAGGTGTGACAAATTTCATACAGAAATTTGTCACACCTTTGAAATTATTTATCAATAACTATATATTTGATGCTGTAACCCCATAATATGCTGCTTTATAAATCTCTTTTACATCTTCTACAGATGACTGTCTAGGATTAGTAAGGGTACATGGATCTTCAAAGGCGTTTTTACTCATTCTGTCTAAAACTTCGTTGAATTTTTCCTCACTCATATCAACCTCTGTTATCTCTTTTAAACTTGTCGGGATTCCAACTTTTTTATTGAGTTCTTTCAGACTCTCAATTAAATCAGATTTTCCTAGAGTTTTTTCAAGATAAGAAAACTTATCTGTTGCTTTTTTATTATATTCTACGATATATGGCAGTAATACTGCATTGGCAAGTCCATGAGTTATCCCTAGTTCTCCTCCTATTTTGTGAGCCAGACTGTGTACTAAGCCCAAAGACGAGTTTGTAAATGCCATTCCTGCTAGAGTAGAAGCATTATGCATATTATTTCTAGCTTCCATATGGTCTGCTTTTTCATATGCTAAAGGAAGATTGTCATAGACAAGTTTTATAGATTCCACTGCCATAGGGTCTGTGTAGCTTGTTGCATTTGTCGATACCAAGGCCTCTATTGCATGAGTCATAACATCCATACCAGTGTTCGCCGTTATGTGAGCTGGCATTTTTGCCGGAAGAGCCGGATCTAAAAGAGCTATATCCGGAGTGATCTCGTAAGAAACCAAAGGATATTTTATATGATTTTCAGTATCAGTTATTACTGAGAAAGCAGTTATCTCAGAAGCTGTTCCACTGGTAGATGGAATAGCTATAAACTTGGCTTTTTTTCTAAGTTGAGGGAACTTACCAGCTACAAGCTCTTCGAATTTTGAATCAGGATATTCATAGAACACCCACATAATCTTAGCTGCATCTAGTGCAGAACCTCCACCGATAGCAATAATCCAATCAGGATTAAATTCTGCCATCTCTTTTCCGCCTCTTAATACTGTTTCCACAGATGGATTTGGTTCTACTCCGTCAACTATAGAGACCTCCATTCCTGCTTTTTCAAGTTGAGCTTTTGCTTCATCTAAAAATCCGAATCTTTTCATAGAACTTCCGCCTGTTACAAGCGTAGCTCTTTTCCCTTCTAATGTTGATAGATATTCTAGTGCATTTTCCCCAAAAACTATATCCTTTGGAACTCTAAACCATTGTAAAGCCATTTTCTACCCCCTGAAGTTTTATTTATTTTTTTACAGCCACTGGGCTCTTTGAAATGTAAAATAAACTAATATTTTATAGCGGTTCTTTTTTAAAAAGCTTTTGTGAAATTAAGAACTACTAACAACTTCAGTATATCGCTGTTTGAGGGAAAAAACTAATTTATTTTTGCAAAAAATACCACTTTTTTGAATTCATCACTATATTTTTCACAATATTTTACGGTTTTTTTATTTTTTATTACTCTCAACTGAAGGAATTTATTTGATAGGAAAACCTTCCTTAGGTATACTTAAAGTAAGTTCCACAAAAAATAAAATGAAGGTGTTTATTATGTCTAAAAAAATAACCCTGTTAAAAGGTGACATTGCAACTCTAAAGGTGGATGCTGTTGTAAATGCCGCAAACAACATGCTTGCAGGCGGAGGTGGTGTAGACGGTGCCATTCACAAGGCAGGTGGACCCTTGATCGCCAAGTACTGCAGCGAAATACGACGTGAAACAGGCGGCTGCAAAACTGGTGAGGCTGTCTTAACCCTTGGAGGAAACCTCCCCTCTAAATATATTATTCACACTGTAGGTCCCGTATGGAAGGGGGGGAAGTTTAGAGAAGAAGAGCTCCTCAAAAACTGCTACCGAAACTCTCTTATGTTAGCCAAAGAGCATCATATGAAATCCATAGCCTTTCCCAATATAAGCACGGGTGTCTACGGGTACCCAAAAGAAGCCGCTGCAGAAATTGCAATTGAAGAGGTCAGTAATTTTTTAAAAAACAACAAGTCCCTAGAAAATGTAATTTTCATCTGCTTTGATCGGGAAAATTTCGATATTTATAACAAAATTTTAAAAAGAGTAAAATAGAATTTTTATAAGTTTTATCACTTTATTGTTGGTAAAATCATCTCTGAACCAAATATGTCATAAAAATAAAATATAAGTTTAAACGGAGAGTAAAATTTATGATTGAGTATACAGAACGCAAACTAAATGATGAGGATATAAAATATATAAATAAAAAATATAAACTTCAGGAGAAGCGGCTTATTTTCATCAATGAAAAGGTGATGAAATATCTTCCTTTTTATTCTGCTTTATTCACTGTCTGTGCCATAGTTTTTTTTATGCTTATATATAAAAAAATAGATAATTTTTTTCTCTTACTAACAGGTACTTTTTTAATATTTTCACCCTTTGTAATTTATAAATTAATAAAAACCTTTATAAAAAATACACTGCTCCAAGATAAACTTCATCAGATTATGGATGATATCTTAGAAAAAGACACTGCAAAGGTAATTCATTGCATCAGTTCAAAAATGATTGAATTTGAAGAAATAGAGGACGAAGGAGCTCAGTATTTATTCCAAGTAGAAGAAAACAAGATTTTTCATATTTCAGGACAGGAATTTTATGAAACCTCTCTTTTTCCTTGCAATGATTTTGAACTAATTACCATAATGGGCCCTGAAAAAGATCAGATCTTAGATTTTCACATTCACTGCATTGGACACAAGCTATCACCTATTATGACCGTTCCAAGAGATGTTAAAAAAGAGTATGTGGATAAAATATGTGAACTTCCTGAGATTATAGAGGGAAATATAGAAAATCTAGACTCTGTTATGAATATTATTATCAATTGACAGCTGAATATGCCTTATTCTTTGCACTTTATTCTTTTATAATATATAATCACTATTATAAATTAGATGTTAAAGAGGTGTGCTGTGATAAAAGATGAAGATTATCTGAAAAAAATACCTGCTTTCTCCAATTTAGAAAAAAAGACCCTTGATAAACTTCAGACATCCGGAGAATTGTTTGAAATCAAAAAAGGCAGTATGCTTTTTTTTGAAAAAGATGTTGTGAACAAAATATATATTATCATCAAGGGGAAAATAAGTATTTTCCGTTATTCACAAAAGGCCCAGAGAAGGGTTATTTATATATTAGGCGATGGAGAATTCATAAATGAAGTTATCTTTGACGACCTTCCGTCATCTGTAAATGCAGAGGCCTTTGAAAAAACTCTTCTACTACGATATGATAAAAAAGATCTTCAAGGGATAATGGAGTCTGATTTTCAGTTAACAAAAAATATAACCAATTCCATGGGTAAAAAAATAAGAAGACTTTACAGACAGATAAAAAATACTATCCCCCTTGGTTTGGATAAAAAGGTAGCTGCAAAACTATGGAAAATCTCAAGGGACTACGGGATAAGCTGCAATCTAAACGGTTATAACTGCAGGGATTTCAGAGAAGAATGTGTTCCTTGGACAGGGATAAACTTCAATCTGACCATAACCTACTTAGCCGATATGCTTGGAAGCAGCAGAGAATCCGTCTCTAGAGAGTTGAAAAAAATGGAGTCTAGGGGATATATCAAATGGGAAGGGAAAAAACTCCTGGTAAAAAGAGAAGAATTAAGAAAATTTTACAGAGAAATTTAAACAGTGTGACCTAGGTCACATTGTTTTTTTTTATTGGATGATAAAATAGACTCAATCAAAGTGAAAAAAATATTTAAACGGAGGTTGTGTATGTTTTCAGAAACGCTTAGTAAACTTTCAAACAGTGCAGTTGCAAAAGTAACATTATTAAAGGAGAGCAAATCAAAATATTTTATAGCTTCTCTACTGGCAGGGTTTTATGTAGGAATCGGTATCGTTCTCATAACCACCATCGGAGGACTGACAAAAAGTACAGGTCCACAGTTTCGAATATACATGGGCTTGGCTTTCGGAATAGCATTAACATTGGTTATAATGGCAGGTTCAGAGTTATTTACCGGTAATAACCTTATAATGTCAGCAGGAGCTGCAGACAAAAAAGTAACTTGGAAAGACGCAATAAACATCTGGATATTAAGTTACATCGGTAACTTGGCTGGTTCTACTCTTATAGGCTCTCTTTTTACTCTATCAGGAAGTGCTACTGCCCCTCACGGAGCTGTAGGAGAGTTTATCGTGGCCCTTTCTAAGAGTAAAATGAACGCAGGTCCATCTACTCTGTTTTTTAAAGGTTTTTTATGTAATATCCTTGTATGTCTAGCTGTTCTTTGCTGTATAAAGATGAAGGAAGAATCGGCAAAGTTAGTGGTTATCTTCTGGTGTCTCTTTGCATTTATTACAGCTGGATTTGAACACAGTATTGCAAATATGACGATATTCACAATGGGGCTTCTTCTTCCTCACGGACCTGAGGTTTCTCTTGCTGGCTACGGATACAATATGCTCTGGGTGACACTGGGTAACTTTGTTGGGGGAAGTGCACTTGGACTCTGCTACTACTACATGGGTAAAAAATCTAAAGTCAAAGAAAGTATATTGGCAGAAAATAAATTATAGAAGGGAGTGAAATAATGAAAATTTCTTTGGATAAAACCTCTTTTGATGAGGGGCTAAAACTTTTAAAAGAAAATTACCGAATATTTGCACCAAAGGTATTTGCAGGTGAGGGAAGATTTTCCGACACTGACCTTGTGAAATATAGTGAGATCGACTCTATCCAAGAGATCTGCTTTGATAAAAAATCAGAATTTTCACCGAAAGAGGTAATGCTTCCTATTACACAGACTATGTTTTACTTTACAGAAAAGGAGTTCAAGGTTCCAGATATAGATGATAAGGGAATTATCGTATTTTTGAGAAGCTGCGACCTTCACAGTGTGAAAAGAGTAGACGAGATATACCTCAGAAACAAATATCAGGATATGTATTATAAGAGAATCAGAGATAAAGTCAAGTTTGTAGTTATGGGATGTCCGACCTCCTTTGAAAACTGTTTCTGCGTTAGCATGGGAACAAACAAAACAGATGACTATCACATGGGGCTAAACTTAAACAATGATTCTGTGGAACTTTATATAAAGGAAGATGAATTCAAAGGCGTTTTCTCAGGTGAGGAAGATGAATTTGATGTCAAATTCGTAGAGGAAAACAAGGTTAAAGTTAATGTGCCTGAAAACATAAGCCTTGCAGAGGTAAAAGACCTTGAGCTATGGAGGGAATACGATAAAAGATGTGTTGCCTGTGGTAAGTGTAATTTTGTATGTCCTACGTGTACCTGTTCTACAACCCAGGATATTTTCTATAGTGAAAATGAAAATACTGGAGAAAGAAGAAGGGTATGGGCTTCATGCCATGTAGACGGATTTACAGATATGGCGGGAGGTCACACTTTTAGACAAAAGCATGGAGATCGAATGAGGTTTAAGACAATGCATAAGATATCAGATTTCAAGAGAAGATTCGGATATCATATGTGTACAGGCTGCGGAAGATGTGACGACGTCTGCCCTGAATATATCTCATTTTCAAACTGTGTAAACAAATTATCTAAAGAATTGGAGGGAAACGATGAATAATACCTATATTCCAGGAAACCCCTATACCCCTATAGAAAATGTCTACCTACCAAAAGGATACAAGCTTATCTCCCTAAATAAGCTCACAGAGATCGAGTGGCTTTTCAGAGTCGAGTACGATCAGGAAGTAACCTTCGGACAGTTTATCGAAATATCTATCCCAAGAGTTGGTGAAGCCCCACTTTCGGTAACTCAGTTCAACAAAGAGGAGGGATGGATAGAGTTTCTCATAAGAAAGGTGGGAAAGGTGACTGACTGTCTTTTTGACCTAAAGGCGGGAGACTTGATGTTCCTCAGAGGCCCTTACGGGAATGGATTCCCTGCAGAAGAAGAGTATAGAGGGAAGCATCTTATTATCGTCGCAGGAGGATCTGGACTGGCTCCTGTAAGATCTATGATAAATCATTTCTATAACGATGAAGCTAATGATACAAAAGTTGACCTTCTTTTGGGATTCAAGGACTACGACTCCATTATATTTAAAGACGAGATAAAACAGTGGAAAGAAAAATTTAACACCCTGATAACTGTAGACAATTCATGCAGCATCGACGGTGTGTGCGAAGGATTAGTTACAAAGTATATCCCAGACCTTGAGCTGGCAGATGATATTGCAGACATGGAAGTGGTTATAGTTGGGCCCCCTGTCATGATGAAGTATTCTGCTTTGGAATTTCTGAGCAGAGGCGTTCCTAAAGAGAAAATATGGGTTTCATTTGAGAGAAAAATGTCCTGCGGTGTGGGAAAATGTGGTCACTGTAAAATTGACGAAACTTATATATGCCTAGAAGGCCCTGTATTCAGATATGACGAAGCAGAAAAATTAGTAGATTAGGAGGTTAATCCATGAGTTTAGACATAAACAGAAAAAAGGTCACCAAAAACGCCTATAGAGTTACCAAGGTCAGAGACAAGACAACTCTCAGAGTCAGAGTTCCCGGCGGTGAAATTTCCGGAGAACTTCTTCTGAAGGTATCTGAAATCGCAAACAACTACGGTAACGGTAAAGTACACCTTACTACCAGACAGGGCTTTGAGATAATGGGAATTGACTGGGATAAGATAGATGAAGTAAACCTTGTGGTAGAATCTCTTATGGAGGGGTTAGGAATAAACCACAACGACAAAAATAAGGGTTATCCTGCGGCAGGAACTAGAAACATAGCTGCATGTATCGGAAATAAAATATGCCCTAAGGCCCAGTACAACACAACTGAATTAGCTAAAAAAATAGAAAAAAAAGTTTTCCCTCATGATTTTCATTTTAAGATAGCCCTCACAGGTTGTCCCAATGACTGCCAGAAAATAAGAATGCATGACTTTGGAATAATCGGAATGACTTTGCCAAAGCTCGAACCACATAGATGTATCTCTTGTGGAAGATGTGAGAAAAAATGTAAAAGTCTCTCAACTGGTGCAATAAAAATGAATAACTATAAGCCTGTGAGAGAGCATGACAGGTGCATAGGCTGTGGAGAATGTGTATTAAACTGCCCTGTCTCTGCATGGACAAGGGATTCAAAAAAATACTACAGACTGGCTATCATGGGAAGAACAGGAAAGAGAAATCCTAGACTAGCCGAAGACTGGATGATCTGGGCTGACGAAGAGTCAATCATAAAAATCATAAAAAACACCTATGACTATGTCAACGAATATATTGATCGTACCCTTCCCAAGGAGCATATCGGCTATATCGTAGACCGAACCGGATTTATGGAGTTTAAAAAATGGGCTTTAAAAGAGGTTAAATTACCTTCTGAAACAGTTACAAAGGACAACATTTACTGGAGCGGCGTTAAGTATCCGGGGATAAAATAAATATAGTATTTAAAAAAGGCTTGAATCCCTCAATTTGATGGATTCAAGCCTTTTTCTATTGTTTAGTCCATTCTACTAATTCCTCTTCAGTACAGAGGACAAAATGTCCTTTTGTTATTTCTGTAAATTTCCCGGCATCATAGTCTATATTACTCTTGTCATAGTATGTTCTTTTTCTTTTTCTCTCTGTAATAGGATTAGGCTGCGGTACTGCTGAAAGAAGGGATTTCGTATAGGGGTGTATAGGGGAATGATAAATCATATCCGCCGTACCTAGCTCTACTATTTTTCCCAAGTGCATAACTGCAATCCTGTCACTTATATACTTTACCATAGAAAGATCATGGGCTATAAAAATATAAGTAAGGTTTCTATCCTTCTGCATTTTTTTCAGAAGATTCACAACTTGTGCCTGGATAGAAACATCTAGAGCACTTATAGCCTCATCAGCGATTATAAAATCAGGCTCCATAACCACTGCTCTGGCTATTCCTATTCTCTGTCTCTGTCCACCACTGAATTCGTGTGGATATCTGTGAGCGTGTTCTTTTGCCAGACCTACAGTTTCCAGTATGTCATAAACTTTTTTTCGACGTTCTTCTTCATCCTTATACAGGCCGTGTATATCAAGTCCCTGAGCTATGATATCAAGAACTTTTTTTCTAGGATTCAGAGATGCCATAGGATCTTGAAAAATCATCTGCATCTTTGTCCTTAGCATCCCCTCTATACTTTTGTCGATTTTCCCGGATATTTTCTCACCCCGAAAAACAACCTCTCCCTCTGTGGGATTGTACAGACGGATAATACTTCTCCCAGTTGTTGATTTTCCAGACCCGCTTTCTCCAACCAGTCCAAGAGTTTCACCTTTATACACATCAAAGGATATTCCGTCCACTGCTTTTACAACTGATTTTTTCCCCATGGGAAAATATTGCTTGAGGTCTCTCACCTGTAAAATTATCTGATCTTTTTCATTCATTGTCTGCACCTCTTTCATATCCTCTAAATCTTCTCTTTCAATACATGGGGCAACTCTACTTTGGGAGCATCCTCGTGAAGCAGCCAAGTGGCGGCATAATGTGTGTCACTTATCTTGAAAAATGGAGGCTGTTCTTCAAAATCAATCTTGAGTGCGTACTCACTTCGAACTGCAAAGGCATCTCCTTTTGGAGGATAAAGAAGGTTTGGAGGAGACCCAGGGATGGCATAAAGCTCCTCTCCCTCTGACTCGAGGTTTGGCATAGAGGCCAAAAGTCCCCATGTATAGGGGTGCCTCGGGTCAAAAAATATCTCCTCAGACTTTCCATATTCCACAATCTTCCCTGCATACATTACAGCCACACGGTCTGCCACATTTGCCACTACTCCAAGGTCGTGGGTAATAAAAATTATGGAAATTTTCATCTTATCCTGAAGGTCTTTTATAAGGTCAATGATTTGAGCCTGTATAGTCACATCTAGTGCCGTAGTAGGTTCATCTGCAATCAATACCTTGGGATTACATGCAAGGGCAATGGCTATGACCACCCTTTGACGCATACCCCCGCTAAGCTGGTGAGGGTACTGCTTAAATCTTTTTTCCGGTTGCGTTATTCCTACAAGATTTATAAGCTCGAGAGCTTTTTCTTTGGCCTCTTTCTTTGACTTATTTTGATTCTCTATGAGACACTCTGCAATCTGCTTTCCTATTGTCATAGTTGGATTTAGAGAGGTCATGGGATCCTGAAAAATCATGGCTATTTTTTTACCACGGATAGCTACCATATCTTTCTTTGGAAGCCTTGTGAGGTCCTTTCCTTCAAATAAAACCTCTCCCTGGTCAATCATTCCGTTTTTTGCCAGAATACCCATGAGCACCTTTGTAGTAACAGATTTTCCTGATCCACTTTCCCCTACTATGGCCAGGGTTTCCCCTTCATACAAATCCAGGTCGACTCCTCTTATGGCAGATACCTTTCCGTTGTGAGTCTCAAATGAGACATGCAAATCTTTTATTTCAATTATTTTATCTTTAACCATTTTTCACCTCTTATTGTTGTTTCATTTTTGGATCTAAGGCATCTCTCAACCCGTCTGCAACGAGGTTAAAACTTAGCATGAGAAAAGCCAGAACTAGGATAGGAGTAACTATCATATAGGGATAAACCAGTACTGATTTATATCCATCGCTTATAAGCACTCCTAAGGAAGCCATAGGCGGCTGCAATCCAAGACCTATAAATGCCAAAAATGACTCATAGAATATAGCATTCGGAATGGAAAACATACTCATAATGATAACCTGTCCAAAAATATTCGGAAGGAGATCCTTTGCGATTATCTGCTTAGAACTGGCACCTAGAGTTTTAGATGCAAGTATAAAATCTAGCTCCTTCATTTTTAGAACCTGTGAACGTACAACACGACTCATCCCTATCCACCCGGTGATAACAAGGGCGAGAGAAATAGACATTATTCCAGGGTTCATTATCATAACAAAAAGAGTGACAATTACAAGATTCGGTATTCCACTCATAATCTCAATTATCCTTTGCATCACCGTATCTGTTCTGCCCCCTACATATCCTGAGATCAGGCCATAGCCCATTCCTATAAGCATATCTATTATTACTGCCAGCAAGGCTATATAAAGAGAAACTCTAGTCCCTATCCATACACGGGTCCAGATGTCCCTTCCTAGACTGTCTGTCCCAAACCAATAGTATACATCCTCAAGTCCTTTTTCAAGATATATATTTTTATCTTCCAAGGTACCGTCAAAAATTCCAATTTTTTCAACCACTGCTATCCTAGGAGGAAGGTTTGCATGCTGCTGTTCTATGCTTCTATAACTGTGTCTGTTCATATGAGGCCCAAGTACGGCAAAAAATATGATGACTGTGATCATTATAATTCCAAAAATCGCACCTTTGTTTTGCTTAAAACGGAGTCTCACATCTTTCCAGAAACTCACTCCCTTGTAGACTATATCTTTTTGTACTTTTTCTTCAGAAAAAACACGTTCAAACATCTCTTTGTCATATACCTTGATGTTGTTATCCATTAGAATCCCCTCCTGTTACTCTGATTCTAGGGTCAATGACTCCGTATAATACATCTATAATCAACATCATAAATATATAAAATATACTATAGAAAAAAGAGATTGCTATTATTACATTAAAATCATTTACACTGATTGCAGTTACAAGCAGATCCCCAACTCCCGGGATACCAAATATTCTTTCAATAACTAGAGAACCAGTCATAAGACCAACAGTCAAAGGTCCTAAAACAGTTATTACAGGAATTAACGCATTTCTTATTGAGTGTCTTGCTATGACCTTTGTAGTTGTTAGTCCCTTTGTTTCTGCCAGTAAGATATAATCTGATCCCAAAACTTCCACCAGTTCGGTTCTCATGAAACGTGCAACTGTAGCTATTACAAACATTGCCAGGGCCATTGTAGGAAGGACACTAGATTCAATAGGGGAATAGATGTCATATGTAAAGGGAAACCAGGATAGTTTGTACCCCAAGAAATAACTGAGCCCCAATGCAAATACATAGGATGGCACCGAAACGCCTATAACTGCAAACATTGTCGTCATGGTGTCCCATATAGTGTTACGGTAAATGGCTGCTATGGCCCCTAAGACTATTCCTATAATTGATCCAAATAAAAGTGCCTGAAACCCAAGACGGGCAGAGACAGCAAGTCTTTTATTTATAATCTCTATAACAGGATAGTTTTTCTGTATAGTGTATGAATCCCCAAAATCTCCCTTAAAAACAATATTTTGCATGTATCTAGAATATCTTATAGGAAGCGGCTTGTCTAAACCGTACTTTTGATCTAGCAATATTTTCTGATCTCTGTTTAGCTTCTCATCATTAAAAGGAGAACCTGGCATTAGTTCTAAAAGTAAAAATAATATCGTCAGGATGACCCACAGGGTAGCTACTGAAATCAGTAATCGCTTTCCGATATATTTCAGCATGTATCTCAACTCCTTTTTTTTAGTCCAAATATTGTAATAAAGCCATAGGCCTTGACTTCCGCCGCCTATGGCTTTATCAGTTAAATTTATATATTAGTCTTCGATAGTCATATTCTTATAGACAAAAGAAATTCCCACTGTATGGTACTCTAGATTTTTTATCTTAGGATTTTTCAAGAATGAGTAACCTCTCTGGTATAGAGGTGCCACTGCTGCGTCTTCTTCTACAAGAAGTTTCTCTGCAGTTTTCATCATTTCCCAACGAGCTTCCGGTTTGGATGCAAGTTCTCCTTTGGATACATCAAAAATCATTTTGTCATAAGCCTCACTGCTATATTGAGGATAGTTTGTAGGATTACCTGTTTCAAACATTCCTAAATATGTAAGCGGATCTGCAAAATCAGGCCCCCAACGTGTAAGTCCAAGGTCATAATCTCCGCTACGCATTAAAGCAAGACGATTTTTCTTTGGCTGAGCCTTTAAGCTTACCATTAATCCAGGAAGATTTACCTGAAGTTCAGATTGCACAAATTCTGCTATTTTTTTATTACTTTCAAAATCATCAAATACTAGTTCTATCTCCATCTTATCTAACTTTAGTTCTGATTTGGCTTTATTCCAATATTCTAGAGCTTTTTCCTTATCATATTTAGTATATGAATCAGAAGTTGCACGGAAATCTTTTGCATCAGGACCTGTTGCAAGACCTACAGGGACTATAAAGTCTGCAGATGTAGAACCGTCATTCATAATATTGTCAACTATATACTGTTTATTTACGGCGTGAGACAGGGCCTTTCTAGCATTAACATTTGAAAATATTTCGTTTTTGAAATTTGGAGCCATATACCATAGATATCCTGCTGGCATCTTAGTCAAAGCCTCATTTGATTTATACTTATCTACAAGCTCTGCAGAAAGTTTTACCATATCCAGCTCATTTTTCTCAAACTTTAAGGCAGCCGTCTGATTATCCTTTATTATACGTATATCCACTCCGTCTATTTTTACACTTGAAGCATCATAGTAATCTGGATTTTTGTCAAGTTTAAATCCGTAACCTCTGTTCCATTCCACCATTTTAAATGGTCCGTTGGCAAGAAGGTCATCAGGTGTCATAGCATACTGGTCGCCTTTTTCTGTTACAAACTTTTCATTCATAGGAAAGAAAGAAGGGAAAGACATTAGACTTATAAAGTACGGTACTGGAACCTCTAAATTAACCTCTAAGGTATTGTCGTCTACTGCTTTTACTCCTAGCTCATCTGTTTTAAGCTCTCCTGATATTACCTTTGAAGCATTTTTTACAGAAGCTATGTCCATAATGAAGTTATATTCACTGGCTATAACCGGATCAACAAGTCTTCTCCATGCAAAAACAAAGTCTTTTGCAGTTACAGGGTCTCCATTTGACCACTTTGCTTCTTTTCTTAGATAAAATGTGTAATTCAGTCCGTCTTCTGAAACCTCGTAAGACTCGGCAATGGCAGGAATAGGTGTTCCTGCACCGTCTACACCGTACAGTCCTTCTATTGTCGCACCTATTGTCTCGAAAGAAAGCCCGTCTGAAGCAAGGTGATGATCCATAGATGCCATTTCTACATCTTTTGCCAATCTAAAATATTTTTTACTCGTTTCTGCTTTTTTACCACAGGCCACAGCTCCGAATATGATCGCCATTATAAAGGCGACCAAGGATAAGTGTTTTTTCATAATTTCCTCCCTTTTGTACTTTCATTTTATGATTTTAAATCATTGTTGATGTAAACTATAAATACCCTGTCTCTTAGGTCGCTAAATTTTATTGAAATACCCTTTTTAATAAAATAATAAAAATATAACAATGGTGCTCTTATATAACTTGGAATAAAATAACGCGCAAATCCTCATAAAATTTAAATCATATACCAAAAAAATAAATTATAATATTACATATATAAGTTTAATACTTTAAGAGATATTTTTCAAGTGAATTTTTTTCTTTTATAATTTCAAAAGTTTATTTTAAAAAATTCCCTATATAAATTCTGTCACTAAATTTGTTCTTTATTTAGAAAATAAGTATCTATATATTCCTTAAAATCAGAAGCTGAAAGAGGTTTGCTGTAATAATATCCCTGTATATTGGAACATCCTATGCCTCTTAAGAATTCCACTTGCTCTTTGGTCTCTGCTCCTTCTGCGATCACATTGATATCAAGTCTTTTTGCAAGATATGTTATTATCTCAGCTATAGAACCGCTGTCTGATTTCGGATAGTCTTTTATAAAAGTTCTGTCTATCTTAATTTTGTCAAAGTTCAATTTTTTAAGGTGAGTCATAGAAGAAAATCCAGTTCCAAAATCATCTATGGCCACAGATATTCCATTCATCTGAAATTCATCTAATTTTGGTTTAACATAATCATAATCATCTACCAAAACCCCTTCAGTGAGTTCTATTTCAAACTGGGAAAAATCAAGTCCGTATATCTCTAAGATATATGTGATCTCTTCCACAAGAAACTCATTTTTAAAATCAGTAGCAGACAAATTAATTGAAATTTTAATATCTTTATGTTTATCAAGTCCCAGAAATTTCGTCTGTCTGGCTACTTCTTTTACTACCCACATACCTAATTTATTGATAACCCCTATACTTTCAGCAATGGGTATAAACTCAGCAGGAGAAACACTGCCCAAGGATTTGCTGTTCCAACGGAGCAAAGCTTCCGCTCCTATAAGCATATCCTTTTCACTGTTTACCTGCGGCTGAAAATATACCTCTAGTTCATTATTTTTGATTGCAAGAGGAAGGTGCTCCTCAATATCTAGCTCTCTTTGTATCTTTTTTTCCAGGGAATTCTGATAAATTAAAAAACTTCTATCTGGATAATATTTCAGTGCCTTTACTGAGAACATAGCCTTCCTCAAAAGTTCTTTAGGAGAGTTACCGTGTTCCGGGAAGAAAACAGCTCCGAAGTCAAACTCAATATTTATATCCTTATCTCTTATCTTTATGGTGGATTTTAGTCTCGAAGACAGTTCTGTAAGAGATCTGTTTATAAAATATTTATCCTCTGAGAATTTGAATATAACAATAAATACATCTTTTGAAATATGAGCTATATTGCCATCGTCACCAGCTAAACCCCTTAATTTTGCAATTACTTCTTCATAAATAATACTTAAATATTCTTCGTTATATTTCATCTCCAGATCATCTATTTTTTTCAATTTCACATACAAAACACCAAATTCATTTTCTTTTTTTATCTCTTCATCTATAAAGCTATAAAACATAAATTCATTTGGAAGATTGGTTTTTGAATTATGAGTCAAAAGATACTCAATCTCCGCCTCTTTCTCCTTTTCCCGTGAAAGGTCTTTTATAACTGAGACGTAATAATCAGTCTTCTTATTTTTTGGATTTATTATATTATTTATCGTCAGAAGTGCAGGGTACTTAGATCCATCTTTTTTTCTGAGCCAGAGCTCCCCTTTCCAGTCACGTCCCTTTTCAAGTTGTTCTTTTATCTTCATATATAGTTTCGGATGCGACTTGTCATAGCTGAATATTTTTGTGTTTAGATTTAATGCCTCTTCTCTTGAATATCCAGTCATTTTTGTAAAGCCTTTGTTCAGGTCTAGTATGTTTCTTTTATGGTCGGTTATTAAAACTGCCTCTTCCACATGACCTAAAATCATCTTAGTTAAGTAAAGCTGATCACTTTCCTTTTTTTTCAGATGGAGGATAGTTATTATTATCGAGCTCAGTAAAAACAACGTAAAAAGTATATAAAACTTCATATTTTTTTTGAATAAAAATTGTTCTGAAAACATCTTTGGTATGTTCTGTTCTTTTATTGTGGTAATAATATTCCAGTAATAATCTGTATCCTCAAAGTACACTGAATCTTTAAAAGTCGGCATAAGTTTTTTAAAGTAAAAAATCCTATCTTTTATTTCAACTGTTTTTTCAGAATTTTTTATAATTTCATTCCATAATTCTGGGATCTCTTTTTTCACTGTGTAGTCTGATGATTTCCCCTCAAACATAAAACCAAAGTTTTTGTCAGAATCTTCATTGGACAGATAATATCCCTCATTATCTGTTAGAAAAAGCTCTACAAAATTCCTGTTATCCCTCAGATAATCTTTAAAGGAGTTTATAAACTTCTGCCCATCATAATTTATAACAACAACTCCAATTATATTTCCAGTTTTATCTTTTACAGCTTTGGAAAATCTTATTACAGGAACATAGGGTTCAATTATTTTCCCAAACTCGATATTTAAGTCTAGATTTGATATGTAAATTCCTTCTTTTTTGGAATTTATACAGTTTGCAAAGTAAGACCTGTCTTTTTTCTGCTGTAGTTTTTCATCTGGAACAACTATTACTTGATCATTTAGCCTATCTACTCTAATGACCTCTTTCCCATCTATACCTATGAACCTCAGTTGTAGGTAGTCTCTTTTATTTCCCATGTAACGCTCAAAGAGTCTTCGGGCTTCAATTCTTTTTTGATAACTCTGATTTTGCATAAAATCTTCAAATTCATTTGCATTTTCTATTATATATACATCCTGAAAAACTTCCTGAAAAAGTGACTGAACGGTCTTTTCGAAAATTTCAGTTTTATTTGAAATTTCACCAAGAATGTTTTTCTTGGATTTTTCAATTTCATACTTGTAGGCACTGTCTATAAGTATACCCACAACCAAAAGTAGCGGAAGGACGATCATTGCTATTTTTATAAAAATTTCAGTTGTTATTTTCTTTATGTTAGTAGGGGATTTTTTCACTGATTCCTCCTGTTGAACTTATCTGAGTTTATTTTATTCAAAACCTGGGAATTTACCCCCAAAATTAATTTAGAGCTTTTTTACTTAAATATAGTTACTGGTTTAAATAAATTACTGACTTTATCCAAAGTTCCGTTACTTTTCCTTGATGAAAAGTAACCAAAAATCAAGTCCTGTGAAAAATAAGCTAAACAACCTTGAAAATCCAAGAAAAACTCGAAACTCGCTACGCTCATACAGTCGATTTTTTCTAAGAATTTTACTGCGGTTATTCTTAACGCTGATTTTGTCAATGGCCAAAAACTTAAAAACCCTTTTTGAGTGAGAAAACTTTGATAAACCTTTGCGCTTGCTTCTTATAGAGAGAACATACGGTTTTATATTTTTTGAATTTTCAAGTCGCAGGGCTTATACAGGAAAGAACCTGGACTAAGCCGTCCTACAGAATAAGTTCCGCAGGGAACCGAGGACTGTAGCTTACAAAGGCGATAAAAGAAATATCTACTTCCTAGACATTTGAAAATTCTTGAACTTTTGGTTACTTTTCTTTCAAGAGAAAAGTAACGAATCCCTATAAATTCAATACTTTAATTTAAAATAACATTATAACAAAATATTTTGGACAATTGAACCAAATTTTTCAACAATATCTAACTATAATAATGTCAATTAATTTCTCAATATAACAAAATAATGACATTCCCCTACAAGAATCCCTTTAATTGGAAGTTTTTTGTTTTTTGTGATAAAATATTTAAATATTATGAATAATTTATTTTAGAGGTGCTTTATGAGATTATTAAAAAAATCTGTTCACAATAGTCTGAACAGTTTAGATGGAAATCCCTATAGAAGAATAGCTGCAAGAGGGATTGTTTTAAAAGATTCAAAAATTCTGATGCTATACACAAAAAGATACAATGACTACAGCTTTCCAGGAGGTGGAGTAGAACCCCATGAGGACCTGATAGAAGGACTGAAAAGAGAGCTTGTTGAAGAGACAGGTGCAAGAGATATAGAGGTTGACGGTCACTATGGCATTTACGAAGAATTTAGACCTGTTCATTATGATGACTTTGACTTTATGCATATGACTTCTCACTTTTATATTTGTAGCATTGCTGACGAATTGGGAACATCAAGCTTAGAAGATTATGAGATCAAAAACGGGATGAGTGCACTTTGGATCGATATCCACGAGGCTATTGCTCATAATAAAGAAGTAATATCAAAAAAAGATGAAAAAATGGGACTTTCCATTGAAAGGGAAACCCAGGTCTTAGAGCTTATTGCATCAGAATTATTAAATTAAAACAAAATTATTAAACTGCAATTCTTCATTAAAAAGGGTGATCCTCAAGTAGTTTTTCTACCTGGATCACCCTTCTTTAATGGATTATTTCTTAAGTTTTATATTTGTGATATGTCATACACTTTGAGTTCTTTGTTCAGATGAATATTTTTCTCCATAATATTAAGTATAGCATTTAAAGTATCAAGGGAAGTAAGAACCTCCACTCCATATTCAATTGCAGTTCTTCTTATTCTGAACCCATCTCTCATGGCGTCATTGGCCTTAGTTGCAGTGTTTATTAGCAGGTCTATCTCTCTATTCTTAAGTTTATCAAGAATATTTGGATTTTCCTCAGATATTTTATTTACCTTTTCTGCAGTGATTCCGTGTGTCTCAAGGAATTTCTGAGTTCCCACTGTAGAAAATAATTTACATCCCTGTCCTATAAGTCTCTTTGCAAGAGGTAAAAACTCCTCTTTATCCTTATCTCTTATGGTAACAAGAACATTTTTATTTTTTATCTGACTCAGCCTGTATCCACCTACAAGTCCCTTGTAGATAGCTTCATCTAGACTTTCAGACACTCCTAATACTTCACCTGTAGATTTCATCTCAGGTCCTAGGGAAACTTCTACATTTCCAAGTTTTTCTGTTGAAAACACAGGTACTTTTACAGCGTAGACATTTGGTTTTTTATAGATTCCTGTTCCATATTCCATATCTGCCAGTTTTTCACCTAACATTACTTTTGTGGCCAGCTCTATCATAGGAACTCCTGTTACCTTTGATATATAAGGAACAGTTCTAGATGATCTAGGGTTTACTTCTATTACATATATCTCATTTTCAAAGGCTATAAACTGAATATTCATCATTCCGCTTATCTCTAACTCTTTAGCTATCTTCTTGGCATAGTCTAAGATTTTTACCTCTGTACCTTCATAAAGATTCTTAGAAGGATAAACAGTTATCGAATCCCCTGAGTGAACTCCAGCTCTTTCTAGATGTTCCATTATTCCAGGTATAAGTACATCTTCCCCATCACATATTGCATCTATTTCTATCTCTATACCATTTAGGTATTTATCTATAAGTACTGGATTTTCAGGATCTCTGTCAAAAGAAGCTTCGAGATATTTTACAAGGTTATATTCATCGTGACAGATTTCCATTCCCTGCCCTCCAAGAACATAAGAAGGTCTAACAAGCACAGGATAACCCACTGAATTTGCAATCTCTATTCCAGGCTCTATTTTCCAGACAGCTCTTCCTTTTGGTCTCTTTATATCTAGTTTTTCCATCATTGCTTCAAATCTTTCTCTATCCTCTGCCTCATCGATCTTGTCTGCAGAAGTACCTATTATCTTTACCCCAGCTGCTGCTAGATCATTGGCAAGTTTTATAGCTGTCTGTCCTCCAAACTGAAGAACCACACCTTCAGGCTGCTCTTTTTCGATTATATTCATTACATCTTCTGTAATAAGTGGCTCAAAATAAAGCTTGTCTGCAGTAGAAAAGTCAGTAGATACAGTCTCAGGATTATTGTTTATAATGATAGTTTCTATTCCCATCTTCTGAAGGGCTTTTATACTGTGAACCGTACAATAGTCAAATTCTATTCCCTGGCCTATTCTTATTGGACCAGAGCCAACAACAAGTATTTTTCTTTTGTCAGAAACAGTTACTTCATCATAGATATCATAGGTAGAATAATAGTAAGATGAAACTGCATCAAATTCTGCTGCACAAGTATCTACCATCTTGTATACAGGTCTGATATCAAGCTCTTTTCTCTTAGCGACAATATCCGCCTCAGAGACATTCATAAGAGCCGCTATTCCTTTATCAGAGAAACCTTTTTTCTTTAAATTTCTTAGGGTATGCTTATCCATATCTTTTAAAGTACTTCTTTTGAGAAGTTCTTCCTGTTTTACTATCCACTCTATTTTTTCCATGAAAAACTTATCCATACCGGTAATCTTTTGGAGTTTAGACTTTACATATCCACGTCTTAGCATCTCTGCTGCTACAAATATTCTCTCGTCATCAGGTCTCATTACGGCATTTTTGAGCTCTCTGATTGACATTTTCTTAGCTACAGGATGCTCCATATTATACTGACCTATTTCCAGGGATCTTATCCCTTTTAAGAAGGCCGCCTCAAAATTATTTCCGATAGCCATGATCTCTCCTGTTGCCATCATCTTAGTTCCGAGTTTTCTGTCTGCTTTCTTAAATTTATCAAATGGCCACTTAGGTATCTTTACTACACAGTAGTCAAGTGCAGGCTCGAAACATGCATAGGTCTGACCTGTAACTTCATTTTTTACCTCATCTAGGGTATAACCAAGAGAAAGTTTTGTGGCAACTCTTGCAATAGGATATCCTGTGGCTTTTGATGCAAGGGCTGAGGATCTTGAAACTCTTGGGTTAATCTCTATAATCGCATACTTAAACGACTTTGGATGAAGGGCAAACTGAACGTTGCATCCACCGATTACACCGATCTCATTTATTATTTTTATAGATGAAGTTCTAAGCATCTGATACTCTTTATCAGAAAGAGTCTGAGATGGAGCCACAACTATAGAGTCTCCTGTATGTATTCCCACTGGGTCAATGTTTTCCATATTACACACTGTGATACAGTTTCCATTCTCGTCTCTGATTACTTCATACTCTACCTCTTTCCAACCTAAGATAGACTTTTCTACTAAAACCTGTCCTACCCTTGAAAGCTTTAGACCTTTAAGAAGTATGTCTTCTAGTTCCTGAGGATCGTTGGCTATTCCTCCTCCTGATCCTCCTAAAGTATATGCAGGTCTAACTACAAGAGGATAACCTATCTGGGCTGCAAATTCTAGACCATCCTTTAGGTTTTCAACTATCTTACTCTCGATGGTAGGTTCCCCTATTTTTTTCATTGCATCTCTAAATAGGTCTCTGTCCTCTCCTCTTTTTATGGAATCGATGGGAGTTCCTATTACTTTTACATTATATTTATCTAAAATTCCGCTGTCATAAAGTTCAACCGCTATATTCAAGGCAGTCTGTCCACCCATTCCAGCCAATATGGAATCAGGTCTTTCTTTTTTTATCACCTTTTCTACAAATTCTATGGTAATAGGCTCTATGTAAATCCTGTCTGCAACTGCTCTGTCTGTCATTATAGTTGCAGGGTTTGAGTTTATAAGTACAACCTCTATACCCTCCTGCTTTAAGGCTTCGCAAGCTTGAGTTCCTGAATAATCAAACTCCGCCGCCTGACCTATCACTATAGGCCCAGATCCGATTACAAGGGTTTTCTTTATTGATTTATCTAACATAGTTTCCTCCTAAAATATGAGTTTATCTGATCTATCTAAAAATATCTGTCCGACTTTTCTTTTAATTTTTTTATTTATCTATAGCTTTTAGAAAATCATCAAAGATATATCCAGAATCCTCAGGTCCGGGACAAGCTTCAGGGTGATACTGGATGCTCATTACTTTCAGTTCATCACTTTTCATTCCCTCTACAGAGTTGTCATTTAGATTCACATGAGTGACCTCTACACCTTCTGGCATTTTATCTACCACATAGCCGTGGTTTTGAGCCGTGATAAAAATCTTGTTTTTCTGAAGGTCCTTTACAGGATGATTTCCACCTCTGTGCCCGTATTTTAGTTTTACTGTGCTTCCTCCTAGAGCCCATGCCAGAAGCTGATGCCCTAGACAGATACCTATAAGAGGCATTTTACCTACTATTTTTTTTATCTCGTTTACTGTGTCTGTAAGATCAGCAGGATCTCCAGGACCATTTGACAGGAAAAGACCGTCTAGGTCATGTTTCAGTATCTCTTCGGCAGTTGTTCCAAATGGAAATACAGTGAGTTCACATCCACGTTTTTCAAACGATCTCAATATATTTTGCTTTATTCCAAAATCCATTACCCCGATTTTTTTACCTTTACCAGGTATTACATATTTCTCCTGACTTGAAACTTCCTTCACAGCGTATCTATTGGAAAAATTATCAAATTTTTCTTTAAGTTCTTTCTGAGTCAGCTCTTCTGTCGTTATTATCGCCTTACATGTTCCTATTTCTCTTATAATTTTTGTAAGTTGTCTTGTATCTACACCTTTAAATCCCATTACCTTGTGTTGCTTTAGGTATCCGTCTAGAGTCATCTCACATCTAAAGTTATTTGGATATTTTCCTTCCTCTCTAACAACAAGACCTCTTACCTTTACGCTGTTTGATTCGGTGTCCTCTAGGTTTATTCCGTAGTTCCCTATAAGTGGGTAGGTCATAACCACTATCTGACCGTAATAAGACGGGTCAGTGAGAAGCTCTTGATATCCAGTCATACTCGTATTAAAAACCAATTCTCCTGTAGTATCTTTAAAATAACCAAACGCCTTTCCATCGAAAGTCATTCCGTTTTCTAGGATTAACTTAGCCTTCATGTAATAATCCTCCTTCATTATATAAAAAGTGTTTTTGACTAAAAAAAAAGGAATAACACTGATAATATCAATCAGTCATTATTCCTAAAATTTAAATAATTATTAAAAATAAATATATTTGAAATATTCACTATAAATATCTCAACTGGAAAATCTAAAAATATATTGGAAATAGATAGAGGTGAAAACAATTGTTTTAGAATGTTTTTTTTCTTGTAATCGAACATCAGATTTCCCCCTCTTTATTAAAAAAATTATCAAGAAGTAATATATCAAAACTTAGTCTTTCTGTCAACTGATATGTTTTTAAAAAATTTTAAGAAAATTATAAAACTCAATCTCAAAGGTACTTTCACATGGAATATCAAAAAAAAGAAATTTTTGATATTCCATGTGAAAGTAAAATATTCAAAAGAGGAAAAAAATCCAGATAGTTATTTAATAATTTTTTTACCCCTTTATTTTAAAGGATTTCCTTCCTCTCAAATAGTAATACAGATGTTTTATTTTTTGACAAAAGCCACTTTTCGTGGTAAAGTGGCCTGGTAGAAAAGAAATTCGCAATTTGTAACACTCGTATAATCCCGTAATCTGGTCGGGAGTCTCTACAGCTAACCTTAAATTAGCTACTATGGGTGAAGTGACCGGACTTATTCATGTCCCGACATTTACTTCATTCCATATATGATAAATGTCGGATTTTTATGATTTTTGAGGAAGGAGGTTTACACGTGCTGTTATCATTTTTTTCACTTTTGGGCAACTATATAGGCCAACTGAAGATCAAATGGTACGGGATAAGTGTGGACTTCGATATATTTTTTCATAGAAGGCCTAAGTACGCATTAATCTTTAATTAATGTGAACTTAGGTTTTTTAAATACCAAAATTGTAAACTTAGGGAGTTTAAATATAAATTATACAGAAAAAATTGGAGGGTTTTAGCAGATGAAAAGTGATATTCAAATTGCTCAAGAAGCCAAGTTATTAAAAATCAGTGAAGTGGCAAAAACAATCGGTCTCAGTGAAGATGACTACGAGCAGTACGGAAAGTACAAGGCAAAGGTAGATCCTAATTTACTAAGAAAACTGGAAAACAAGGAAGACGGAAAACTAGTACTTGTAACAGCTATTACACCTACTCCTGCAGGAGAGGGAAAATCAACTGTTTCAGTAGGACTTACTCAGGCTCTAAACAGGTTAGGAAAAAAATCAATTGCCGCCTTGAGAGAACCTTCTCTAGGACCTGTATTCGGAATTAAAGGAGGAGCCACAGGGGGAGGACATTCCCAGGTTATACCTATGGAGGATATCAACCTTCACTTTACTGGGGATATTCATGCTATAGGGGTAGCACACAACCTTGTATCTGCATGCATCGACAACCACTTAAAATTTGGAAACACTCTTAATATAGATATAACAAAAATTACATGGAAAAGAGTCATGGATATGAACGATAGGTCTCTTAGAAATATCGTCATCGGACTTGGGGGAACTGCAAACGGAATTCCTAGAGAGGATTCTTTCCAGATTACAGTTGCTTCTGAGATAATGGCTGCTATGTGTCTGGCTGACTCTATAGCTGACCTAAAGGAAAAAATCGGAGAGATGGTCTTTGCATATAGTACTGCAGGAACGCCTCTAAAAATAAAAGACCTCAATGTTCAGGGAGCAGTTGCTGCTCTTATGAAAGAGGCCATAAAACCAAATCTTGTGCAAACTTTAGAAAATACTCCTGTATTCATACACGGAGGACCTTTTGCAAATATAGCTCACGGATGCAACTCATTGCTAGCTACTAAACTAGCCCTCAAACTTTCTGACTTTGCTATAACAGAGGCCGGTTTTGCAGCTGATCTCGGAGCCGAGAAGTTTCTTGATATAAAATGTAGAAAAGGTGGGCTGACACCAAACTGTGTTGTTGTGGTAGCTACTGTAAGAGCCCTAAAGCACCACGGGGGAGCAAAAGATCTATCAGTTCAGGATCTTGATGCCCTTCAAAAGGGACTTTCAAACCTTGAAAAACATATAGAGAACATGAAAAAATTCAATCTTCCGGTAGTTGTGGCCATGAACAGATTTGTCACAGACACAGAGAGTGAATTTGACCTTATAAGAAAAGTATGCTCAGATCACAATGTACCTGTAGCCGACTGCGATGTATGGGCAAATGGCGGTGCAGGTGGAGAAGAACTTGCAAAACTTGTCATAGGAGAAATCGAAAAAGGCGAGGACAACTATACTCCTCTATACTCTTTAGAAAGCTCTCCAGAAGAAAAAATAGAAATAATTGCAAAGGAAATCTACGGTGCCGACGGTGTTGTATTCTCTCCTAAGGCAAAGAAAACAATAAAAACTATTGTGGAAAACGGATACGGAGAACTTCCTATCTGTGTGTCTAAAACTCAAAAATCAATTTCTGACAACCCGGCCCTTCTAGGAAGACCGGAAAACTTTACAGTAACTGTGAATGAAATAAGACTCTCAGCCGGTGCAGGATTTCTAGTAGCCATGGCAGGAAATATCATTGATATGCCTGGACTGCCTAAGAAACCTTCAGCTGAACTTATAGATATAGATGAAAACGGAAAAATAACAGGACTATTTTAAAATCACTCATATAATCCCGTAATATGGTCGGGAGTTTCTACTGGTCACCGATAATGGCCTTCTATGAGTGAAAGTTTATGGGATTAATCACCCAGGTACTTTCACTCTGTAAAGTACCTGGGTTTTTTGTATACAATATTAAAAAAGCAGGTATTTTATAAATATTTAGTATCTTGATTTAGTAGGTATATGGCCACACTGAAGTGTGAAGGTTATTAAAAAAAATAAAAGGTTTTAGGGGGAAGTAATGAACTACCGTATCTATGTTGAAAAGAAAGACGGATTTGATGTAGAGGCTAAGGGGCTTCTAAATGAGCTTAAGGAAGGATTTAAGCTTGAAAAGCTCCAGAAGGTAAGAATCTTAAACAGCTACGACATATTTGGAATTACTAAAGAGGAGCTGGAAAAAGCCAAAAGAACTATATTTTCAGAAGTTGTTATGGATCAGGTCTATGACACCTTAGATCTTAAGGAAGAAAAATATTTTGCGGCAGAATTTTTACCAGGTCAGTTTGATCAGAGAGCAGATTCAGCGATACAATGTCTGAACCTCGTATCAGAAAAAAATCAGAATGTAGAAGTTACAAGCGGAAAAATCATTATCTTCCAAGGGGAGATAACTGACGAGCAACTAGAAAAAGTAAAGAATTTCTATATCAACCCTGTGGAAATGAGAGAGAAAAATCTTGAAAAACTTCATATCGAATCTGTTGAAAAGCCAACAGAGGTACCTTTTATCAAGGGGTTCACGAAATTTAGTGAAGAAGAGATGGAAGCTTACAGATCTAAAGAAGGCTTTGCTATGACTCTAGATGATATGATGTTTGTACAAAGTTATTTTAGAAATACAGAAAACAGAGACCCTAGTGAGACTGAGATAAAAGTTTTAGATACTTACTGGTCAGATCACTGCAGACATACAACATTTGAGACCAAAATAAAAGAGATAGTATTTCCTAAAGGTAGATTTCAAAAGGTTCTTCAAGAAACCTTTGACCAATATCTTGAAAGCAGAGAGTTTGTCCACGGAGAAAAAATAGACAAAAAACATATCTCCCTTATGGATATGGCTACCATCTCTGGTAAAGAACTTAGAAAATCAGGAAAATTAGATGATCTTGAAGTGTCAGAAGAGATAAATGCCTGCTCGGTATATGTAGACGTTGATGTAGACGGCATAACTGAAAAATGGCTCCTTATGTTTAAAAATGAAACCCATAACCACCCTACTGAGATAGAGCCTTTCGGAGGAGCATCCACTTGTTTAGGAGGAGCCATAAGAGACCCTCTTTCAGGAAGATCTTATGTATACCAGGCAATAAGAGTTACCGGATCTGCTGATCCTCTCGAAAAATTAGAAGATACAATGCCTGGAAAACTTCCTCAGAAAAAAATTACAAAGGGAGCTGCCCACGGATACTCAGCCTATGGTAACCAGATCGGACTTACTACAGGTCATGTGTCAGAGATATACCACTCTGGATACAAGGCAAAAAGAATGGAGGTAGGAGCTGTAGTTGGTGCAGTGCCTGCTGACTGGGTAAGAAGAGAGAGCTCGGCACCTGGGGATATAGTCGTTCTACTAGGAGGAAAAACAGGAAGAGACGGATGCGGAGGAGCTACTGGTTCTTCTAAAGAGCACACTGACGAATCCCTTGCTACATGCGGTGCAGAGGTACAAAAAGGAAACGCTCCTGAAGAGAGAAAAATCCAAAAATTATTTAGAAATCCTGAAGTTACAAAACTTATAAAAAAATGTAACGACTTTGGTGCAGGAGGAGTTTCAGTTGCCATAGGGGAACTAGCTGACGGGTTAGAAATAGATCTAGATGTAGTACCTGTAAAGTACGAAGGCCTAAACGGTACAGAACTTGCTATCTCTGAATCACAAGAGAGAATGGCTGTAGTTATAGAAGAAAAAGACAGAGATCAGTTTATAGACTTAGCTGACAAGGAAAATCTCCTTGCTACAGTGGTAGCTACAGTAACAGACAGAAATAGACTTGAGATCTTCTGGAAAGGAAACAAGATAGTAGATATCTCAAGAGATTTCCTAGACACAAACGGTGTCACTCAGGAAAACAATGTAGAACTTGAGGCTCCGGCTGAGTCCTCACCTCTTGAGCAGGAACTTTTCTCAGAAAAAGAAGGAAAAGAAAGATGGCTTAAGATGTTAGCCTCTCTAAATGTATCCTCGCAAAAGGGACTTATGGAGATGTTTGACTCCTCTATAGGGGCATCTACAGTCCTTATGCCATTTGGAGGAAAGTACCAGATGACTCCTACAGACCTAAGTGTGCAAAAGTTCCCACTCCTAAAGGGAGAGACAGATACGGCTTCGGCTATCTCTTGGGGATATGACCCTGCTGTTTCCTCATGGTCACCTTTCCACGGAGGAGCCTATGCAGTAGTAGAATCATTAGCAAAGATCGTAGCTGCAGGAGGAGAATGGTCTAAGATCAGACTCTCATTCCAGGAATATTTCCAAAAACTAGGAAAAGACCCTGTAAACTGGGGAAAACCATTTTCTGCACTTTTAGGTACATTATTTGCTCAAAAACAGTTTGAGATAGCGGCAATCGGTGGAAAAGATTCTATGAGTGGAACCTTTAATGAAATTCATGTACCGCCAACACTGATTTCTTTCGCAGTGTCACCTGTAAAGGCCAGTGAAGTGATATCTCCAGAATTTAAAAAGGCAGGAAACAAGATATATCTTATAAAACATGATATGACTGCAGACCTAATGCCAAACACAAAGGAATTAAAAAGAAACTTTAACTATATGTATGAAAATATAAAATCTGGAAAAATAATCTCGGCAATGACACTGAAAAAAGGCGGAGTTGCAGAGGCCCTTGCAAAGATGAGTTTCGGAAACAGAGTAGGGGTAAACATAGAAAACCTTGAAGAAAACTTATTTAGGCTCGGCTATGGTTCATTTGTAGTAGAAGCTACTGAAGAACTCTCTGGAAAAAATATCGTCTTCTTAGGAACAACCACTGAAGAAGAAAATATAACAGTGGGAGATACAGTAATCACTTTAGAAGAGGCTGAAAAAACATGGCTAAAGACTTTAGAACCAGTATTCCCATATGAAACAAAAGAGGAGAAGAAAGATTATATCTGGACTCCTTACAAGGCAAAAGAGATTATCGTTGCTAAAAATAAAATAGCCGATCCAAATGTATTTATCCCTGCATTCCCAGGAACAAACTGTGAATATGATGCTAAAAAAGTCTTTGAAAAGGCAGGGGCGACTACTTCTGGAATGACTTTTAAAAATCTTACACAAAAACATATAAATGAGTCTATCGAAGAAATGCTAAAGGAACTCAATAAATCTCAGATACTTATGATTCCAGGAGGATTCAGTTCTGGAGATGAGCCTGATGGTTCTGGTAAATTTATAGCAACGGTGCTGTCTAATCCAAAGGTAGCTGACGCTATAGCCAAATTCCTAGAAAGAGACGGTCTTATCCTAGGTATCTGTAATGGATTCCAGGCACTTATTAAGTCGGGACTTCTTCCATACGGAGAGATCGGAAAGGTGACTGAAGATTCACCTACCCTTACATTTAATAATATAGGAAGGCACATCTCGCAGATGGTGTCTACAAAGGTGACATCAAATAAATCTCCTTGGTTCTCTGGTATAGAGGTGGGAACAGTCCATGAGATTCCTGTATCTCACGGAGAGGGAAGATTTTATGCCAATGAAGAAGTGGCTATAAAGTTATTTGAAAACGGCCAGGTGGCAACCCAGTATGTAGATTTTGAAGGGAAGCCTTCAAGTGAGTTTAAATTTAATCCAAATGGATCTGTGTATGCCATAGAGGGGATTACATCTCCAGACGGTAAGATCCTTGGTAAAATGGGGCACTCTGAAAGAATTGGAGATAACCTTTATAAGAACATTATAGGGGATAAGGAACAGAAGATATTTGAAAACGGAGTAAAGTATTTTAAATAATAATAGATATCTTATTCACAGGAAGGAAGAATAATGGGGAAAATAGGAATAATCATGGGAAGTGACTCTGATCTGCCAGTAATGAGTGCTGCCGCAAAAATATTAGATGAATTTAAAATAGATTATGAATTGACTGTGGTTTCGGCTCACAGGACAGTGGATAAAATGTATGAATATGCAAAAACAGCAGATGAAAGAGGTATCGACGTTATCATAGCCGGTGCAGGTGGGGCAGCCCACCTTCCTGGTATGGTGGCGGCAATAACAAGTGTACCTGTTATAGGGGTTCCAGTTAAAAGCTCGAACTTAAGCGGTCTTGATTCGCTGTTGTCTATAGTACAGATGCCTGGTGGAGTACCTGTGGCAACTGTGGCAATAAACGGAGCAAAAAATGCCGGAATACTTGCAGCAAAAATAATCTCTATAAGAGACAAGGCAGTGAAAGAGACAGTAAAAAAATATATGGCTGATATGAAGGAAGAAGTAGAAACAAAGGCCGAAAAAGTAGAAGAATTGGGATATGCTAAATATCTCGAAAGCATGTAGTTTGGGAGGAGAAACCAGTTGAAAAAATTAGGAATTATCGGCGGCGGACAACTTGGAAAGATGACGATTCTTGAAGCTAGAAAAATGGATATCTATACCTGTGTCCTTACAGAGGAGCATCCTTCTCCTGCCAGCGAGATCTCAAACGAATATATTATAGGAAGCCTGCACGATGAGGATAAGATAAGAGAGATATCTGAAAAATGCGATGTACTTACCTACGAAATAGAGCACATAAATGTAGAAGTCCTGAAAGAACTTGAAGCAAAGGGAAAAAAGATATTCCCATCTTCAAGGGTAATAGAGATAATTCAGGATAAGTCAAAACAAAAAGAACTATTAGATGAAAAAAATATTCCTACTTCAAAATGGAAAAAAGTAACAAAAGATAACCTAGAGGAACTGAAAAAAGAGTTTGGATTTCCCGTTGTACAAAAGAGCTGCAAAGGCGGATATGACGGCAGAGGGGTCTTTATTTTAAAAGATGAGTCTGATATAGAGAAGATGATCCAAGGAGACTCTTTCTTTGAGGAATTTATAGAGTGTGATAAAGAGATTGCAGTAATGGTTGCAAGAAATTTTAATGGTGATATCGCTACTTATCCAGTGGTGGAAATGGTGTTTGATGATAAAACAAATATATGCGATACTGTAGTTGCACCTGCTAGGATAACTGAAGATCAGTGCAAAGAAGCCAAGAAATTAGCACTTCAGTGTGTAGAGGCTCTTGATGGCGTAGGAATATTTGGTGTGGAAATGTTCCTTACTAAAGAAGGTAAAATACTCATCAATGAAGTTGCACCGAGACCTCATAACTCTGGACACTACACAATCGAGGCATGCAAAACATCACAGTATGAACAGTTTATAAGGGCTGTTTTAAACTATAGTTTAGGAAATTGTGACCTACTCTCTCCTGCCTGCATGGTAAACATCTTAGGCGAGGATGGCTATAAAGGAAAAGTCAAGGTTATCGGTATGGATGAGATGATGAGTGTCGACGGGGCTTATCTTCACCTTTACGGAAAAAAAGACACAAAACCATTTCGGAAAATGGGACATATAACGGTCCTAAGTGATTCAGAAGAAGAAGCATGTAAACTGGCATTAAAAGCCAGAGAACATTTGAAAATAATAAGTGAATAGCAATTATGGCCAAAATAATCTTTTATAAATCGGGAGGAAAAATAGAAATGATAAAAAAGGATATGGTGTATGAAGGAAAGGCTAAAAAAGTTTACTCTACAGAAGATCCAAATCTAGTTATCATCCACTTTAAAGATGACGCCACTGCTGGAAACGGTGCTAAAAAAGGGACTATCGAAAATAAAGGTATTTTAAACAATAAAATCACTGCCACTCTATATGAAATTCTAGAAAAAAATGGAATAAAAACTCACTTTAAAAAGATGCTAAACGAAAGGGACCAGCTTTGTGAGAAGGTGGAGATCATTCCTTTAGAGGTAATAGTGAGAAATGTAATAGCAGGTTCTATGGCTGCTAGAGTAGGTATAGAGGAAGGAACAGTGCCTTCAAACACTATATTTGAAATCTGCTATAAAAATGACAAGTACAACGATCCCCTTATCAACGACCACCACGCTGTGGCAATGGGTGTAACTACTTATGAGGACCTTGCAAAAATATATGATACAACTGCTAAAATCAACAACCTTCTGAAAGAAACCTTTGATGAAGAGGGAATTACTCTTGTTGATTTTAAAATAGAATTTGGAAAAAATAAAGACGGTGAGATCCTTCTTGCAGACGAGATAACACCTGATACTTGCAGACTTTGGGATAAAGAAACAGGTGAAAAACTCGATAAAGACAGATTCAGAAGAGATCTCGGAGGTATCGAAGAAGCTTATATCGAGATTTTAAAAAGGCTGGGTGCTAAATAAATATGTATGACATACATGATATAGATAAAATGGAAGAGGAGTGCGGAGTATTTGGCGTATATTCAAAAACTGCCAAAGAAGAAATATCTACTCTGACTTACTACGGTTTGTATGCACTTCAGCACAGAGGTCAGGAAAGTGCAGGAATTACAATTTCAAATTCAGGAAAGAAGACAACTTACAAAGGAATGGGCCTTGTAGCCGATGTCTTTAGCTCTGAAAAACTTAAGGAATTACAAGGAAATGCAGCAATAGGTCACGTAAGATACTCTACTTCAGGTGAAAGTAAGCTTGTAAATGCTCAACCCCTTGAAAGTAAATTTAAACTTGGACAAATCGCAGTTGCACACAATGGAACCCTTGTAAATGCAGATATAATCAGAGAACTTCTTGAAGACTCAGGTTCTACATTTATTACAAATATTGATTCAGAAGTTATCATAAATATGATCGCAAGAAAAGCTTCTAAGGGATTAGAAGAAGCTATAAGAAGTACGGTTAGTGCCATAAAAGGATCATATGCTCTAACTATTTTGGCTGACCATAAGCTTATTGGTGTAAGGGATCCTTATGGTATAAGACCTCTCTGTCTTGGACAAAATAAAGAGGGAGATTATTTCTTGGCCTCTGAATCTTGTGCATTAGATGCTGCAGGAGCAGACCTAATAAGAGATATTGAGCCTGGAGAAATGGTTGTAATCGATGATGATGGAGTAAGATCTGTGAAATATGCTGAAAACACAAAAAATGCTCCTTGTTCATTTGAAACCATATATTTTGCAAGACCTGACAGTATCATCGACGGAAAGAGTGCTTTTCAGGTAAGGGTTGAATCTGGTAAATACCTTGCAAGACAAAAACCTGTAGATGCAGATGTTGTAATAGGAGTGCCTGATTCTGGAATCCCTGCTGCAATAGGTTTCGCAGAAGAGAGCGGTATTCCATATACTGTAGGGCTTATAAAAAATAAGTATATAGGAAGAACATTCATAAAACCTTCTCAAGAACTCAGGGAGAAAGCGGTTCAGGTAAAACTTAACCCTCTAAAAGTAAATGTAGAAGGTAAAAGAGTCGTTGTGGTAGATGATTCTCTAGTAAGAGGAACCACAAGCCGACTTCTTATTCAGATGTTAAGAAGATCAGGAGCAACAGAAGTACACTTCCGTTCGGCTTCTCCAGCAGTAAAATTCCCTTGTTATTTTGGGATTGATACTGCCCACAGGAAAGAACTTATAGCGGCAAAACTTTCTGTAGAAGAGATAAAAGAAGAGATCGGAGCAGATTCTCTAGATTATCTTACTCTTCCCAACCTTGCAAAGGTTCTAGGAAGTGAAGATTTCTGTTTAGGATGTTTTGATGGAGAATACCCTGTATGTACCCCAATGGGAGAAGTGTAAACTTAGGAGGAAATAATGTCAATTTCATATAAAGATGCTGGAGTAAATAAAGAAGAGGGATATAAAGCTGTTGACCTCATGAAAAAAGCCGTTTCAAAAACTCATAATAAATGTGTTTTAAATGGTCTAGGAAGTTTCGGAGCTATGTACGAGATGGGTCAGTATAAAAACCCAGTTCTTGTATCTGGAACAGACGGTGTAGGGACAAAACTAGAAGTAGCATTTAAAATGGGAGTATACAACACTGTAGGTATAGATGCTGTAGCTATGTGTGTCAACGATATATTGTGTCACGGAGCAAAGCCAATGTTTTTCCTTGACTACATGGCATGCGGAAAGTTAGAAGCTGAAAAAGCTGCTCAGCTAGTATCAGGAGTAGCTGAAGGATGTCTTCAGTCAGGAGCTGCCCTTGTAGGGGGAGAAACAGCTGAAATGCCTGGTTTTTATAAAGATGGAGACTATGACATTGCAGGATTTTCTGTTGGAGTCGTAGAAAAAGATGAAATCATAAACGGAAGTACAGTTGAAGATGGAGATGTTATTATAGCCCTTCCTTCCTCTGGAGTTCACAGTAATGGTTTTTCTCTTGTAAGAAAACTGATTACTGATTTTGACGAGGAACTCAACGGTAAAAAAATAGGTGAGGTTCTTCTTGAACCAACTAAAATATATGTAAAACCTATCCTTGCCCTTTTGGAAAAATTCACTGTAAAGGGTATGGCTCATATAACAGGAGGTGGACTTCCTGAAAATCTTCCTAGAACAATAGGAGAAGGATACCATCCGGTAGTTGAAAAGAGTAAAATAAAAGTTCTTGAAATATTTAAACATCTTCAGTCTAAAGGCGTTCCTGAGAATGAGATGTACGGAACTTTCAATATGGGAGTCGGATTTGTATTGGTTGTAGCTGAGTCTGACAAAGATGCAGTTATTTCAGAGCTGAAAACTCTTGGTGAGGAAGCTTATGAAATAGGATATATTAAAAAGGGAGATAAAGAGCTATGCTTAATATAGCAGTATTGGTATCAGGAGGAGGAAGTAATTTCCAGGCTATCATCGATAAAATCAACGATGGAAAACTCCCTTGTAAAATCGACTGTGTTATTGCTGACAGAAAATGTTATGGCTTAGAAAGAGGGAGTAGTAACGGTATAAAAACATACCTTTTAGATAGAAAAGAACTGAAAAAAAATCTCTCAAAAGAGATAGACACCATTTTAGAAGGCAAGGTGGACCTTATCGTTCTTGCAGGTTTTCTGTCTATACTTGATTCTGAATTTACTAAAAAATGGAGTAAAAAAATAATAAACATCCATCCGTCGCTTCTTCCAAAATTCGGAGGACCTGGAATGTATGGTATAAAAATCCATCAGGCTGTAATAGCCGCCGGTGAAAAAGAAAGCGGATGTACGGTACACTATGTAGATGCAGGTGTGGACACTGGAGAGATAATATACCAGGAGAAAGTATCGGTATTAGAAAACGATACCCCTGAAACTCTTCAGAAAAAAGTCCTTGAAATAGAGCACAGACTTTTGCCTCAGGCCATTATGGATATCGCTGAGGGTAACTAACTTTTGCCGGGGGGCTGCAGACTCGCATATCAACTATTTAAACTCCTAAAACCTAAATAAAAGATAATAAAAACTTAAAATTCCTAAAACCTAAAACCTAATTTTAAGATTTATATTGCGAGTCTGCGGCTTTCTATATAGATTATATCTATATAGAATAACAGAATTAATTTGGGAGAAACAGCAGTAATTAAGAAAGTATTAAAAGGAGAATCATATTTATGAAGAGAGCACTGATTTCAGTTTATGATAAAACAGGAATACTGGATTTTGCAAAATTTTTAGTAGAGACAGGTGTAGAGGTAGTATCTACAGGTGGAACTTATAAGTACCTGAGAGAAAATTCTATCCCTGTTACTGAAGTGTCAGAAGTTACAGGAGCCGCTGAAATGCTAGACGGAAGAGTAAAAACTCTTCATCCTAATATCCACGGCGGAATTTTGGCTATAAGAAGCAACAAAGAGCATATGGAGACTCTAGAGAAAAGAGAGATCGCTCCTATCGACATGGTTATTGTAAATCTCTATCCATTTTTTGACGAGGTACAAAATGATATCTCTTTCGAAGAAAAAGTAGAATTTATAGATATCGGCGGTCCGACTATGCTTAGATCTGCTGCAAAATCATTTGAAGATGTAATCGTAATAACTGATGTAGAAGATTACTCTAAAATTCAAAAGGAAATTGAAAGCACAGGAAATCTTTCTTTCGAAAACAGAAAAAAACTGGCAGGAAAGGTATTTAACCTGACATCGGCTTATGATGCAGCAATATCAAACTTCTTATTAGAGGGAGAGATGCCTAAATATCTAAGTGTTTCTTACGAGAAAATGATGGATCTCAGATATGGAGAAAATCCTCACCAAAACGCAGCCTACTATGTATCCACTACAGAAAAAGGTGCAATGAAGGACTTTGAACAGCTAAATGGTAAAGAACTTTCTTTCAACAATATAAGAGATATGGATGTAGCATGGAAAGTAGTAAGTGAGTTTGAAGAGACTGCCTGCTGTGGACTAAAACATTCTACACCTTGTGGAGTGGCTGTAGCTGAGACTGTGGCAGAAGCTTACAAAAAATCATATGACTGCGATCCTATTTCCATCTTTGGAGGAATTGTAGCAGTAAACACGACAGTAGACGGAGAAACTGCTGCTGAGATGAGCAAGACATTCCTTGAAATAGTTATAGCTACTGACTTTACAGAGGAAGCTCTAGAAATACTAAAGAAAAAGAAAAATCTAAGAATAATAAAAGCTAAATATACTCCTTGTGATAAGATAGAGTATGTAAAAGTAGACGGAGGAATTCTGGTACAGGATTCTGACAAGGCTTTTTCAAAGGATTTTAAAGTTGTAACTGAAAAGGACCCTTCTAAAAAAGAGATGGATGACATGGTCTTTGGAATGAAGGTAGTAAAACATGTAAAATCTAACGCAATTGTTGTGGTAAAAGATGGCATGGCTAAAGGTGTAGGAACTGGAGAAACAAACAGAATCTGGGCTGCAAAGCAAGCCATAGAGAGAGCAGGAGACGGTGCAGTACTTGCCTCTGATGCTTTTTTCCCTTTTAGAGATGTAGTAGACGAGTGTGCTAAGGCTGGAATAACTGCAATAGTACAGCCTGGTGGATCTATGAGAGACCAGGAATCTATTGATGCATGTAATGAGCATAAAATTTCAATGGTATTTACCGGACTAAGACATTTTAAACATTAATTCTGTTATTTACAGTGTGAACAGGTCTGCTGAATGAAACTATTTGGCAGGCCTGTAATAAACTAAATAAAAAAACTTTAATTTTGACTGGACAGGTAAAACCATAAAATTCTTGAATCTGAGGGGAGATAAAGTATGAAAATATTAGTTGTAGGCAGCGGTGGAAGAGAACATGCCATATGCTGGAAAATACAGGAAAATAAAAATGTAAATAAAATATATTGTGCACCTGGAAATGCTGGTACTGAGCTTTTGGAAAAGGTTGAAAACGTAGACTTACAAGGTATGGAGGATATCTTAGCATTTGCAGAAAAAGAGAAGATAGACCTTACCATGGTAGGAAGTGAAGAGCTTTTAGTTGCAGGTATCGTAGATAAGTTCAAAGAAAAGGGACTTAAGATATTTGGACCTGACAGTAAGGCTGCCCTTCTAGAGGGATCTAAGGCTTATGCCAAGGATTTTATGAAAAAATACGGTGTAAAAACTGCAGCCTATGAGATATTTACAGATGCTGACAAGGCAAAAGCTTACCTTGATACTATCAATTTTCCAGTTGTAATAAAGGCCAGTGGTTTGGCTGCAGGTAAAGGAGTCCTTATCTGTGCTGATATCAAGGAAGGTATAGAGGCTGTAAATGATATCATGGTAGACAAAAAATTCAGTGATGCTGGAAATGAAGTAGTTATAGAGGAATTTTTAGAAGGTGTAGAAGCCTCTATACTCTCTATCACAGACTCTAAGCAGATAGTGTCCTTCATATCAGCAAAAGATCATAAGAAGATCGGAGAGGGAGATACCGGCCTTAATACAGGTGGTATGGGCGTAATTGCACCAAATCCATATGTCACTACTGAGGTATATGATCACTATATCAAAGATATTGTGGAGCCTACCCTAAACGGTATAAAGGCTGAAGGTCTAGACTTCTGCGGCGTTATATTCTTTGGTCTGATGATAAACAGCAGAGGAGTGTATCTCCTTGAATATAATATGAGAATGGGAGATCCTGAAACTCAGGTGGTACTTCCACTTTTAGACAGCGACTTTTTAGATATACTCAACGATACTCTACAAGGAACTCTTGATAATGATAAAATAAAATGGAAAGACCAGTCTGCATGCTGTGTAGTTGCGGCTTCTGGAGGGTATCCTGAGGCTTACAACAAAGGATACGAGATAACCGGCTGCGAAACAGTAGAGGATATTGTCTTTATGGCAGGAGTAAAAAAAGAAGATGAAAAATTTGTCACTTCCGGAGGAAGAGTTTTAAATGTGGTAGCTCTCGGAAAAGACCTAGATGATGCCAAGAAAAATGCCTATAATTCCATTGAAAAAATCAAATTTGACAAGATGTATTACAGAAGAGATATAGGAAAGATAAATTAATCTGTTTCATAAAAACACCTTTACAAGGCCCATCAAATATGATATTATACTTTCTGTAACTAAGGTGTAAGCGTGGGTGGCGGAATGGTAGACGCGCAAGGTTGAGGGCCTTGTCGGGGGTTTCCCGGTGGGGGTTCAAGTCCCCCTTCACGCACCATTTACAAGCGCAGGTGGCGGAATGGTAGACGCGCAAGGTTGAGGGCCTTGTCGGGGGTTCTCGGTGGGGGTTCAAGTCCCCCTCTGCGCACCAAATTTAACTATTTTTATCATTGATATTTTAAAAGACTGAGAATACTCAGTCTTTTTTTATTGAATATTCAGCTTATTTCTACCTCAAAATCATCTTGCCTACGGTCCTTTGGATTTTTCAAAGATTTTTTTCACCTTATCCGCAGGGTATTCTCCCTGTGTATAGGTCCCGCTTTCAAATACTTTTACCCTTTTCTTCATTAAATTCACCCCGTAAAATAAAAAGAGCCCGAAAAAGAGCTGTAGAAATACAGTTCTTTGCGGACTCTCGGTCTCTTATTTTTATTGTTTTTTTATTTTAATACAGTTTAGGGATTTTGGCAATTAATTATTATATTGTTTTTTCAAGATTTCAATTCTTTTATTTATCATACTATTTTTTTTAATGCTATTTGAATCTAAGTCCATTAAAATGTCATCTTTTTCATAAATTAAAGGAAAAAGAAAGTGTATTAAAGACCAATAGTTTGAATCTATCTCTGGGTCTAAAATTGGAGCAATTATTTCCTTTTTTATACTTTTAAGCAGTTCTATGTAGCCTACATTAAAGCTATCAACTGTTAAAGCTTCATAACATTTTCTGTATTCTTTTTTAGTCAAAGCGTTTTTAAATGTATTTAGTTTTTCTTCAGAATCTCTTTTATCATTATTTAGATTTATTTGATTAATTAATTGATTAGAAAAATACAAATTTATTTCTTTAATATAGCTTTTTCTATGAATAATTGACATCAAATCATTTTTAGAAACTATACTTAACTCATTTGCAATTTGAGAAATAAAAGGTATATTTTCTTTTAATTCTGTATATAAATCTTGCCATTCCATATCATTTAAAACAATTTCTAAATGAACAATTAATTCAACAATTTTTTCTTGATCAATAAAATAATCAATATTTGTTTCTTTTATTTTCTCTACGATTTTATTCACTATAATTTCAATTTGTTCATCTGAATAGAAAAAATATGTATTTAATTGGTCTATATCTTTCTGGATTTCTAATTTTTCTGGATTTACTTGAGTTTTAAACCGTTGTAAATTTAATTTATTTTTTGATAAATACTCAAATAAGATTTCCATTAATAATAAATCTATTGTTCCAAAGAGTCCATAATCGTGTTTTAAATTTATTTCTCTAAATGTCTTAAATAAGTCATTAGATTTTTTTGAATCTTCAATGCAACTCATATCTATTTTATTAGTTCCAGAGTACATTTCTATAATTAAAGCACTCGAAACTCTTATTATTTCTTTTTGAAAATTTTTAAAAAGAGGTTCTTCTTT
The DNA here is from genome assembly GCF_000165505.1 of Ilyobacter polytropus DSM 2926. NCBI lineage: Bacteria > Fusobacteriati > Fusobacteriota > Fusobacteriia > Fusobacteriales > Fusobacteriaceae > Ilyobacter > Ilyobacter polytropus. Next base: position 270,490 of record NC_014633.1, on the reverse strand, counting down.
TAATTTAGGCATAATTTCTTTTAATAAGAGTAATATTTTTATAAAAGTTCTTAAATTAGATTTTCCACATTTTTCAAAATATGAAATTAAATAGTCTTTATCAAAATAAGAAACAGTTTCGTCGTCCCAATATTTTTCTATAATACTGTTAAAGACAGAATTATTATTTTTTAAATATTTATATTCTCTATTAATTATTTTTTCTTTGAATTTATCAAATTCTAATTGAATTAAATTTTTTTCTGGTTTATTATTATTTTCATTTGGATTTGAATCCTTCTTGATATGACCGATTTCAGAATAATTACCTATTATAATAACACTGCTTTTTAAAGATACTTTTTCAATCGAACCTAAAACAACTCTTAATTGTATTTGGTTTGTTAATCTCTCTAAATCATCAAATATGAAAATCATATCACTTCCAAAAGCAATATTTTCAAGACTTAAGCTTTTCATATAACTAAAAATATCAAGTTCTATTCCGGTTTTATTTTTAGCAATTCCCTTCAGTACATCCTTAGAAAATTGTTTGAAAAGATGAGCCCCTCCTCCATTTTGTGCTTTAGAAAACTTTGGGAAAAGTACTTTATTTATAATTTCAGTTTCTATCTCTTTAAAAGTATTTTTCCCAAATAAAGATATATAGTATACTTTTAAATAAGGTTTTGATATTTTTATTTTTATTTGAAATTGTTTAATTATCTCAGTCTTACCTATTCCCCATTTTCCATCAATAAATACAGAATGAGGCACGTCAATGGTAGGCTTAAATTTTTCTTCTAACATCTTTAAAATTTCTAAATTATTCAAAATAAATCCCCTCCTATTATATCCTTTATATATAGCACACCTCTATATATAATTCCATAAAAAAAACCCCATAGGGGCTCTTAATATAGTTATTTTGTTTTAATACTTATCCAAATCTTTTTAGTTTAAACATTTCTTCTCTTCCTTTTATATTTTTAAAAGCTAATTCAATATAATGTTTTAAAGCATCATCTGTTTCAATTTTTTTATATTCTAATATTTCTGATTTTAATTTTTTTAATTGCTCCTCTCCCATTGTCATTAGCAGAATGGTTCTATGAATTCTATTTCCAATTTCCTGTTTAGTTATTTCATATTTAGAAAAGATTCTTTTTAATCGTTCATAATCAAAATTATTTTTAAAAACATTAGATAATAGTCTAAATATTAAAGGATAAAAATATGTTGTGTGTTTATAAAAAAAACTAAAATCTTCAAACATGCTTTTTCTACCAAATTTTTCAATATATTTATCACATAGCTGTTCATTGATTTCACCTTCGATAAAATGTGTTGTATGTATATATAGAACATTACAATCTAAGTGATTTTGAATATCTTCAATATATTTATTTTCTATTTTTAGATTATCATTTAAAGATTGATTAAATTCGTAATAAAAAATATGATAATTTGTTTTTTCTTGATTACTTGTTAGTTTTGGAAATAAATCATCTAATGCAGTTTGTAAAATATTTATGCAACGTGGTGTTAGGTTTGATTCAATAATTGCATTGAATAATTTAAAGAAATTTTTATTTTGATCTTCTGAAGAATAAGCTTCTTTAATGATTTGGGTCAATGCCATAAAATATATTCTTTTAATCAGACAATCGCTTATATTATGAATCAAAGGAACAACTTTCAATAAAAATATTAAGTATTTTTCATTTTTGTCTATAATATTTTCCAAAAGATCATCTAAAACTTCGCAATCTCCTTGTTGTTCATCCATCATATTTAACAAAAGTTCTAGAACAATAAACCAATAAGAGCTTAAAGCATAATTTAAAAAAATATCTTTTAATTCTTCTTGTTTAGAGGGTTTAACAGCGCAATATCTGTGTATCCAAAGTGCTGCATAATATTCTAAAAATGTTTTGTGGGTAAAATTGTTTTCAAAATATATAGATCTATTTTTTGAATATTCTAAAAACCTATCTGATAAATCATCAGCATATATTTCATCATCTGTGATTTTAAGTTCTAAAATAATTCTAGAAACTTCTCTAAGAACCTGAATATATTTTATATCTGAGTGTTTGCCCTGGTTACTTAGTCTTTTGTATTGCCAATATGCTAAATTTGCAAAAATATTTTCTTTTTTTTGTAGTAGTTTAGAATCTAAATCTATTTTCAATTTTTTGTTTTCATCCCACTTATGGACTAACGTTTTAGTACAACTTCTATATATTTCTAACCTTGACTCTGGAATTTCCCCATTATTTCTAAATAGAATAACTATTAGAGAAAGTAGTAAAGGATTTTTTAAAAGTGTTATATCTATAGTCTTCTTTTGGTTAAAAAATTCTAATATTTCTTTTTTTCTTATATCATCATCTTTTTCTTCTATATCATACCATTTTTTAACATAATCTCTAATTTGTTTATTATTAAACTCTATTATTTCTACTTTCTCAAATATTTCTTCATTAAAAATTGTTTCATCATATCCTACTATTCTTGAAGTTACTATAATTTTTAGATTAGGGTGATTTATTGATATTATTTCTATTTCTTTTTTTATTTCTTCCCTTAAATTTACATCAAATATTTCATCTAACCCATCAAAAAATAATGAAATATAGTTATTACATATAAAATACTCTACGTTTTTTTCAGTTATATTTTCAAGTCCATATGTTGTTTTTAATAAATCGAGAATATAATTCTTTATGTTTCTATTTTTTTCTTTATAAGAAACATATTTTTTCAATTCAACTCTAATAGGAATTTCTTTATAGAATTCTGTATTTTTTAAATATGTCCCTTCTTTTAGAAAATTATAAATTATATATTTTGTAAACAATGACTTTCCAGACCCAGGATTACCAAGAACAACTATATTTTTTTTAAAATTTAAAAGGTCAGTTATATTGCAAGTTTCCAAACTATTATTCTTTCTTAAGTTAAAAATAGGTTCTATATATATCTCATCTAAATTTTTTCTACCCTTTGAAATATTATTATCGATTCCTAATCCAAAATAGTTAATTTGTTTTATATTCGTTAATACAGTTGTTTTATACTTATCCATAAAAGTATCTAAATCAAAATTTTCATTATATTTTTTTTCAAGAGTACTACTTATTTTTACAAGTTCATTATAGCTAAGAGATGCATATTCCTTGATTTCCTCTATTGAATGACCTAATTTTAAAATAGTAACAAATAATTCTTTATTACTAAATATTTCTTCAAATTCTATATCTTTATATAATTCTTCTCGCAAAATAAATATAAATTTTTCTACTGCCTCAATAGGGATACTTAATACATTTAAATTTTGTTTTATAAATTGAATGTTTATATTAGAATATTTAAATAATATTTTTTGAAGTTCATTAAAAATTTCTTCTTGAAAAAAAAACACCTGTAAAGACTTTATTGGGACATCAGGATACATATTTTTAAATTTTTCTATACTTTCACTTACTGCTTTCTTAAATTTTTTATTTAAACTATCTTTTGAAAGTTTAGTTACCCCTAAGTCAAAAGCTTTATCAAATAATTTACTTGCTAAAGTTACACTAAAAGCTGTTAATTCCATTTTTCACATTCCTTTCTTGATTATATGGCCAATGATAACTATATATACTTTATTTTTATTTCAAAGTCAAACTTGATGTTTTTTTAATCTTTTTTCCAATAAAGATTGGCAATATCAACTTAATAAAAAACTTTTTAAAATATGTATTTAATTTAATACCTAAACTCCTAACAAAATAAAAAATCAAATTTATTTTATTTAACCTAAAATTATGCAACAAAAAATTATTATTTTAATTTTATTGTATATTCCCCTATACTCACCTCATACCTATCCCCCATCTTTCTACTGATCCCCATGAATGTCCTCTTGGGTATTATTACACTTTTCCTAGAGGCCCACTTCCCCTTTGCATACTGAAATTTTAGATACTTGCCGTTCTTGGCTTTGATCTTTCCCCCGTATTGGTGGATTCTAGCATATTTTACATTTGTCCCCACCATGGCGTAATTATCCCCATGGGCTGGCCTTATGCTGTGCTTCAGTCTTGAGGTCTTGGTGAGTGTTTTCCCACCACGTCTGTTTTTCTTCCATGGCTTCCCCTCGGGATCTTTCTCTTGGCGGAAATTTTTCATCGTTTGATTTTTCATATCTATAGAGATTTTTCTCATCACAGGAAAGAGGTTTTTAGCTTTCTTCTCCATGTTATTTATTTTTACTATCAGTTCATCCATGCTTGTATTTCCCATTTTATCCCCTCTAAAAAAAGAGACAAAATTGGATTTAATTTTGTCTCGTGTCAAACATGCCACCGATTTGCAATTAATTAAACAATCTAAAAAATAAAAAGAATTAAAAGTAAAAACACCAGATAAAAGAGCCTCTCTCATATCTCTAATTCTGGATTCCTTGATAATACATCTTTTACAAATATTAGGAAAATTCCAAAGCCTATTATTGAGAAAATTAAGCTAAATGGGTAGAAAAAACTAAGGCTTACTACCACTGCAATTGATAAAAAATAGTTATAGCGTTTTGAAATAGCAAGTACCAAAAATGATTTTGAAAAAATGATAATGAGTAGATAGCCTAGCATTATTCCGAAGCTATATACTCCGAAAATAGGCATGGTTATTATCACAAAGATCGGAAATGTAACTAAGAAAAAAATCCCGATAAAAAAAGCTAGCAAGCCTTTATTGAAAAGATTCTTGGACAATTTATCTTCCATGTCAGGTGCTAATTTCTTTAGTAGGAATGTTATAACAAAAATTCCCAAAAATGAGTGAACAATGGAAACTATTTGAATAAATCCATAACTTTTTTTAACAATTTCTCTTCTGTCTATTTTAGGAGCTTCCTTTTGGTGGTATATTTCACCCAAAACTTCACCATCTCCTATGAGCTCAACTCTATTTGTTGTAGAATAAACATTTCCCCTGACTGTACCACTTATATAGATTTTGTCTGCAGCAACAAAAAGGTTATCTAATTCACCGTTTACATCGACCTCCCTTGCAGCAACAACCACGTCTCCTGTATTCCCGTTAAGTAGTAATGATTCGCAGGCAACCACAATTGATCCCCCTACATCTCCGTTAACCGCTAGTTTTCTTGATGCTGATACCAGGATATTATCAATATCTCCCAATACATTAATTTCACTGGCAGCAGCTATAATATTTTTTGCACTTTTATTTACATCCAGAAATTTTGAAGCAGATATTATAGATTTTTCTACCCTTGCATTTACAGTTAGCCTTTCTGAAGCTGAAATCAAATTTCCGTCAACTGGATTTCTTATATCAACCCTGTCACCTTTTACAGGCATTGTATAAATGGTTGAAAATAAAATTATAAAAATTAATATTACTCTTTTCATACAACCTTCGCCTCCTTTAAATTAATTTATAAGATTATTATAAAAATCCTTTTGGGTAATTTTATTACCTTCCTCTATTGAATCACTTATATCCTTTTGTGATTATCTGGAAAAAAATGTACTAGAAGCCTGAACCTATATTTGTTGGATTGGAAAATAACATAAAAACAGGCCCCCAGAATATTTATTCTTGAGAGCCTGCCAGATTATTCAGTAATTAAGTTTTGGAGAATACACAAAAGTGTATACCACATTTTTATCTCTCCTTAGAGGAGTATTCTTTTCTATCCTCTAGTTTATACCCCACACCCTTTACTGTTCGTATATTTTTAGATATACTCTTCAATTTATCTCTCAGCTTGGAGATATAAATATCCACAGACCTGTCCCCTGAGTAGTAGTTGGTCTGCCAGACTCTGTCTAGGATTTTCTCTCTAGAGAGAACTATACCTTTATTATTAAATAACAAATGTAAAAGGTCATACTCCTTTTTAGAGAGTTCCACTTCTACATCATTTTCAGTGACAAGATGTCTTTCGTCATCTACCACAACTCCTGCAAAGGAAACTCTTTTACTCTCTCTCATTTCTCCAGAGATTAGTTTTTTAGCTCTCAGTATAAGCTCTCTTGGGTCAAAGGGCTTTTTCATGTAATCGTTAGCCCCTAACTCTAAGCCCTCGAGAACATCTTCTATCTCAGTCTTTGCCGTAAGCATTATTATTATCGGGTCACCATACTGATCCGGAAGTTCTCTCACTATTTTAGTAAAATTTTTTCCATCAAGACTTGGAAGCATTATATCTAATATTACAAGCTCAGGTTTAAAAGCTTTAAGAAACTTAAGACCGTCTAGTCCGTCTCCTGCAAACTGAACTTCATATCCATCTTTTTTAAAAAAATAACCAACTAACTGTTGGATTTCAATATCATCTTCTACTATAAGTACCTTCATACTTCACCTCCAGATTTCATTAGCTTCTAGTCCCTTTTTACCAGCTCTTTCTTTCTAAGATTATCTCCACTGATATCATATACCAAACTTTTCCCCAATTGCATAATTTTATCTGAAATTCTTTCATATTTTTTTGTTGAAAGAAGTATTAAATTTCCAAACTCAATATTTTCAGGATTTTCCTTCATTACTTTAATTAGTTTCTCTACTGTATCGTCCCTTATTTCATTTACCTCTTCATCAAGGGCAAGGATAGTATATACTTTCGTATCGTCTCGCCCTACCAAGGCTTCAGTATATATATTATAAACTTCCTCCACCTTCTCTGCCACTTTCTCCACCAAATACAGATATGGCTTATGTAGTTCTCCTTTTTTTTCCATCTCTCTTATAAGCTGAACGTTATCTAAAAGCAAATCACCCATTCTTTCGAGAATCTTGGTCCCCTCTAAGGTACTTAAAAGTGATCTCAAATCCCTTGCTGCTGGCTGAAACATAGCGATAGTTATAACAACATCCTCTTTTATCTTGACTTCATAACTATTTACAATGTCTTCCACCATTTTAGCTTCTCCATAGAGAACTTTTTCAAAAGACTTATTCTTTAGCATCTCCATGTTAATCCTGAGCAATCTCTCTACATTTTTGGCCATCTCAATAAAGTGATTATTGATAGACTCGATTCTCTCATGTAAATTTTTCATTGTTCCCCCTTAATTTTCTTCCAAAATTTTATATTAAATTAGACAAAAATATCTTATCCGAATTTTCCTGTGATATAATCCTCTGTCTTTTTGTTATCAGGATTGGTAAATATTTTTTCCGTAGGACCAAACTCCTCTAATACTCCCTGATAGAAAAATCCTGTGTATTCTGAAACTCTTGCTGCCTGCTGCATATTATGAGTTACTATTATTATTGTATAGTCCTTTGCCAAATCTCTTATCAATCTTTCTATCTTGAGAGTGGAGATAGGGTCTAGAGCAGAAGTAGGCTCATCCATAAGAAGTATCTCAGGTTCTACAGCGATAGCCCTTGCGATACAAAGTCTCTGCTGCTGTCCTCCAGATAGTCCCAGGGCAGATTGATGAAGCTTGTCCTTTACCTCGTCCCAGAGAGCTACTGCCTTTAGACTTCCCTCTACTATCTCATCTAGTTTCTTTTTATCTCTTGTGCCATGAAGCTTAGGTCCGTATACGATGTTTTCATATATTGTTTTGGGAAATGGATTTGGCTTTTGAAACACCATTCCAATACTTTTCCTAAGTTCAACAATATCATATTTTTTATCAAATATATCAGTCTCATCTAGTTGAATAATTCCCTCATATTTTGAAATATCTATAAGATCATTCATTCTGTTGATTGATCTTAAAAATGTGGATTTACCACAGCCTGAAGGGCCTATAAGGGCCGTTACCTTGTTTTTTTCTACGTCCATGTTTATATTATTTAACGCCTGGAAATTTCCGTAGTAAAAGTTGAAGTTTTTAACACTAAGTCTTATATTATTTTCCATTTTTATTCATTACCTCCCAAAGATTACCATAACTGCCTCTGCAGATTTTATAGACCGGCTTTTATCTGAATTTTCTGAATTTATTTCTTATATACGCTCCTAAAAGGTTGAATCCTACAGTAATAAACACCAGTACGAACAGTGTCCCCATCATATTTGACTCTGGCATGTTTGGTACCTGGGTCGATATTACATATAGATGGTATGGTAGCGCCATTACCTGATCACTTAAAGACTCTGGTAGAAATGGCAGATAAAACGCTGCTGCTGTAAACATAATCGGTGCAGTCTCTCCAGCTGCTCTTGATACACTTAATATTATCCCTGTTAGAATTCCAGGAAGTGCCGCCGGTAGTACTATTTTCCACGTTGTTTCCCACCTTGTAGCTCCTAGAGCCAGAGATGCTTCTCTCATACTTTTAGGTATGGCAAGGAGAGATTCTCTAGTTGCTGTGATTATAACTGGAAGACTCATTATTCCCAGAGTAAGAGACCCGGCCATAAGGGATCTTCCCATTCCAAGGGCCATTACAAAGAAAGCCATTCCAAATAGACCATATACTATACTTGGTATCCCTGCAAGGTTTACTATGGTCAAATTGATTATTCTTCTTAACCAGTTATCATTTGAATATTCCACCAGATATATCCCAGTAAGGATTCCAAATGGCACTGCTGCTATTATAGTTCCTATGGTAAGAAGTATACTTCCTACTATTACTGGAAATATTCCTCCTTCCCTCATCCCGCTCTTTGGCCCCTCAGTAATAAAGGACCAAGTTATTGCCGGCACTCCCTTAAAGATAATATATGCAAATATACCCAATACAGGAAGGATGGAACATATTCCTATTACTTTTATTATGGTTTCTATTATCTTTTTCCCGTTACCCTTTAATATACTCATTTTTCTCTCCTTAGTTAGCCTATGTTCTTTCTGGATTTATGGATAAAGTGATCTGCAACGGTGTTTGTCAGAAAACTAATTGCAAAGAGCACTATACCTAATGTAAATAGCGAGTAGTAGTGCTGATCCCCTATAGTAACCTCTCCCATCTCTGCAGCTATAGTAGCTGTCAGTGTCCTCACTGCAGTAAGAGGCCCAGAATTTAGAATAGGCGAATTACCTGTCACCATCAATACCGTCATAGTCTCTCCTATAATTCTCCCGAATCCTAACATTATCCCGGCAAATATTCCTGGAAATGCCGCCGGAAGAAGTACCTTTACTATTGTTTCAAGCTTATTAGCCCCGATAGCCAGTGAAGCTTCTTTATAGGATTTATCAAGGGCCATAATGGCATCGTCAGCAATACTTACCATTGTAGGTATGGCCATAATAGCTAAGAGTACCCCACCGTTTAAAGCGGTCAAACCTGAGTTCAGCCCGAAAATATCTCTTATATATTTTGAAAATACATATAGTCCAATATATCCTAGTACAACTGACGGAAGGGCTGCCATGGTTTCGATAAGTACCTTAAAAACTTCCCTTGTCTTTTTACTTGCATATTCTGCTATGTATATTGCTGTAAACAAACTCAGGGGTATGGAAATTCCCAAAGCTATAATACTCACCCAAAAGCTACCTGCTAAAAGTGGTAAAAAACCATACAAGTCTGAAAGGGGTATCCAAGTCTTCCCTAATAAGAAGTCTGTTATACTACCCTCTCCAAAGAACTTCATTCCATTGGTGAAAACGTAGAAAAATATTGAAAATACTATTAAAATATTAAATGCTGCCACACCAAATATTGTGTGCTTCATAAAGGTATCTTTGATCTTCCTAATATCCATTTGTCTCTCCTTCATTACTGATTCAGTTTATTTTATAGTCTTATCTTACCTCTTCTGTGTAATTACACTATAAATTTTTTGTAAAAAAAATGTAAAATTTTTTACAAGGCATAAACTTCAGAATAAACTTTTTTTAAAAAAACCTCCCGTACTTTGACGGAAGGTTTTTTTACTTATTATTTTGCAGGTACAAATCCCTCATCAGCTACTATTGCCTGTCCCTCTGGTGAAAGAACAAACTCTACGATATTTGATATAACCTGGGATCTCTCAGCTGGCACATACCAGAAAAGTTCTCTCGCAATTGGATATTGCTTGCTTGCTACGTTCTCTACTGTTGGCTCTACACCATTTACAGATATAGCCTTTACAGTTTCATCCATATAAGCCATTCCTACATAGCCTATAGAATTTTCATTTGTGGCAGCTTCCTGTACAATGGCTGTGTTTGACGGTAGAAAAAGAGTTTCATCTGCATACTCTTTATTAGATTTCTTGTCTCCGCCTCTTACTACATCTTCCTTGAAATATACATGAGTTCCAGAAGACGAGTCTCTTGATAGAAGTATTATCTTAGCATCTTTTCCTCCTATCTCTTTCCAGTTTTTGATCTCTCCAGAGAATATCTTACCGATAACCTCTTTAGAAAGAACATTTACAGGGTTGCTAGGGTGAGTAATTACAGAAAGTCCATCCCATCCAAATACAACCTCTTCAAGTAGTCTTCCGGCGTCTTCTGCACTTTTTAGCTCTTTTTCTTTTGCATTTCTAGAAGCCATGGCAATATCTGTAGTTCCATTGATAGCCGCAGCTATTCCAACTCCTGATCCTCCACCAGTTACTGCAATCCTAGCATCCTCATGGCTTTCCATGTAGGTCTCTGACAACTGCTGAGTTACATTTAGGCAAGTGTCAGATCCTGTTATCTGCACAACTTCTGATTTTACCTTATCCTGCCCACATGCTACTAATATTAATAATGATAATCCTAAAAGCGTCTTCTTCAACATATTTAACTCCTCCTGAAACTAATTTTTAATTTTAATATACAACAATTTTACAGCAGTTTTGTAAAATCAATATAAATCTGCTGTAAACAACTTGTAAAGAATATTTTAAGAGTTTTCAGAAGTTCTGACAAAATATACACTTAATTTTTCTTGTCTAATTTCCCAAAAAAATAAGACAGCCAGAGAAAATTCTCTGGCCGTCACAAATATATATAATTTAGTTTAAAGAGCTCAGTTATTCTATCCCCTTACTATTTGGCAGGTACAAATCCCTCTTTAGCAACTATTGACTGACCTTCAGAAGATAGAGCGAATTTAACGATGTTTGTAATAACCTGAGATCTTTCAGCAGGTACATACCAGAAAAGTTCTCTTGCAATAGGATAAGCTTTACTTGATACATTTGCAACAGTAGGCTCAATTCCGTTTACCCCTAGTGCCTTTGTAGTATCATCTAGGTATCCCATTCCCACATAACCTATTGCATTTTCGTTGCTAGCTGTTTCTTGAACGATTGCTGAGTTTGAAGGTAAAAATAATGATGTTTCTGAATACTCTTTCTTAGACTTCTTGTCTCCGCCTCTTACTACATCCTTCTTAAAGTATGAATGAGTTCCAGAAGATGAATCTCTAGAAAGAATTACGATTGGTGCATCTTTTCCTCCCACTTCTTTCCAGTTTGTGATCTTCCCTTCAAATATCTTTCCTATTACCTCTTTAGAAAGAACGTTGATTGGATTGTTCTTATTTACGATAACTCCGATTCCATCCCATCCAAATACCACTTCTTCAAGTTTTTTACCGTTTGCTTCTGCTTTTCCCATTTCAGATGATTTAGCTGATCTAGATGCCATGGCGATATCAGTAGTTCCGTTTATTGCAGCGGCGATACCTACTCCTGATCCTCCACCAGTTACTGCAATCCTTGCATCCTTATGTCCCTTCATATAAGTCTCTGTTATATGCTGAGTTACATTTAGACAAGTATCCGATCCCACTACCTGCACTATTTCTGCTTTATTTTTCTTCCCAAAGCCAAAGAAAGCCGATGCCTCTTGATTAATTGTAAGTATTCCTGCTGTGACTATAAATGCTGCTATTAAAGTTCTTCTCATTTTTTAATTCCTCCCTCGAATTTATTTTACAAGGGAATTATAACCAACTAGTGTAAATCTGTTATCTAATCTGGGTAAAAGTTGAGTAAAAACTAATTTATTATAACTTATTACTATCTGCAGCACACTCTGAAGCCTGACCTTTAAGTATCTCTAGACCATGATGCAGACTGCTCATAATATATTCAAGAGATTCTTTCACAGCCTTAGGGCTTCCTGGCATATTTATTATTAGGGTATCATTTCTTATCCCTGCCACTGCCCGGGACAACATCGCCCTCTTGGTTATGGTCATAGAGTATGCCCTTATTGCCTCTGGTATCCCAGGCACAGCCTTTTCTATCACCTCAAGGGTAGCCTCTGGGGTGATATCCCGTTTAGAAAACCCCGTTCCTCCTGTTGTAAGAACAAGATCAGCCTTTTTTAAATCACATATTTCTGTAAGGGTGTGCTTTAGCAGATAGTAGTCGTCAGGAAGTAAAATATTTTCCACAACCTCATAGTTATTTTTTTCTAGAATTTCAATCATAACCTGACTGCTTTTATCCTCTCGTTCACCCCTATACCCCTTGTCACTGAGACATACAACTACAGCTTTAAACATAACTAGTCCTCCCTTTTTCTAAAATCCCATCTATATTCAAAGTCTATATAAATTTTAAACTTTATTTATCATAGTACAAATACCTTTAAAAATCAAGTTCTGCCGGAGCTGGCACAGAAATTCCATCCTCTGTAAACTTTTAATTTGCACAAAATATTTATAAATAAAATTTTGAATTTTTTAAAATAAAATTATTCCCTTTGAGGACAAAATAATGTTACAATATTAACAGAAACAGTATCTTGATAGGAAATAATTATATTCAAGCTAAAATTTTTAATTTAATCACTTCCTTATATAATAGGAAAAATACCAGACATAATTAAGGGGGATAAATGGCCAATTACATAGTGGATACTAACATCATAATTGCAAATCCATTTTTTTTAAGAGAATTCCAAGAATGCACTGTAATGATTCCCATCTATGTTTTAGAGGAACTTGATAAACTAAAATCCAGAGAGGGAAACAGCGGTTTCAGAGCCAGACAGTTTCTGAGAAACTTCAAGGATATAGAGGAAAAGGGAAATCTTCTGCAGGGAATAGAGCTGAAAAATGGTGTTATTTTAAAGAGTACCCTTGAGAAACCGGCAGTGGAACTTCCAGAAAATTTTGATGTCAATTATGTGGACAACAAAATTCTTTCTATAATGCTTGCCGAGGCCCATAAAAACGATATTCTCCTTACAAAGGATATCAGTATGAGGATCAAGGCATCTTCTATGGGGATAAAGTGCAAACATTTAGATATGTCTGACAAGCACAAATTAGACGATCTTTACAACGGGATTTTAGAGATAAAGGTCAGCGAAGAAAGTGTAAAAAAGTTTTATTCTGAAAACGGCATAGATCCAAAGGAACTGGGTATAGAGATAATACACCCAAACCAGTTCTTCATAGGATACACCGACTATTCCTACAGCAAGATCATAGGACGGTACGACTCTGAAAAAGAAAAAATAGTAAAACTTCACAATGAAGATTACACTGTCTTTGGAGTCAAAGCCAAGGATGTAAGACAAAAATTTGCCCTAGAGGCTCTTTTGAATCCCAAAATACCATTTGTCTCTATTACCTCAAGACAGGGATGCGGTAAGACACTATTAGCCTTAGCCGCCGCACTAGAACAAGTCATAGAACAAAGCATGTACAGTAAGGTTATTATAGGAAAAAACACCTCTCCCATAGACAAGTGGAATTATCAGGGATTTACCACCGGAGCCACTGAAGAAAAACTTTTGACACATTTTGGAAACTATACTACAACCTTAGAAAACCTCCAGAGTATCCGTGGCAAAAGAAGCAAAAGCGGAGCCGATATGCTAAATGCCCTCATAAATCAGGATAAACTTGAAATATTGGACATCTCCTCTATACTCGGGTCTAGCTTTATAGACAAAATAGTAATCATAGATGAGGCCCAGTCCTTTGACGCTCACGCTATAAGGTCTATTATCACCAGAATAGGAGACAACTGCAAACTCATTCTAATCGGTGATATTGCCCAGCAGACAATCTCGAGGTTAGACCCGGACAAATCCGGTCTTTACGTAGCGATAGAATGGCTCAAAGATATCCCTGAGACGGCTCATATTACCCTTGACAGAGTTCACAGAAGTACTTTTGTAGACAAGGCCAGCCGTATCTTCGATAAAAAAATGTTTGGATAATTTTTTAAACATATTTTTGCATATATGCTAAATTCCCTTGTGACTATTGACTCTAGGACAAATATGTTATAATAAATAAGCACAAGGGGGAGATTAATATGAAATATATTATTGTAACGAACAATAGTAAAGTTTATAATTTTTATAAAGAAACAGACGAGATTATTCACCTGAAAGATGGTGCTTTTTCAGAGGTACTAAGTCTTGTGAGAGAAAAGGTTCATGAGGGACACGTCCTTCTTTCTGATCCTATTTTTTCAAATATAGAATGCTGTGAAAATCCTTTTAAATCAATAGCTATATCAGTAGTTACTGACCCTGAAAATGAAGAATCAGTTAAGCTCATGGAAGGGGCCATGAAGATTTCAAAAAAACTCATATGCTCGCAAAATTACAAATCTCTGCCATCTGAAATACTAGAAGAATATCGTTTTATCGACCTCAATCTCATAAGAGACGGAATCAATGAGATAAGATAAAGAGATCAAAACATAAATTGAGGTATTTTCTCTCAAATGTAGCATTAATAATGACTTCTGCATTTTCATTTAAGAGGGTGTAGAGGTCATTTTTAGAAAGGATTGTGATGAATGGAAAAAAATAATTACTATCAAAGAGCCTTTGAAAAAGTTGAATTTAAATTTATACCGGTATATTATCTGAAGACGGGAAAAATATACGGTTATAAGATTATCAAGGATTTTTCAAAATTGGGGTTCGAAGACAAAAATGAGATGTATGAGATGGTAGCAGAGGAAAATTATTTTGAATTTTTTATATTAAAAATAAAAGAAAAAGCTATGAAACTGGCCAAAGAAAAGGGATACCTCGATAAGAAGCTTTTTTATACCCTCAGGGTAAACTATATAAACGACAGTGAATTTCTTTTTGCAAGTATAGAGACAATGCTGAAAAAATACAATCTTAACAAAGAAAATATATGCTTTGAGTTAAAGGGCTTCAAATCATGGAATGACGTTGAGGAACTCTTAGAATACAGAGATGAAGGATACGATCTTTTGTTCAAAGAAACTGCAGAGGCTCCTATAAGCACCAGTCTGATATCCTATACAGAACCAGATATGGTGGAAATAATGAATCTAGAGGAAAAAGAACTTATAAAATTGGTAAAAAAATACGGTGGTAAAATTATATACAAAATTCCTGACGATAAACCTTATGATAAAAAAGATCTCTCAAAACTGGGGATTAATTTCATATATAAAAAATAAAAACGGGCAGAATCAAAATAAACATTAACGGGTGAAGTGGATTTGAATATTTCAAATCCATTTTTTATTATGACAAAAGTTTTATAGTTGACTACAGTGAATATATATTATAGTATATCTTGTGGCTGTTTTTTTAGATCAATACCTGTTTCAGGGGAAGGTTGCAAAACCTTTTTCAGAAGAAGATATCAATGATCTTATTTAGCCTTAAATCATAAAACAAAGGTGGTGCTGCTAAAAATGAAATTGAATTTTCGGATTTTTCCTGTGATAAAAACTGAGAGAATTGTTCTTAGAAATTTTTACAAAAGAGATATAGAAAATATCTACAATATCAGAACCTGCGATGAGGTTATGAAATACATGGATGCGCCTAAAATGGGGTCTTTAGAGGAGACAGAAAGGTTTTTAAACTTTACCCTAAAGACTCACAGAGAAGAAAAAGCCTTAAACTGGGTGATAACTCAAAAAGACTCTGAAGAAATGATTGGCTATATAGGATTTTGGAGAATAGATAAAGGGCACTACAGAGGCGAGCTTGGATATGCCCTAGACAAAAATTTCTGGAATATGGGAATCATGAGTGAGGCTGTAGAAGAAGTATTAAAATTTGGATTTGAAAATATGGGGCTCAACAGTATAGAGGCAAATGTGAATCCTCTAAATACAAAATCTATAAATCTTTTGGAAAAATGCGGATTCAAAAGAGAGGGCTACTTTAGGGAAAATTATTATTTTAACGGTAATTTCATAGACACCGCAACTTTTTCTATAATAAAAAAAGATTACAAGTCACAACAAGTTTTTCAACCCAATAAGGCTGTTACAAAAGTAAAGTATCTTAATAAATTTGTAACTGCCCCTAAAAATTTATTTTTTAATAAAAAATAAGATTGTCTAAAAATTTAAAAAAGTAGAAATTTAAAAAATTGCAAAGAAAAAACTCACAGAAATCTCTGTGAGTTTTTTTTATATTTCATTATGAAAAGTTCTGCTTATAACCTCTTTTTGTTGTTCTATGCTAAGAGAATTGAAGTTTACAGCGTATCCTGATACACGTATAGTGAGATTTGGATATTTCTCCGGATGAATCATGGCATCTTCTAGTTTTTCCTTGTCCAACACATTAACATTTAGATGGTGGGCATTCTGAGAAAAATAACCATCTAATATAGAAGTAAGAATAGTCTTTCTGTCCTCTTCAGTCTTCCCTAAAGTCTTTGGTGGAATGCTAAATGTACATGATATTCCATCACGACATGCATCATAAGGAATCTTCGCCACAGAAGTAAGAGATGCTAAGGCACCTTTTTTCTCTCTGTTATGCATTGGATTGGCTCCAGGTGCAAAAGGTTCTCCTTTTTTTCTTCCGTCTGGAGTTGAACCTGTCTTCTTTCCATAGACAACGTTGGAAGTTATGGTCAGTATAGATAGGGTGTGCTCTGCATTTCTGTAAGTTTCGTGTTTTTTCAGATCTTTTATGAAATCTTCTGTTAGTTCTGCAGCTATAGAGTCAACTCTGTCGTCATTATTTCCAAATTTTGGGAAATCTCCCTCTACATCAAAGTCTGTGATTATACCTTCTTCATTTTTTACAGGTGTAACCTTGGCATATTTTATGGCACTTAAGGAATCAGCTACCACAGATAAACCAGCCATTCCAAAAGCCATAGACCTTTCTACCTCAGTATCATGAAGAGCCATCTGAGTCTTCTCATAGGAATACTTGTCGTGCATAAAGTGAATAATATTCATAGTGTTTACATAGAGTTCGCAGAGCCATTCTCTGTAAAGTTTCAGTCTTTTCATTACATCTTCATAATTCAAAGGTTTCGATTGAAAGGACTCCATCTCTGGACCTGTTTGTTTACCTGAAACCTCGTCTTTTCCTCCGTTTAAAGCCATGAGAAGGATTTTTGGCATATTACATCTGGCTCCGAAATACTGCATCTGTTTCCCTATCTTCATAGCCGATACACAACAGGCTATCCCATAATCATCTCCGTATCTAGACCTCATAAGGTCATCATTTTCATACTGTATAGAATCAGTGTCCATGGATACCTTGGCACAGAACCTCTTGAAGTTTTCAGGAAGGGTCTCTGACCAAAGCACTGTGAGATTTGGTTCGGGTGCCGGAGCTAGGGTATAGAGGGAGTTTAAAAACCTGTAAGAACTTTTGGTAACCATTGTTCTCCCGTCTGTCCCGGTTCCCCCTATAACTTCAGTTATCCAATTGGGATCTCCTGCAAAAAGTTCATTGTATTCTGGAGTCCTTAACTGCCTTACCATTCTAAGCTTTAGTACAAAATCATCTATTATCTCCTGAGAATCTTTTTCTGTTAGAATCCCTCTCTTTATATCCCTCTGAAAATAAATATCCAGAAACGTACTTACCCGTCCTAGGGACATAGCGGCACCGTTTTGTTCTTTTACTGATGCTAAGTAGGCAAAATAAAGCCACTGAACAGCTTCCTTAGAATCCTTAGCCGGAGCCGATATATCATACCCATAAAGCTTGGCCATATCTTTCATCTTTTTCAAAAAATCTATCTGTTTATAAAGCTCCTCTAGGAGGCGGATATTTTCCTCGGTCATTTTTTTCCGACCGTATATTATTTTATCTTTTTTCTTTTCATCTAAAAGGCGATCTACTCCGTATAGGGATACTCTTCTGTAGTCCCCTATAATTCTACCTCTTCCATAGGCATCTGGAAGTCCTGTTATCATCCCCGTACTCCTTGCTGTCTTCATAGCCTCATTATAAACCCTGAAAACACCATCATTATGAGTAGTCTTGTATGCAAAGTAGTCCTCAATCTTCTGGTCAAGTTCATAACCATAGGCCTCTACAGCCTGTCTCGTCATCTTTATCCCACCAAAGGGATTTACTCCTCTTTTTAGGGGTTTATCAGTTTGTATCCCTACTATTATCTCTTTATCTTTATCTAGATAACCCGCATCATAAGTCAGCAGTGAAGATACAGTGTCTGTATTTATATCTACCACGCCTTTTCTTTCTAATTCTATTTTTCTCAGTTCTTCAAATTTCTCAAAAAGTTCCCTTGTCCTTTCAGTGGGTCCGCTTAAAAATGATTCATCTCCCTCATAGGGAGTATAATTTTTTTGTATAAAATCCCTTACATCAATATTTTTGTGCCATTTGCCCTCTTTAAAATCACTCCATGGATCAAACTTCTTCATTCTCATCAACTCCATATTGTTTTTATAAAAAAATAGACCCCCTGAACAAATAGACTCATTCAAGTAATCTATTCGCCCAGGCGGTCGGCTTTTAACTCTGTAATCCCTGTGGGTTTTTCCCACTATCCGCCAGTCATACAGAGTTTAAATATTTTTTTTATACAAAACAAGAGATTTTTGGAAATCTCTTTTACTTACATGATTGAATAGGCTGAAACCTTAAATATCATCATGATAGTACCCAAAACCAACAAATGAAACACATATCCGTTTTGCATGACTTCCTCCACATATTCAAATAACATTACCATTTACAAACACACTGCCAACAAACAGGTCACATTTTTTATCTTTTTAGTATTTTAACACATAATAATAAAAATATCAATAGTCCTAAAAAAAACTATAAACAGGATGACATTATTTTGTCTTTAGATAACCGTATAGAGACCTAACCATATTTCCCGTAGCTCCTTTAGGAAAATAGTCCTTCCTAGCAGTTACAAAGGCCGTCCCGGCTATGTCTATGTGCATCCAAGGGATTCCTTCTGAGAATTCCTCTATAAATTTCGCAGCACTAGGAGCACTTCCCCATCTTCCTCCTGAGTTTTTAAGGTCGGCAATATCTGATTTTACAAGCTCTTTATAGTCATCAAATATAGGCATTCTCCATAATTTTTCTCCGAATACCTCTCCTGAGTTTTCAAGTTTATTATACATTGATTCACTATTACTGAATACTCCTGTTACTGTTGTTCCCAGAGCTACGACTATACCCCCTGTAAGTGTTGCTATGTCTATAACTTCACTTACTTTTTCATTTCTTACTATATAAGTAACTGCATCTGCAAGGGTTAATCTTCCTTCTGCATCTGTATTTGTTACCTCTATTGTCTTACCTGACATACTTCCTATGACATCCCCAGGCCTGTATGCATTTCCCCCTATAGAGTTTTCACAGGCAGCTATTACGGCGATTATATTTTTCTCCACCTTCATCTTAGATGCTGCACACATAGCCCCTATGACAGTGGCAGCCCCTCCCATGTCACACTTCATCTCTAGCATGCTGTCACTAGGCTTAAGAGAAAGTCCACCTGTATCATAAGTCAGACCCTTACCCACAAGTCCCGTTATTTTATCAGGATTCTTTTTATCCCCGAAATATTTCATTATAATAAGTCGTGGTCTTTTTTCTGCAGCACGTGCCACCGAAAGAAAAGCTTCCATTCCAATTTCACCGATTTGATATTCTTCTAGGACTTCTACATCAAATCCAAATTTTGATCCTAGTGTCATAGCTTCAATTGCAAGAGTCTTAGGATAGATAACATTTGCAGGTTCATTTACAAGGTCTCTAGTTATATTTACAGCCTCACCTAAAACTTGCCCCTCTATAGTCCCGCTCTTTGCTTCTGGATCAAAATACTCCATAACAAGAGGCTTGTCATTTTTTGCCTCTGTCTTATATTTTCCAAACTTATAATTTATATGATAGGCCGCCTCTGCAATGGCATCTATATTTTTTAGCTTATCCTCTTCAGAACTTATAAGTACCTCTCCAGAAAAATCCTTTAGAGCCTTGTACACTGACTTTATTATAGAGTCACGTGTCACATCTTTTTCCTTCCCCACTCCTACAAGAACCATATTAATAAGATTCCCGTATTCTAAAAAACTGGCTTCTAAGGTTTCTCCCATTTTAGCCTTAAACTTTTTTTCATCAATAAGCTTACTCAAAAGAACTTTATTTTCATCTGATATAAAGTTACAAACTTCTACTTTACCTTCAGTATAAAGAATCACATTTTTAGAATAATTTTTTTTAAGATTTTTTACAATTTTAAAATACATAATTTCTCTCTTTCTGTTGATTTATTTTTATTACCAATTAATGTTATACACCTATTAACAAAAAATGGCAATTTTAACTTTTTTCTTCTTCAAGTTCATCACATATTTTTTCTTACCAAGACTTTTATTAATTTGTACTGATTTTTTTTATAAGGCTCTCATACCATTTATTCTTGACTTTTTATGCATAAAAAAGTATAATGCACTTCGTTGTTAAGTAGTACTTTATTTTTTCTAAAATTTTACACAGGAGGAAACAGATGAACAAGAGTTTTTTAAATACAGTAGAATGTGCTGAAGCCGTTGTAAAACTGGCCATAAAAAAATCCCACACCAAGCCTTCAAAGGTTTTTCTGCTTGGGTTTATGGGAGGAATCTTCATCGGTCTCGCCTATGTGGCATATATAACCGTTTCCCAGACTTTAGGAGGAAATTTTGACGCTGGTTTTGCAAAGTTTATGGGTGCCACAGTATTCCCAGTGGGGATAATGCTTGTTCTTTTTGTAGGTGGCGACCTTTTTACTGGAAACAACCTGGCCTTTATTGGTTACTGTACAAAGGATGTCTCTCTGAAAGAGGTTTTGACAAACTGGATATCTGTATGGTTCGGTAACTTCACCGGGAGTATATTTGTGGCCTGGGTGGCCTTTATGGCAGGAATTTTCAAAAGCCCCGCTATGCATGCAGCAACCGTAAGTCTGGCTGAGCACAAGGTTCACCTTACATTTACAGAGGGACTTTTTAGTGGTTTTCTTTGTAATATTCTAGTGGCTTTAGGAGTATGGATGACATTTTCTGCCACAGATTCCATAGGTAAGATTTTTTCAGCCTGGTTTCCAATTATGATGTTTGCCTTATCTGGATACCAGCACATCGTTGCAAACATGTTTGTTCTTTCCATAGCAAAGATGATAGAGCCTTCCATTTACAGCGCGGGGACTGCTATCACTCACAATCTCTTCCCGGTAACAATAGGGAACCTTCTTTCAGGAGGAATATTTATTCCTGTTATTTATTATACACTTTATCTCAAAAAAGAAAACCAGTAAGAAGACGCTTCATGGCGTTTTTTTACTGGTTTTTTTACTCTCAATCTTCTGAAAAAACTTATATTTTAACAAAGAAAAAGAGAATCCTTGCTTTTCTTCTTCGATTCCCGAAGGCTCTGATCTAACCTTTTGTAAATGCTGCTAAAGGTATCATCTTTTTTACTTTCTGCAACTCCTGTACTTATAATAAAATTGACAGGTCCCGGGTCTAAATCTAAAATATATTTTTCTATTCTTTCTGAAATTTTTACCGCATCATTTTCAACGGTCTCAGTCAATATAACTATAAATTTCTCATTTCCCAGGTTATAAAGTTGATCTATATCTCTTATGCTTTTATTTATCGTCCTCGAAATTTTTGACGAGATCTCCTCTACCCACAGCTCGGCAACGCTATTTTTTATACTGTCTAGATTTGAAATCTTAAAGATCAAAAGAGAAAAAGGAGTTGAATATCTTTTATAACGCTCTATCTCCCTGTATACACAGTTTTTAAGTTCCTCTTTTTTATTTGGATTGTGTCTGCTTTCAAGCACCGAAAACTCAGATAATTTTTCTGCAATAGCCTGAGTATTTTCATAAACATCAAAAGTATTTAAACCAAGACTCAGTAATTCTTTCACATTTATCAATAATTTCAGCCATTTTTCTTTAAAAATACTCAATTTTGCTCCGTGAAGGTGAAATAAAAATATTGTTTTTTCCATATGGATTTTATTTTCTAATTCTATAGTAGATATCACCAGAATATCTTTATCATTTAGAAAATTTTGCACATCTTCAAATCCTTCTATAATCTTATCCTTCTCGATAATCATAAAATCATCTGAGATTTTATTTAAAAAATCATTTTTTATTAACGACCTTTTTATCTCATCTTCTATAGGATTTTCCAATGATTCGGAACTCTCGGAAAAAACCTCATTACCTTTTCCAAATTTCACCACAGTGGTGCTGAAGACCTCTGACGGTTCTGATAGCACAAACAAAACATGTTTTAGAAAGTCACTCAGACTTTCAGAAAAAAGAAGGGCATTGTTTATTTGGGATTTTATATATAAGCTTTTTTTCAAAAATATTTCTTCTTCTAACAAATTCTGCATATACTGGTTAGATCTTATGAAATAGTGAATTGTCTTTAGCTCACATCTTGTATTTAAAAACTCCCCATTTTCATCATAGACACTTATACCGTTCAATACCGCCTCTATTACAACGCCGTCTTTCCTTTTGATTTTCAAGGGTACATTTTCTATGCATCCGTAATCTCTGAGACGTGGAAAGTCCTTTTTCACATTCTCTCGGCTTTCATCGAGCAAAAAATCCTTGAAAAATTTTCCTATAACCTCATCTTCTCTATACCCGGTTTCCTTTAGCCAGTTCTCATTGACATAGATTATCTTGCCATCCTTTTGCAGCATTTGAAACATTGAGCTTTTAGGCTCTGCGTATTTAGCATTATACTTTAGAATTTTAGAGTCCAAAGCTTCACCTCGTACTTTCTTATAAATTAAAAAAAGTTAAAATATAGCTTCCCTACTTTATACCGATAATCCTTTGTCCGATTTATTTAAAATACAAATCTATTCTTGATAAAGTAAATCTAAATTTTTTTGGTGTCAGATTTATGTCAATTTCAATTAATAGATTTATTCTAAATATATTCTATCTTTCTTTTTATTTTGTTAATTAATTTTTATATGTAATTTTATAAAAAAAGCCCAGGATTAACCTAGGCACAGTTTCAAAAAATTTTCAGTAACATTAACTTTGTGATTATAGCAAAATAATAAATGTAAGTCAACAAATTCCGGTTTAATAATTTTTTCATCTTTATTTTTATATTTCATCAATAAGTTCGCATTATATTGTCTACCTTTCCATCAGAATAACTTTCTACCCTATATAGATTCCCATCAATATCATATAAGTATACTTCGCCTTCTTCTTCACCATTTTTCCAAATAGACTTTTCACTTATATTTCCATTTTCATGATAAAGTAATGTTATCCCATCTTGCCTTCCATTTTTAAAGTTTATTACTCCTTTTGTGTTTCCGTTTTCATAATAAATCATTGCTGTACCGTCTAATTTACCGTCTTTCCAAGTTGATGTACCCTCTATTTTTCCATCTTCATAGTAACCTGTTATCTCCCCCTCTAGTTTACCGTCTTTCCAGTTGGATTCTTCACTTATTTTCCCGCTTTCATAATAATGTATTACCAGTCCCTCTATTTTTCCATCTTTCCAGTTGGACTTTTGTCCTATTTTCCCGTTTCTATAGTAATATACTGTCTCACCTTCCTGCTTACCATTTTTCCAATTTGATCTACCCTCTATATTTCCGTTCTCGTAGTAAATCACTACTTCTCCTTCTTGTTGACCGTTTTTCCAGTTGGATTCTTCACTTATATTTCCATTTTTATAGTAAAATATTCTTTCACCTTCTAATTTACCTTCTTTCCAGTATGATTTTACTTCTAAGTTACCGTTTTCATAATAAACCAGCATCTTCCCGTCTAGCTTGCCATCTTCAAAGTTTGCTGTTCTATATAAATTACCATTTTCATAATGTACCGTTACTTTTTCTGAGTAGGAAGCAAGACTTAGAATCAGAAATAAAAATAATATTATTTTTTTCATAAAAAAAACACCTCTTCATTCTTTAAATTCCTACCATCTATTTATATTTTACCGCCTATTTTAAATAGTTCCTCCTGCAATAAAAAAAAGTAGCCCTTAAGCTACTTTAAGATTTAAATATTATAGTCACCGTAGTGAAATTAATGGTGCGGAGGGGGAGACTTGAACTCCCACGTCAAAGACACTAGATCCTAAGTCTAGCGCGTCTGCCAATTCCGCCACCCCCGCGTTTGAGTGGTGCCGCTTATCGGAGTCGAACCAATCACCTACTGATTACAAGTCAGTTGCTCTACCAGATGAGCTAAAGCGGCATATTTTATTTTTTTTGATTTAATGGCGGGAGTGACGAGACTCGAACTCGCGACCCCCGGCGTGACAGGCCGGTGCTCTAACCATCTGAGCTACACCCCCACTAATTATATCAAATTTTATGGTGGTCGCAACAGGACTTGAACCTGTGACCCCCTGCTTGTAAGGCAGGTGCTCTCCCAACTGAGCTATGCGACCATATTTTTTGGTACCCCGTAGGAGAATTGAACTCCTGTCTCCAGAGTGAAAATCTGGTGTCCTTACCACTGGACGAACGGGGCTTATTGGAGCGGGAAACCAGGTTCGAACTGGCGACATTCAGCTTGGAAGGCTGACGCTCTACCAACTGAGCTATTCCCGCATAATTATGGTGCCGCTTATCGGAGTCGAACCAATCACCTACTGATTACAAGTCAGTTGCTCTACCAGATGAGCTAAAGCGGCATATTTTATTTTTTTGATTTAATGGCGGGAGTGACGAGACTCGAACTCGCGACCCCCGGCGTGACAGGCCGGTGCTCTAACCATCTGAGCTACACCCCCACTAATCATATCAAATTTTTATGGTGGTGAGAGAAGGATTCGAACCTTCGAAGGCGGAGCCGGCAGATTTACAGTCTGCTCCCTTTGGCCACTCGGGAATCTCACCATTTATGGTACCCCGTAGGAGAATCGAACTCCTCTCTCCAGAGTGAAAATCTGGTGTCCTAACCGATGGACGAACGGGGCTTATAATATGGGGTGAACGACGGGACTCGAACCCGCGACAACCAGTACCACAAACTGGCGCTCTACCAACTGAACTACGCTCACCACATTGGAGCGGGAAACCAGGTTCGAACTGGCGACATTCAGCTTGGAAGGCTGACGCTCTACCAACTGAGCTATTCCCGCATACATTGTGCCCCTTAGGACAGGATTAATAATATCACAGTCAAAAAAGAATGTCAATATTTTTTTTATTTTCTATATTCGCTATATTTTTTCATAAAAAATACCTGAATATTTTCCTTTATTTCATCTAAAATTTTAACAAAAAATCAAATTCAAATACATCAATTTTTGAAATATAAAATTTGAGTTTTTATTCTTGATAAATTACTGAATTTATCCGTTACTTTTCTTTACAAGAGAAAAGTAACCAAACCATTACATAATCAAAACTGGTGTTATGATGGTTTAGTAGACAGTTTAGCACTCAAAAATATATAATAAAAAATAAACATATTTAGGAGTGGCTATGATGGAAGAAAAAAGAAGATATGCAAGATTTTCAGAGGAGAAACAGAAGCAAATCGCTGAGCTTTCTTTCCTTAAAATAAAAACAAAGGTAGAGCTATCAAATGAATACGGTATTACCACTAATACTGTTGCTGCCTGGGAAAAGAAATACTTTGGAGGTCCTAAGAAGGACATGGAGTTAAGCGCTCAAGACAAAGAAATTATCAGGTTGAAAAATCTACTTAAGGAAAAAGAAGAGGATATAGAGATCTTAAAAAAGGCTACAGCCATATTCTCAAGGAAAAAAAGATAACTAAGAGGGAACTCTTTATCTTCGTTGAAATACACAGAAATGTTCATTCTATATCTCAGATATGTAGAGCCCTAGAAGTCTCTCGAAGTGGTTTTAATAAGTTTCAGAATAACAAAACTACTGAGAGAAAGAAAAAGGATCAAGGGATTCTAGATAGTATTCTAGAGGTCAGAAAGAACAGACATAAGAGGAGCTATGGAGCCCCTAGACTAAAGGTTGAGCTCAAAGATGAATATGGCATAATAACAAGCGAAAGACGAATAAATAGAATAATGAAAGAAAATGATATATCAGTTAATTCTACCAAGAAGTTTAAAACAGGAAATGAAAAGAGTAAAAGAGAAAATATCACAGGAAATATTGTAAAAAGAAAATTCAAAGTAGGTAGAAAAAATGAGGTCTGGGTTACAGATATCACATATATTTGGACAAGCGAAGGTTGGCTATATTTAAGCACAATTATGGATCTTTTTTCTAGAAGGATTATCGCCTACGATATAGGTAAGCGCATGACTAGTGAGTTAGTAATAGATACTTTAACAAGGTCATTTTTACTGGAGGAACCAGAGGAAGAACTGATAATTCATAGTGATCAAGGATCGCAATATTCGAGTAGGGAGTACTCTAACCTTGTAAAGAAGCTAGGATTAATCCAATCTATGAGTAGACGTGGGAACTGTTATGATAATGCAGTAATAGAATCCTTTCATGCTTCTTTGAAGAAAGAGATGATTTATGTAGAAGGTTTAGTAACTAAAAGGTATATGAAGGCAATGGTATTTGATTACATAGAATTTTATAATAAAGAGAGGAGACACAGTTTCTTAGGAAATGTCTCCCCTGTTGAGTTTGAAAAAATACAGAAAAAATTGGTGTTAGGTTGACTACTATATTGACAGAAGACCAAAACAAACATCTTAATTTACACAGATAATTTACAGGCAGTTTCAGGAATAACTTTTTAACATGTCAAAGTATTTTTGTTACCTTTAAAATATATAGACATTTAAAAGATTTCATTCTAAAATACATATTAAAAGGAAAAGGGGGATTTTAAATGCTCAAAAAATCAAAAGTTGAAAATTTTGACTATAAAAAAATTTTTAGATACGATAAAAAAAGTGATTCTTATATTATTGATATCTCCATAGATATATACGGTGATCTTTACAACGAATGGGACTTCTCTCCATTTAAGAGACGTGACTTAGACAGTAATCTTATAGAATACCTTGAAGAATCCTCCTTTGAGATTCCATTGAAACACGACCTTATTATAAATTTCTTTATGCCCGAAGAAATGAAAGACATTGAAAAGGAGCACCGTAGTCTCATCGGTCTGAAAAACTACTTTAAATATATGCTATTCAGGACAGAGTCTGAAATAAGAGTGCATAATATCAGAGCTTTTAAATATGCCCTGATAGGTATAATATTGGTTTCAATATCTATATTTTTCCAAAATTATATAAATAAAAATTTATACCTAGAAATTTTACCTGAAGGCTTTTATGTAGGAGGCTGGGTTTTTATATGGGAAATGTTTTGTATTATAGGTTTCCAAAATAGTGAAAGAAAACAAAAAATAAAAGAATACAAGCGACTTATTAGCTCTAAACTAGACTATATCTATTATAAAGAACCATTTGAAAAGTTTTAAAAGATTACACTTACTGGGGTTTGTTAACCGTTTACATTCCTTTTTCACTATAGTAATAATTTGACATTCTTTGGGTTATATACTATCATTATATTAGGCATTTTTTTCTGAAGGATAATAATAAATTGATTTTTAAATGAATAATTTGTAGTTTTAGCAATCAAAATGTTGATATTAAATCAGAATTTAACCTAGCTTGTATATTTAAACAGAAATGACAATTTGCAATTTGGAGAATCTAACGGGGGGATCAATCAGATTATAAATTACTTCAAATGGCTATTGTTTTTATTTAAATAAAAATAGCATAACAAAAAATTGGAAACTTTTTATTTAAAGGAACAGTTTTGGTTGGAAGAGGGGAGTTTAAGATGGAAGTCAATTTGGTTAAGATGGCTCAAGAGGGGGATCAAGAAGCGGTTACTGAGATTTTCAACAAGTATAGGGGACTTGTTTTAATGAAGAGTAAGAATTACTTCCTAAACGGAGCCGACAGAGACGATTTATTGCAAGAGGGAATGATAGGTCTTTTAAAAGCCATAAGAGCTTATGACGAAGGAAAAAACACATCTTTTAATACATTTGCATCTCTATGTATAAAAAGACAGATAATAACAGCTATAAAAAATTCTAATTCAGGTAAGCATCGCATGCTTAATCTGGCTTCTAATGGATTTTATGAAGGTGAAGAAAGTAACGTTTCATACGAACGTAAGTCTTTTAACTTTTATAACCCAGAAGAGATATTTTTAGGAAAAGAAAAATTAGAAGCTTTGAAAAAATACTTAAATGATAATTTAAGTAAAATGGAAAACGAAATCTTTGATTATATGCTATTGGGGAACAACTATATTGAGATTGCTGAAAAAACAAGTAGAAAAATAAAATCTGTGGACAATGCTATTCAAAGAATCAAAAAGAAAGTTAAAGGATTTTTGGAAGATTACGAACTTCTGAGAAGATTGGAACTAGGGGAACTCTAAGAGTCCCCATTTTTTTTACCCTTCTACCCAATCTTTTATTTCATCCATTACTTTTGAAGAAATCTCATCATAATTTAATTTACCTGGATATATTTTATCGAAAAATTTTATATGAAGTTTCCCTGATTTGGGGATCTTGGCTCCTGTAGGAAAGGCCTCATAAGCCCCTTTTATACCAAAGGGAGCAATTGGTATATTAAGTTCCTTTGCGATTATTGCAAAGGATTTTTTAAATTCCCCGATTTTCCCGTCTCTACTCCTAATCCCCTCTGGAAAAATAACTATATTTTTACCTTTTTTTAATGCCTGTGCAATTAACTGTAGTGACTCAGAAAGATTTTTATTGATGTCCACCACCAGTATATTTGCATTTTTCCCAAGAATTTTCATAATAGGAGATTTAAAATGTTTAACCTTTGCCATATAGTAAGTTTTTTTCAGAATTTTCCCCGGAAGGGCTTCATTTAAAATAAATCCATCTATAAAACTTTGATGATTCCCCACAAATATACAAGGTTCCCTAGGAATGTTTTCCAAAGTTTCCTTTTTCAAATTCAAACGGGACATAAATAATAATTTCAGAATTTTCTTCATAGCTGATCCCACTATATTGGATTTGGGGAGTTCAATATCAACTTTTTTATTTAGAATCTCCGACCAGTTAAATTGTTTTTCATTAAGCTCACCGGAATTTTCCTTTAAATAATAAGAAAGCTTTTCCAGAGTTGGATTTTCTGAAATAGTTTTTTCATCACACCTCACTCCAAAACTAGACTCAATATATGCCAAAACTTCCACCATATCCAAAGAATCAAGACCTAGATCTAATTCTAAATGTGAATCTGGAAATACAGATATATTTTTAATTTCAGAAAGGAATTTTTTTAATAATTTATACTGCTGGAAGTTCGGCTCCTTTATTTCAACCTCTATTTTTGTATTTTCTTTCAATAATTCTGAAATTTTAAATCTTCTGATTTTTCCAAGTTTTGTCTTTGGAAGTTCTTGCTTTACTATTTTTATATCCAGTATTTTTTTGTAACTCGGAGCCTGGATATTATATTTGTCCACAGCTCCCCATTTAAGAGTTTCTTTTATATTATTTATACCCTGGGCAGAGATTAAATTAAAGTCAGGATAAATAACAGCTGTAAGTATCTTGTTGTTTTCCACCAACGCTACTTCTTGGATTATGTCTGTATTTTCCATAAGTTGTTTTTCTATCTCTATAGGATTTATGTTTTTACCATTGGATAAAACTATCATCTCTTTTTTTCTTCCAGTGACAAAAATAATATCTTTTTTTAGGTAGCCTAAGTCGCCTGTATGCAGCCAACCTTTTGAATCTATTACCTGGGATGTCTCTTTAGGCTTATTATAATACCCTCTCATGACATTCCGTCCTTTTACAAGTATCTCTCCGTCCTCTGATGTTTTTACATTAATTCCCGGAAGAATCTTCCCTGCAGAACCTGGAATAATCTCCGTATCAGGATTAAACGCTATCATCGGAGCAGTTTCCGTCATACCATAGCCTTCACATATTCTCATACCCATAGCTGTAAAATCTTCCGTGAGATGAGCATCAAGTTTTGATCCCCCAGAAACTAAAAATCTGATATTCCCTCCAAATTCTTCATGGACTTTTCTAAATATCATTCTGCTGAATTTTTCATTTTTTAATTTCTTTGAAAGTTTAAAAAGAAGTTTTGCCGCCTTGCTGGAGTTTATTTTTCCCATAATCCCCTTATGAAACATCTCCCACAGTCTAGGAACTCCTAATATTATTGTGATTTTATGCTCTTTCAAACTATTTTTTATTCCCTGAGATGATATGTCCTTTAGGAAAACTATTGTAGACCCTTTGTAAAGGGGAAGAACCCCCACGCCAAGTAATGGAAATATGTGATGCAGAGGTAAAATCCCCAAGATTACATCACTTTCCCTAAACATGTTGTATTTATCTAGACTTTCAATATTTAGGAGGATGTTGTCCATTGTCAGCATTACACCTTTTGGATTACCAGTTGTACCTGATGTGTAAAGTATAAGAGAAACATCATTTCTCTCAGGAGATTTTAAAAGTTTCTCCTTTGTAAAATTGTAATTTATCTTTATTTCATCTACATTTATAAGCTGTGTATCCAGTCCGGATATTTGACAAGCTTTTGTAGCAGCTGTTATAGTTTCATTCGAAACAAAAACACACTTTGGAGCCGAATCATTGAGATAGTATGAAAATTCTTTCTCATCAAAACTGGCATCAATACACACACAGATACCTGACCTGTCCCAAACACCCAAAAATGAATAGATATATTCAGGTCTATTTTCCATAAATATCATTACTCTGTCACCTTTGCATATATCAATATCTTCACTTATAAATTTAGCAGCCGATATGATATCACTGTATGAAATCTCTTTTCCTTCATATATAATTGCACTCTTTTCAAAATCCCTTATAAACTCCACTTTTTCTCCTTTATAATGAATTGTATAAAATTATAAGAAATTATATCATAAAAGAAGTGCAATGACAATTTCAAGAGTAAGACACCGTAGTATTATAGTATATAAAATACAGATTGAAAACACATGACAACAAAATATCTGATGATCATTACTATCAAAACTAAATTTTTAAAAACTATTGATAATTTTTTATCAAAATATAAAATGCTGCCCAAGGCAGCATTTTAAGATTTTTTTATCCACTTATCTATCGTATCTTTCGTTTCGTTTATTATTTCTTCTAGTTCTTTTCCCTCAGGATCAACTGCCGGGAAGAAATTAAGTCTCATTTTCCCTCGTTGTGGAAATGATTTTCCATACGGCATAGCCTCATAGGCCCCGTCTATTCCAAATGGAACAATAGGTATATTTAGCTCTTTTGAGAGTATGGCAAAAGACTTTTTGAATTCTTGGATTTCTCCATCCCTTGTCCTTGCTCCTTCAGGAAATATTACAAGATTTTTCCCACTTTTCAAAACTTTTGCCGCTATTTGAAGAGTTTCTTTCAAGTTTTTATTTATATCTACAATGACAACATTACCTCTCTTTGCTAAGAAAATCTTCAGAGGAGTCTTAAACTGGACTACCGTTGCCAGGTAATATGTTTTTTCAAGTCTTTTGTTTGACAATGCTTGATTAAAGGCAAATCCATCAGCAAGACTTTGATGATTTCCTGCAAATATACAAGGAGTATCCGGTATATTTTCCATACCTGTCTTTTCAAGGCTTAATCGGAATTTAAATATAGGGGCCGTTAAAAGTTTGAATATTTTGCTAGCAATAGCAGATTTTGGCAGATCAACCTCTATATCCTTATTAAGGATGGTATTCCAGTTTATATCTCCCTCACGATATTCTCCACCTTTTTCTCTTATGAATTTGCATAGATCCTCTATACTTCCTATGTTTACAAATTCATCCTCTTGTATCTCCACCCCAAAGGAGTTTTCTATAAAGGATAATATCTCTACTAAATCCAGGGAATCAAGACCTAGATCAAGCTCTAAATGTGATTCAGGAGTCACATCCACCCCGTGATTTTCCTTCAGATACTTTTCTATCTTCTTATATTCATTGGTTTGGAGTTCTTCTGAAACTTTTTTATCAGTTTTTTCCTCCTGCTTATCCTCGCTTCCCTCTATAAGCTCACTTAGCTTAAATCTTCTGAGCTTACCAAGTTTTGTTTTCGGCAGCTCCTCTTTCACGATTTTTATCTCTAGAATTTTACGGTACTTAGGAGCTGTTACATTGTACTTATCTATGATCTCCCACTTCAGTGTCTCTTTGATATTGGTTATATTAGCTTCTTTTATAGCTTCAAAATCAGGATAAACAATTGCCACAAGGTGTTTGTTATATTCTGTAACTGCCATCTCTTTTATGAGCTTGGCATCCTTCATTATCTCTATTTCAATATCTGCCGGATTTATATTCTTACCGTTAGATAAAACTATCATCTCTTTTTTTCTACCGATAAGATAAAGATGTCCATCACGGAGTTCACCTAGATCACCTGTGTGAAACCAGCCGTCAGAATCTATCACTTGGGAAGTAGTTTCTGGTCTGTTGAGGTAGCCTTTCATCACATTGAGTCCACGTGCCAATACTTCACCGTCATCTGATATTTTCACCTCTACACCTGGTATAGGTACTCCTGCAGATCCCATCCTGGCATCATCCGGGTTGTTAAATGTAATTATGGGAGAGGTCTCAGTCAGGCCGTAACCCTCTAGCATTTTAAACCCTAAAGTAGTCAGATTCTTCATTATATCTGGATCTAACTTTGCCCCTCCTGAGGCCATTATTCTCATACTGCCCCCAAAAGCATCATGTACTTTTTTAAATATTTTTTTTCTGAGCCATTCAAACTTTATCTTTTCACAGGTTCTGAAAAGGTATAAGGCAGCCTTGCTGCTGTTTATCTTATTCATAATCCCCTTGTGTAAGAGCTCCCATAGTCTAGGTACCCCTATCATTATGGTTATTTTATATTTTTGTAGCGCTTCCCTTATGGTCTCTGAAGATATTTCATCTAGCATAACCACCATAGAGCCGTTGTGAAATGGAGCAAATAAGTTTATAACCAGGGGAAACACATGATGATAAGGAAGAAGTGCAAGAAACCTGTCATTTTCATCATAAAGTTTTATTTTTTTTAAAGCATCTAGATTGGACATGATATTTCCCACTGTGAGCATTACACCTTTTGGATTACCAGTTGTTCCAGAGGTATAGAGGATAACTGCCACTTCCTCTTTTTCCGGGGAACTAAGAACCCAGTTTTCCACCTGAAAATTTTCAGGTATAATAACATCCTCAAATTTTATTATTTTTACATGAGAGTCAGAAAGTCTTTTGGCCTCTAAAGCTGTATCATAGTTTTTCTCAGAAGTAAAAATATATTTTGGGTCGGAATCAGATAGTACATAAGCAAGCTCCTCAGAACTATACCCTCCGTCAGCATTAATAGAAACTCCGTTTTTTTCCCATATGGCAAATACAGAAAAAGCTATT
This sequence comes from Ilyobacter polytropus DSM 2926, assembly GCF_000165505.1. Lineage (NCBI taxonomy): Bacteria > Fusobacteriati > Fusobacteriota > Fusobacteriia > Fusobacteriales > Fusobacteriaceae > Ilyobacter > Ilyobacter polytropus. The sequence goes on along the minus strand of NC_014633.1, from coordinate 236,921 downwards.
TCAGGTCTGTTTTCTGAAAAAACAACTGCCCTCTTGCCTTTTTCCAGGTCTAAAAGTGTGGAATAATATTTAGCACCCTGTATCAGATCTTTGTAAGTGTATTCTTTATCTCTAAAAAATATGGCTGTCTTTTCGTAATCTCTGACAAATTCCATACAGTCCTCCTAAAATCATTATAATTAAAATTTCTTCATAAACCTTAATACGCAGTTTAAATTAATTATCTTTTTTAAAACCTGGAATTTATACTAAATTTAACATAAAATATTTTAAAGATTATCTACTAGGTACTCTAATTCCTTTTTATCCTTTGCAGACAGGTCATATCCTGACTTTAGCTTTTTCAAAACCTCAGATTCACATGCACTCATAGACTTTTCCAAAACTTTTATAAGCATTCTTACATAAAAATCCATATATTAAAACCTCCATTTTTTTGTTTATTTCAGATAAAATCATTGTAGCATAAATTTTACCAAAAAATAATAGCGAGGGATATTATCCGCCCTCGCTATATCTCGGAAGAGATATTTTAAAAATACTTCCAACACCTTCTTCACTATAAATTTCAAGTTCTCCCCTGTGAAGATGGATAATGTGTTTTACAAGAGATAAACCCAGCCCTACACCAGATTTTTTTACTGTTCTCACACTGTCCTCTCTGAAAAAACGCTCTGTTAATCTTGAAATATTCTCTTTTTTTATTCCTATTCCGCTGTCTTCTACTACTATTTTGACCAGTTCTTTGGTTTTTTCTCCGTATACCCACACAGAACCGTTTTTCTTGTTATATTTCACTGAATTGTTGATGATATTCATTATTGCCTGTTTTATGCTGCTGCTGTCCCCCATAACCAGTTCATCCTCTATAGCAGAAAAGTCCCATTTGAGATCAATGTCTTCATCTATGGCAATTATCTCCATAATGTCACAAATTTCCCCTCCTACCTTAGATAAATTTACAGGTTCAAAGGATGCTTGTATCCCCTGAGGATTTTTTGTAAGAGTCAGTAGATCTTTGGTTATACCTATAAGCCAATCCATCTCTTCTAGTACTTTTATAAGGGTTTCCTGATATTCCTCCTTCGTCCTGTCTTTGGAAAGTTCGATCTCAATCATACTCTTCATAGAGGTCATTGGTGTTTTAAGCTCGTGACTTACATTAGAAGAAAACTCCTCCATTTTCTTAAAGGAATCCTCCATGGTTGCTATTGAATGATTTAGAGTGTTTATAAGGGTGTCTATTTCATTGTTCCCATACCTTTTATTAAATCTAAGAGAAAGATCAGGAACTCTCTCTCCCTGGAGAGCCACTCCAAAATCATCAAGCTCTCTAAGAGCATTGAAAATCTTTTCCATTGTAAAATTTATCATGGTAACAAAAAAAGTAATAAGAACCAACATTGTAATTGCCATTATATAACTGGAAAAATACCTTGTATTGGAAATATAGGATATATCCTTAGCCACAATAAGTCTACTTCCATTGGGGAATAAGCTATTTCTAGGAATTTCAGACATCATCAGATGATATCTCTTATTAGGCACGATAACCACATCAAAGACTTCTTTTTCAGCATCTGAAATTTCTTCTATTATCAGTGCTGAATCTTCTAGACTAAAGGCTTCCATATAGATGCCGTTATTATTTTTATCAACAACGACAAACGAAAGATCCTTTCTCAGTTCACCTGCATTTACCTGCAAATCGAACTCTTTATTTTTTACAAAAGAGTTGAAATTTTTGACTTCTGTAGCCAGCTCTTTATCAATTTCATTCATAATCAAAAGCTGGATTGTATAGTTGAAAAGTAATAAAATCATTACTATTGCTACAATTGCCATAAGTGAGCTTATAAGAAAGATCCTTCCCCGCAGTTTATCTTTAGAGAAGACAATCTCTCTCAGACTAAAAATTAAGCTTTTAATATATATCCTACTCCTCTCACAGTGTAGATCAACTTGTCGTCAAAATCCTTGTCTATCTTCTTTCTAAGGTGGTTTATATAAACATCTACTACGTTAGTATCAGTTAGAAAATCTATATTCCATACTTTTTCAGCTATCATTGTTCTTGTGAGCACAAGATTCTTGTTTCTTATAAAATATTCTAATAAAGAAAATTCCTTTAGTGTAAGTTCTATGTCTTTCCCGCCTCTTTTCACCTCTCTGTTCAAGAGATTAACTGTGAGTCCTTTGGCTTCGATTATATTTTCTTTATCCTCAGAGTTTCTTCTTAGTACCGCCCTGATTCTTGCCAAAAGTTCTGCAAATACAAATGGTTTCGTCAAATAGTCATCGGCTCCTGCATCTAAACCTTCTACCTTATCCTGAACCTGATCTTTTGCAGATAAAAGTATTATATAGGCTGGATTTTTTTCTCTTCTGAGAATCCTGCACACCTCTAGACCATTTATCTTTGGTATCATCACATCTAAAATCACGAGATCATAATTATTTATTGATGCGAGATAGATGGCGTCCTCTCCGTTTCCTGCAACATCAACCTTATATCCGGCCTCTGTCAGACCCTTTTTAAGGTAGGTCATTATATTTTGTTCATCTTCAACAACAAGTATTTTCATAAAAGATCACCTTTCCCCCGTAATAATATTTTTGGTGCTTTTTAGCTTGATTCTTAAAAATTCCCCTAATTTTAAAAATTCCTGTATAACTTTATTTCAAATTTCTCTATAAAGAGTAAAAACCTCTTAAAAACTCCTTTAAAGTATACAAATCATCTACACCGCACATCTCCCTGATTGAGTGCATAGCCAGCATAGGAAGACCTAAATCGGCAGAGTCTATATCAATATGACCAGCAGAAACTGGTCCTAGAGTACTCCCACCTCTTTCGTCAGAATGATTTACAAAATATTGATAAGGAAGATTATTATTATCAAATATATTTTTTACAACTGCACCAGAAAAAGCATCTGTTGTGTAGGATTGGGCAGCACTTATTTTAACTGCTGCACCCTTGTTTAATATAGGTCTGTTTGTTATGTCTGTTTTTTCTCCCTTTGCAGGGTGAACTGCATGAGCTCCGTCTACAGACACCATAAACGATCGGTACATGGCCCTAAAGAAGTCTTCTCTCTCTCCCTTGTCTAAAGAAATAATAATTCTTTCCATTATATTAAGAAGCAAGTTAGAATCTGCACCTTGCTTTGTCCTGCTTCCTATCTCTTCGTTGTCAAAACATGCAATTATATTTATACCCTGATGTTCTGAACATTCAAGCATAGATATTACTCCTGCATAGGTAGATGCGAGGTTGTCTATCTTTCCACATGATATAAATTCTTCGTTTAAACCTGTGAGCATACCCTTGGTGTATTCATAGAGAAAAAGCTCCATGTCTAATATATCATTTTTTTCTATTTGGTATTCTTTGCTCAAAATATCTAAAATAAAGTTTTCATTATTGATTTTCTCATTTATAAGTGACGCTAGAGGAAGCATATCCTTTTGTCTGGAAAGCTTTACACCCTCATTTACATCTCGGTTCTGGTGTATTGCTAGATTTGGTATCACCAGCAGAGGTTTATCTATATCCACTGTAACTGACTTAGGTTTTAGTATATCTTTTCCTTTTACCATTACCCGACCGGCTATTGACAAAGGTCTGTCCATCCAGGTATTGAGTATTGGCCCTCCGTAAACCTCTGTATTCAGTCTTAGGTAGTTTTTCTCTGATATTGACACAGGTGAGGGTTTTATTTTAAATCCAGGAGTGTCTGTATGGTTGGTGGTAATTTTAAAGAACCTCTCTCCATCACCTATCGAAAAAGAAATTATTGTAGAATCATTTCTTTTTACATAATATTTACCCCCTGGAATTATATTCCATTTTTTGGTAAGCTCTAGCTTTTGGTAACCCTTTTCAACACAGAGTTCCTCTATACTTTTCACAACATGATATACACTTTTCCCTTTATAACTAAAATCAATAAAATTTTTCGCCAACTGTTTTTTCAAAAATCTCCTCCTAATTTTCTAAAAATATTACAGATAATTTATAACTGTTCTTTCGAATAAAAAGCATATATATCATCTATTACATATATATAATCCGTTATTTTTAATTAATTTTTTTTTATCTATTTTAATTTTACTTTAACCTTTTAAAAAATACAACTGTTTTTCTAATTGTTCCCCTCTATTTTTTTTATTTTTTCTTTGAGAAGATCCAGATTATTTTTTTTTCTGAAAAGTCCTCTTTCAGAAAAAGATAGTTGCCTGACAGATTTTTGAGCCAAGGTTCCAAGAGATACTCCCAAAAGTTTCACCCTCATATTGTAATCTACCGATTCATTTAAGCTTTCTAAGGTATTCAGCAATATTTCTTTTGAATCCACAAGATTTTCAAGAGTTTTGGACCTGGTTATGGTTTTTCTGTTTTCAAACCTTATTTTTAAGGTCAGTGTTTTACACAAAAGCCCCTTTTTTAATAATCTTTCATGTGTTTTATAAAAAATACTTTCTAATTCTCTCTTTATCTCAATCTCTGATTCTAAAGGAAATTTAAAAGTATTTTCATTTCCAATTGAGTGTATTTTCTTTTTGTAGTCCACCCTTCTGTTGTCCTCTCCCAATGAGGAAAAATAAAGAAATTCACCTCTGGATTTTCCAAAAAAAGAGATCAGTTCATATAGCGAAAACCCATAGACATCCCTTACAAGAAATATGTTTTTTTCTGCAAGAAGTTCTTGAAATTTTTTACCAACTCCAGGTATTATTTTTATATTTTTTCCACTTATATAATCTATAAACTCCTTGCTATTGTTGAATATATGGTATCCTCCTGGTTTTTTTGCATCACTGGCAATTTTGGCAGAAAGTTTGTTATACCCTATTCCCACAGAGCAGGTAAGACCTGTATTTTTGTATATACCTCTTTGAAACCTTTTGGCAAAATATTCTTTTGAAGGATATTTTTTTATGACCTCTGATATGTCTACATAGCCTTCGTCTGAAGCTATAAATTCTACTTTTTCAGTCAGCCTTATAACAAGGTTTTTTATCTTTTGGGACACTTCCAAATATTTCCCCATGGAAACCGGTACCACTATTAGATTGGGACAGAGTTTTCTCGCCTCCATCACTGGCATAGCAGATCTAACCCCAAATTTTCTAGCCTCATAGCTTGCAGTTGTTATGATACTCCCCCCTACAACCATGGGTTTCCCCTTGAGAGTATGATTGTCTCTTGCCTCAACTGAAGCATAAAATGCATCCATATCATAATGAAGTATAATTCTTTCTTTCATCCCTACCAGTCCTCTTAAATTATTCTTTTTATATTCTATCATAATTCCCTGAAGGGTATATTAAATTTCTAATGAAAGCTGTTGACCACTTAATAAGACAAATCCAAAAATAAAATTAAAATAGGGTCCCCCTAGGGAACCCATACTTAGTTATTCATAATATTATTAAATAACTTTTTTTTACAATACGTCTTTATTAATTTTAATTACGACTTTTCTTATCTTGGCATTTTTTCCGTCATTGCATCCTGGTCTATGAACAGTATTTGGAAAAAATACTGCAAAATTTCCAGGAAGCATCAGAAGATCAGTCTCACCCTCACACTCTTCATAAAAGAGTACATCCTTTTCTTCACTGTAAGCTTCTGATACCTTATTTTTATGGGTGTCCACAGCAATCCCGATTCTTTCTATTCCTGACACAAGATACTGAACATCTATATATTTTTTGTGAATCTCCGGTTTTTTTTCATTTTTAGGGGCAGTTTCCATATCTATTATCTGTGCATAGATATCCCGTCCCTGAATTTCGTATACTCCTGCCTCCTTATTTTCAAGATCTGTATCCAAAAGATATTTAATTGCCTTTTGTATAGACTCAGGATAAATGGTAATATCTCCCAAATTTTCTAAATTTCCGTATATCATTTAATCTCCTCCAATTTTCTAAATATTGTATTTATATAACCAAAATTTAGGTGATTCTTCTAAGAAACATCCTAAATAAAAAACCCTATTTATAAATTTAACCTAAGTTGCTACCTTTATTAAATTATTGAATTTACCCAAACTTCTGTTACTTTTCCTTGATGAAAAGCACCCCAAGGGCATTTCCTCCCTTCGGTCAGGGCATAACCAAAAATCAAGGTCTGTGAAAAATAAGCTAAATTCCTTCGGAAATCTAAAGAAAACTAGGGGAAACTCAGAAAGCAAGTTCCTGAGAACCAGAAAATATACTCGTATAACTCGTTATTTTTTGGCTACTCGCTTCGCTCAGACAGTTGATTTTTTCTAGAGATTTCTCTCAGTCATTCTTAACGCTTATTTTATCAATGGCCAAAAAAATTTCAAAAGATTTAAAAAAAATCATTTAAGATTTTAAATTCCCCTTTAAAAAATACCGTTAAGAAATCATCTTGTGAAATCCACTTTCATGAAATAAGGAGGTTTACCGACTATATTTCAATAGAAAGTTAGTTCAGAAGGGATTTAAGGTATTTTTTAGGGGTGCCTTTTCTTTGGTTACTTTCTTTGGGCAAGCAAAGAAAGTAACACAGCTTTTGGATAAAGTCAGTAATTTATAATAATTTTTTTTTAAGTAGCAACTTGGGTTAAATTTATCTCACTAACCATCCCAATCCCTGTATTTCCTCCTGTAATTATTGCGACTTTTCCACCCAGTCCAAAGTAATCTTTTAAATAATCCATTAGTGTTTCCTCCCGGAAACTTTAATCAAAAATCTTTTTGTATCTGAAAATATACATATATTTTTCAGCTTCTAATATGAAATATATACTTTTTGTTTTAGCAGTTGTCAAGAAAAATAATATTTTTTAAGTATAAATTTTTAATAATAATTGAAACTCTACACAGTCTGAAGCCTAAATTTTATATAAGCTATTTAAGAGGGAACTGTTTTTAACAGAGGAGTAATTTTTATTTTAACCTTGACAAAATCAAATAAAGAAACTAAAATTATATAAAACGTATTTGTGTTTTTAATTCGTATATGTGAATGGGAGGAAAAAATGAAAAAATTTGAAATATTAAAGAAAATCAAAGATGTCGGTGTGGTGGCTGTTGTTAGAGGAGAAAACCTTGAAGAGGCTGTGAATACTTCAAAGGCATGTATAGAGGGTGGCATACCAGCTGTAGAAGTTACGTATACAGTTCCCGGTGCTACCGAAGTTATAAAGGAATTAAAAAAGACTATACCTTCGGAAAAACTCCTTGTGGGAGCCGGAAGTGTATTAGACCCTGAAACTGCTAGAATCGCAATATTAGCAGGGGCAGAATATATAGTTTCACCTGGATTCAGCGAAGACACTGCAAAACTGTGTAACAGATATCAAGTACCTTATATGCCTGGTTGCATGACTATAACAGAGATTATCACCGCTATGGAAGCTGGATGCGATATTATTAAGATGTTCCCTGGAAGTGCCTTTGGACCATCATTTGTAAAAGCTGTAAAAGCTCCTCTTCCGCAGGTAAACATAATGCCTACAGGAGGAGTAAGTCTGGAAAATGTAGACCAATGGATAAAAAACGGAGTTATCGCAGTAGGTGTAGGGGGACAGCTTACTAATGGTTCTTTCCAAGAGATTGTGGCAAAAGCAAAAGAATTCGTTGAAAAAGTAAAAGTAACTAGAGAAGAGGTGAATGGATAATATGAAAAAGAAGGTCGTTACTTTGGGAGAGATCCTTTTGAGACTTTCCCCTCCTGGAAACCAAAGATTTATAAATTCAACATCATTTGAAGTAAATTACGGTGGGGCCGAGATAAATGTAGCTGTAGATCTTGCCAACCTCGGTGTTGACACAAGACTTGTTACAAAAGCCCCGGCAAATGAATTAGGAGATGCTGCTTTACGTCACGCCAAAAGTTACGGTGTGGATACCTCTTTTGTGGCACGAGGTGGAGAAAAAATAGGAACATATTTTCTAGAGACTGGTTTTTCTGTGAGAAGCAGCAAGGTTTTATATGACAGAAAATATTCTGCATTCTCAACTGTATCTAAGGATGAATTTGATATAGACGCTATATTTGAAGGTGTCTCTCTTTTCCACGTATCTGGAATAACTCTGGCGGTTAGTCCTGAAGCCCTTGAATTAGCCGAGCTTTTTATGAAAACAGCAAAAGAAAAAGGGATAACTGTCAGTTTTGACTTTAACTACAGAAGCAAAATGTGGTCTCTAAAAGACGCATCTATAGGTATAGAAAGAGTTTTAAAATATGTTGATATCGCTTTTGCAGGTTATCTCGACTTTATAAACATACTTGGTATACCTATGGGAGAAGGATACATCGGAGAAAATATCCTAGGGTGTTACAAGACTCTTTATCCAAAGGTTATGGAAAAATATAATTTTAAATATATAGTTTCATCTGTAAGAAACGTAGTCTCGGCATCAAAGAATTTATACAGCGGATTTGTTTTCAACGGAAAGGATATAGAAATTTCTAAAGAGTATGAAGTGGATATAATAGATAGAGTTGGAAGCGGAGATGCTTTTACATCAGGATTTTTATATGCTTTTTTAGCAGATTCAACTGACAATTATAAAATTGAATTTGCTGCTGCTTCAGCTGTACTGAAACATACGATTCCAGGGGATACAAATATAGTCACAAAGGACGAAGTGGAAAAATTATTTAAGGGAATAGGCTATGATGTAGGTAGATAATCCTGTTTTAAAATTTTTATGATATAATACCTGTAAAAAACTAAGATTTGAGGGAAAAGCATGAAAATAAATAGAACTGTTGAAAGAACCGTTAAAATATTAGAACTTTTATCAAAAGAAAAAAATGGGCTAACTGTCAAAGAGATAACTGCAAAAATGAAAATTCCAAAGACCAGTGCCTATGATATCTTAGAAACAATGGCTCATCTGGAGGTTCTTGAAAAAAATACTGGAGAATTAAATCTTTATAAAATAGGTTTAAAAAGTTTTCAAATAGGAAACAGTTATTCTAGAAATAAAGAGATCTTCAAAATCATAGACAAGCCTATGCAGGAATTGGCTGAAAAAACCGGAAAAACTGTTTTTTATGCTGTGGAAAACGATGGAGAAATAGTCTATATATCAAAACATGAATCTGAAAAAGCTATTATCACAACTGCAGGAATAGGAAGTACAAATCCCATGTATTGCACCTCATTGGGAAAGGCCATACTGGCTTTTCTTTCTCCTGAAAAAATTGAAGCTCTTATAGCTATGCAACCTTTTGAAAAAAAAACCAAGTACAGTCTTTCAAAACAAGATCTGATAAAAGAATTGAAAGAAATAAAAAATCGTGGCTATGCCATTGACAATAGAGAGATAGAGGAGCATATGCTTTGTATAGGGGCACCGGTTTTTGACTCTACAAAATCTGTCGTGGGGGCAGTAAGTATCTCAGGACTTTTTTCTGAGAACCGTGATATTGATAAGGAAGCTTTAGCACTCATGAATACCTGTTCTGAAATTTCAAGAAAATTAGGTTACTGATCTTTAAAAATAATCAAGTTAAAAACAGCCATCGGACATCTTAGTTTGGTGGCTGTTTTTTAATGTTTCAAGTTTTGATTTTATAAATACGTTTTAGTAGAATGGAAAGTATAGGGGTTATGTAGGTAGTTATCATAAAGAGTGATGAGAAATATTCCAAGATGATATTATATTGAACTATCTCTAGGAGTATGATATGTTAATATTAAGAAATTCAAAAAATTTAAAAAGTACAATCAGGGAGAATAAAATGAACTCAATAAAAAAAATAATGTTTATTCTTATACTAATCTTTATGTCTCTTTTTATATTTCAGAAGAACGCACTAATCATTAAGGACTTATCAAAAGACTCTATAATCTTTTTAAATAAAATTAGTCCAGGAGATGAGTTCACCATGAGATGGATGCATTCAGTTGAACTCCAACCATGGGAAGAAATTTTTAGAATTGATCAAAATCACAATATCGTCCTTGACAGGACTAGATTTAAGTCATTTGGAGCTGGTGTTCCTGATTCTGCAGGAAATAAAACTGAAATAAAAAACGGTTACGTTATTTTTAGTGGAATAGACAGAAAAATGCCTGATTTAAAATACGGGGTTTCAGATTTTGCAAAACATACTTTTTTATTTAAAAACAAAGAATTAAAGTTATACGAAATTGTAGAAAACGGAAACGGTATAAAATTTGATTCGGTTCAGATGAGGCTTTTTAAATATTATTTTCTGAAAATAAAAATCCTGGCCTCCAACTTGTAAAACTCGTCTTATAAATTTTAATGATAAAATACTACAAGCCCTCTTTTACCTAGAGGGCTTGTAGTTTATTGGTGAACTCCCGAAGATAAGGCCCTTGTCTCTTGACTCTATCTCCACATGAATCATCTCTTCTGCGATATGTGTCATGTTTCTAAGGGCTTCAGGAGGACATACATCCTCTATACTTATCCCCTTGGATTTTTTTAGATGAATGTAGTTTTTCCATAACCACTGCTTCACCCTTTTCACATCAGATGGTTTCCTCAAAATTTCCAAAATTTCATCCTTAACCTCTGCCACAACTTTTTCTCCTATATCTTTCTTGAAACTTCCTATTCTGTGTCCTAGCTCCCTTGCACTTTTTTCATCAAGTTCCTGACAAAGGAATTTCAAAATATGCCAGATTTCATAGAGGTCTTTTACCTCAGTGACCTTTTGTCTTTTGAGCCACACAAAGGCGGTAAGTCTCCTTCTCCAGTCCCACCACTTCACAGGACTCTGAAGGTCCTGAGCAGGTATGAGAAAATACCCTCTGTTTAAAAGCAGAGCTCCAAATACCCCTGGTGGCTTACCTAATCTCTTATTTTTCAAAGTAGTCCTGTATACACCGCAGCTAGGGCTTCCCTCCATGAATATATAGGCATCTACCTCGGCTCTTTCAAGGGTTTCATAGCATGCCAAGGCACCTTTTCCCATCATAGAGGTTACATCCCTCCCCTCTCTGTTCTTAACCTTTGTATTTCCTATCCAGAAGTCCTCACCATTTCCTCCAACAAGCCTTATAGGAGATCTAGGCACTCCCATTCCGCTCATTACTTCTGGACACACAGGAGTCCAGAGGTAATTAGAACGCTCTCTATGAAGATACCCTAGCATCTCCCAGCCTTTACTGTTATACCTTACCCTGGCTCCATACATACACGATGACATTCCTATCTTTATTTTTTCTGTATAAATATTCTCCATTTTTCCCCCCTATATTCCAACATTTCTTAATTTACTATTTAAATAAGAATATACTTAGATTGATATATCAGAGTTTTTCTGTTTTTTTCACATATTTATCCATATCAAATTTCCTTTTAAGTCCTTCAGAATTCATATATCTTATTTTACCAAAAATACTTCTTTCCTTCCAGGCCCTGTCATGTTTACCGAAACACCAGGCTACGCCTGTGTACGAATTGGGATCTCGCCCATCTAGAAAATATTTATTATTCAGATATATGGTTCTTTCATAAGCCTCTTCTGGAGTCTTGCTCCACTCTAGGATTTTTTTACACCAGTACATTCTCATATACCCGTGCATAAATCCGGTAACTACCATCTCTTTTTGTGCTGCATTCCAGTAAATGTCATGGGTTTTGTATTTTTCAAGTTTTTCCAAGCTGTATATATTTTCCCTTTTATCACTTCGATGTTTTTCTAGAGTTTCATATGCCCACGAGTAACTTATACCGTCCCATTTATCATATCTTTCATTATAATATATGAAATTATGAGAAAGCTCCCGCCTTATTATAAGCTCCTCTAGAAAAGCCTCTATACTCTCACTATTTGTTTCATTTTTCATTTTTAATAACTCCAAGGCTATCTCAACAGGAGATATATTTCCAAAATGCAGATAGGGAGATAGTTTTGATACATTATCTTCTCCTGGATCACTGTTTTTATAACTATAGCTCTCTAGCTTTATTTCTATAAATTCATCTAATCTTTTCTCAGCTTCTATTTCTCCTCCGTAAAAAAAAGAAGACTTAGAAACACTCCTATTTAGTTTCATATTATCAAGAACCTTACCTACATTATCTAAATCTTTATTCAAATTATTTTCATAAAAACAAAACTTTTTATTATAACTCTTATTCACCGAATATTTTATCTTTTCAAAATCATATAAAAATTCATCTAGCTGTCTTTTTATCTTTTCCCGTATTGTCCTTGCAGCATACTCCTCTTTCTGTGAGGCTTCTTCCACAGGCACCACAAGATTGGTATCTATCTCCACAGCCTGGCATTTAACTTTTGAGCTTATTTCAGCCCTCCATTTTTTCTGGATATTCATATACCCCTTGTCACATATTAATATTGATGCTTTTTCAGATGCCTTGACTATATTTTTGGCCATATCACCGTGAGATATATAAAATTCTATTTTCCTAGCAAAAAGTGCTTTTTTCACGTCTTTCAGTCCCTCAAGCATAAAGGAATAATGTCTTTCATTGGCATCAGGATATCCGTCTATAAGATTAAAAATAACTATAAGAGGTTTTTTCATCTCATTGGCTTTTAACACCCCATATTCAAGACAATGGTTGTATCTAGTTCTCTGGCTTCCCTGCATCCAGTACAAAACATATTCACCATTCTTTTCTATTTTTTTTTCATTTATAAGTTTAAACCTTCTTTCCATTTTTCATCCCTCTTTATTTTTGCGACTACTATATCTCATATACAAAAAAATATAGAAAAAATTTTTTAAAAATTATTTTTTTCAAAATATTTCAATAGAGGAATTATTCAAATTTGAGAGAAAATTAATTTAGGAATAAATATATTGATGTTACTTAACTAGAGTTGCTCTTTTATTTCAAAATAAATTATTGAATTTCTCCAAAAACCTGTGTTACTTTCTTTGCTTGCCCAAAGAAAGTAACCAAAGAAAAGGCACCCCTAAAAAATACCTAAAATCCCTTCTGAACTAACTTTCTATTGAAATATAGTCGGTAAACCTTCTTATTTCAATGAAAGTGGATTTCACAAGATGATTTCTTAACGGCATTTTTTAAAAGGGAAAGTAGTTTAAAAATTAAAATATTTTTATTTTCACTCTGTGAAACTCTCTTCTTTTCTCTGTGTCCTCTGTGGGCAAAAGGTTTTATCTTTATTCGTGTTAATTTTTTTTGAATTTTATCGGTTTTCATTCGTGACAAAATCCTTTGACTCTAATATTCTTATAAATTCAGTAATTTATAAAAATTTCCTAGAATAGCAATTAAAATTTTTTATCGAAATAAAAAAGGAGGCTTTCTAATGAAAGAGAAGTACCACGAAATCATATGTATCATCGACAGGTCCGGGTCTATGGAATCAATAAAAAGTGATGCCATCGGAGGGTTCAATAGTTTTATAGAGAGTCAGAGAAAGTTTGATGGTGAAGCAGCTCTTACACTTGTACTTTTCAATGACTATTACAAGATTGTCTATGACAGGAAAGATATTCAGACAGTACCATTTTTGAACGATAATACTTATGTACCAGGTGGGACTACTGCCATGCTAGACGCCATTGGAAGAACCATCGACAGTATAGGGGAAAGATTAAACAAAACTCCTGAAGAAGATAGGCCTGAAAAAGTAATTGTATCAATTCTTACAGATGGACTTGAAAACGACAGTAAAGAATATACCTACGAGCAGGTTGGGTCTAGGATCAAACGACAGCAGGAAAAGTATAATTGGGAATTCATATTTTTGGCCGCCAATCAGGATGCTGTAGCCTCTGCTAAAATGATCTCCATCGATGAAAGGGATGCAGTTGATTTTGAAGCTACTCCTGATGGAATATACAAGGCGTTGTATTCTATGAACGAAATGATCTACGATAAAAGAATAAAATAAATTTGAAAATCAATTAAAAACAGGCTTTCAGAATAAAATATTCTGAGAGCCTGCCAGATTATCGGGTAATTAGCAAAATTTATTTTTTAGGAAGGATAATTCCTCTTTTTTAATTCTCTGTCAATTATCCAATTAATTTTTTAATCAATTCATCAGTTGTTTCAATAAGTTTTTTTATTTTTGCATCATCATAAGAATCTGGATGAGCATTTCCAAAGTTTCCTCTGTCATTATCAAAGTACTTCCCGGAAATTTTTATGGCATCCTCTATATTTGATAATTCTGACAGAATAGTCGCCCCCTTGTCAGGTGAAGACCATGATGTACCATATGCCTTTTGGACCATTTTTGTGTTCTGCAATGATCCTGGATTTACTGCAATCATAGAAATATTAGGCTCTTTTTTTGCCATATAAAAAGTCCACATTGTCAATGCAAGCTTACTTTGGGCATAGGTTTCACCATTAGATACAGTTTCTTTTCCCAGTAAAACATCTATAGATACAGGAGCCTGAGCCGCAGAACTTAGATTTATAACTCTTGGGTCTGTCCCTTTGTTTAATAACGGCAGTAACCTTGCCGTCAATAGATACTGAGCCAGATAATTTACAACCATTCTTATATCTAAACCGTCTTGGTTTTTAATTTTTGAAGTGTTAAATACCCCTGCATTATTGATCAGCACATCTAATTTTGCTACTTTCTCATTGATCTCTTCAGCCATCTTTTCAACTGAATTCAAGTCTGAATAGTCTGCTATAAATCCCTTTATATTTTGATTTCCAGTCGCTTCTTTTATTTCGTTGATAGTTGTTCTAATTTTTTCCTGGCTTCTGCCATGAACATAGACTGTATAGCCTTTATTTGCAAGTTTTATTGCCGTTAACCTCCCTATACCATCTGTACTGCCTGTAATCAATATTGTTTTATTCATAACAAACTTTTCTCCCTTCTAATTTTTTATTTTTACAGAGTCAGAGATCTGAGCTTATTATAGTTCTTCTAAAAAACAGAGTTTATTTCCTCTAATAAACTCTGTTTTTTTATTTTAATATTAGCTTTGTTGTTATATCTTTTCCAAGCAAGCTTTTTAAAATTTAATAAGTTAATTTTAAATTGAATGACGTTTTGGAACACTGTTTAAGTAGTCCTCGCCCACCTTATCAATTGTGGCATTAATTACCTCTATTGCCTTCTTTTTATCCCTCGGCAGTATTGCATCAAATGGAATCGTATTTATAGCATGCCTACCTAGATATTGTAGTCCCTCAACCTCTATATTTTTCAGTAAACTTTTCATCTCTTCAAAGATCTCCCCCTCTGTAGCCAGGGTAAACTTACCGCTTTCCACATCATCCCACAATTTAGTTCCAGGATTTGGATTCAAGGTAGTGGGAGCCATCCCCATAGGTTTTGTTTCATTTATTAATTTTGCGTTTGCAAGGGCATTTTCAATTCCTTTGCTTCTTCCTGCAGCCCCATACATCATTCCGTATATGAATCTGATTCCAGCATCTCCCAGTCTTTTTAGTTGCTCTTTTGCTTCTTCTAAATTAAAGCCTTTATCTAAATATTTTAGGGCTTCTTCATGGCCGGTTTCCACTCCCACCCACAAGTCATTTATTCTCAATTTTGCAAGTTCCTTCAGTTCTTCATCAGTTTTTCCCTTTATATTGTTGATATGAGCATACATTGTGATCACTTCCACTTCAGGGAAGTATTCTATGATTTTTTCAGCAATGGGCTTTAATCTGCTTGCACCTAGCACAAAGGCATCTCCATTTACCAAAAATACTCTTTTAATGCTCTTATGAATTTTTCTTGCCTCTTTCAGATCTTTCTCCACCTGCTCGATAGATTCAGTTGAAAATTGCGTTTCCCTATACATGGTACAAAAAGCACATTTATTATGAGCACACCCCACAGTCACTTGCAGCAGCAGACTTCCGGCCTCATAAGGAGGTCTATAAATTGGTCCCGTGTATTTCACTCTATTCACCTCTTTTTTCAATGTCGCCTAAAACGTTTAACAATTAGACCAGTAGAAACATTTATACATCCATCAATGTTCTATTTTTTACTATCTTACCCACTTGACAACTTCACTTGTATCTCTTCTTGTTTTAGACCAGTCAAGATTGGCTTTTTTGTAACCAAAGGCTACCATTGCTGTTACCCCAAATTTATCAGTGTCTAGAACTCCTTCTTCCCTTAGAATAGCCTCTATTTTTTCTCTGTCAAATCCCTCTATTGGGCAAGAGTCAACACCGATTTGAGCAGCTGCAGTCATCATATTGGCAAATGGAAGATAAGTCTGTTTTCCCACCCAGTCAAATATCTTTCTGTCATCTGTGAGATCAAAGTCCTCATTTTGGAATTTACCAAAGACATCCTCTCTCATTTTCGTAATATCCTCAGGGAGCTTATTTACTTCCTTTGCTATATATTTGAAATAATCAGATCCAGGAATCATCTCTTTTGCCTTTCTTCCGAGAATAACAACAAAGTGACTAGCTGTTGGAAGTTGTTTCTGAGCTCCCCAACTGAATTCTCTCAATTTTTCTCTTATTTCCATATTTTGTACAACTAAAAATTGCCAAGGCTCCCACCCAAATGAACTAGGTGATAATCTTCCAGTTTCTAGAATAAATTCAAAATCATCATCTGAAATTTTCTTGTCTTCTAAGAATTCTTTAGTTGCCTCTCTAAATTGATATGCTTTTATTATCTCCTCTTTTCTTTCCTTCATAACTGCACCCCTTTTTAATTTATAATATTTTATATTATTATTTTTCCGCTTTTAAGCTTCTCAAGATAAGGTTATCACCCTTTTATCCAAATGACAAGTACGGTATTTTTTGATAGATACTACCTTAAAAGATAGAATGTTGAAGTTAAAGGGATCTAAAAGAAAAATAATAAATAAAAAATGATGAAGACTGCAACCTTCACCATTTAGCAAGTTTTTTATTCAACGTTTTTAGTAATATTTAACTCAAGCTGTTAATTGAAAGAAAGTCTTATAAATTACTGAATTTACAAGAATATTAGAATCAAGGGATTTTGTCACGAATGAAAATCAATAAAAAGCAAAAAAATTAACACGAATAAAGATAAAACCTTTTGGCCACAGAGCATCATAAAAGTGTATGTTGCACAGAGAAAAATAGAGAGTTTCACAGAGTTAAAACCAAACTATATACGCTTTCTTTTGCGAGAGGTTTTCGGTCTCTTTTCCCTTGCCATTGACAAAATCAGCGTTAAGAATAACCGTAGTGAAATCCTTAGAAAAAATCGACTGTCTGAGCGTAGCGAGTTTCGAGTTTTTCTTGGATTTTCAAGGTTATTTAGCTGATTTTTCACAGGCTTGAACTTTTGGTTACGCCCTGACCGAAGGGAGGAAATGCTCTTGGGGTGCTTTTCTTTCAAGAGAAAAGTAACGAATCCCGATAAATTCAATACTTTAATCTTAAATAAAGATGAAACTTGGGTTATTTATTTAAAAAAGTACATATTCTCTTTAAACCCTCTTCTAGTATTGTCCTTGGACAAGCTAAATTAAGTCTGATATAACCATCGGAATTTGCAACGAACATATTTCCTCCTTCAAGAAGAACCCCTACATTATTTGCAAAATAAAGAGGAATGTCAATATCTTCAGGTAGGTATGATTGAACATTTATCCATGCTAAGTAAGTTGCTTCAGGGATTTTAAATACAGCCTTTGGTAGATTTTTTTCTAGATATTGCCTCGTAAACTCAAAATTTTCATCTAGATAGATTTTCAATTGTCTAACCCATTCATCTCCATGTTCGTAGGCTGCTTGGGCTGCTGCTACACTGAGAGGATTTTCCATTGAAAAATGTCGTTTATACCATTTTTCCCTTAACTTTTTTTCAGGTATTATAATATTCGAAATCATAAGTCCCGCTAAATTAAAGGTTTTACTAGGAGCCATGCAAGTTATTATCTTATCAGAATCTGGAAAAAGTTTTGACATAGGGGTATGTTTAAACTCCGTTCTTAGAAGATCACAGTGAATCTCATCAGATATTATCCATAGCCCATTATCTAAACAAATTTCTCCTACTTTTTTCAATTCTTTTTCCGTCCAGACACGTCCAGTTGGATTATGTGGATTGCAAAAAATACACAGAGATACTTTTTCGTCCTTTGCCTTCATCTCGATATCATCAAAGTTCATTTCATAATTACCATTTTTATTAATCAGGTCAGAGCATACAGTTTCAATATTATTAAAATCAGCAGCATATTTAAAAAAAGCATATGAAGGAGTGAGAATTAATACTTTCTCATTTGGTTTGCAAATATGGTCTATTAGTTCATAGAGAGCTGGAATTATACCGTTAGAAGTTACCAAATGCTCTTTAGGAAACGTCCAATCATAATGTTTTTTAGTCCACTTTGAAAATATATTATAATACTCTGGGTCAAATATTTTTGTGTAACCAAAAATCCTTTTCTCGGTCCTATCTTTTATCGCTTGGATAACTTCTGGAGGAGTTGCAAACTCCATGTCTGCAATCCACATTCGAATAAACTCATCATCTGCAAAAGGAAATTTCATTTCTTGCGGTGCATTAAATATATATTCTCTAAAACCATCAGTACTCATTGCATTGGTATTTCTTCTTTCAATAATTTCATCAAAATTGTACAACATTAATCGTCCCCCTTTTATATATTAAAAGCAAATCATGTATTATTATTGCATATAATTAGCTTATTTCACAAATAAAGATTTATGAAAAAAATTACATATCTATGTATCAACAACATCTAAATGACGTAGAAAAGTTAATGAAACTAAATCTAGATTCAAGTACAGACGAAATTGATAAATCTTGGACAGCTTATAACCCAGAAATTTAAATAAAAGAATTAAAATATTATACTTTTGTATCTAAAAATCCAGAATAAATTTTGAGCTATTTGGATTTAGCCATTTTTTTATTTAACTGTAAAATTTCAACATTACCGTAACTTGTTCTCTAAATGATTGCTGATTTTATTATACTATGCTATCATTCTAATAAATAATTTAAAAGTTAATAATTTTTTTAATTTTGTATAGAGGAGAGTAGCAATGAGTGAAAAAAAATATATTCAGTCTGTTCAGAGAGCTTTTGGGATTATTCATTTTATAGCCGAAAAAGGGACTGCAAAACTAAATGAAATCAGTGAAGCAACTGGCTTAAAAACTTCGACAGCTTTTGGGATTATCCAGACTCTTGAACATTTGGGGCAGATAACCAGAACAAATAATGGTCTAGATTATACACTAGGGCTCAATAGTTTGAGGCTGGGCTTATCATATATGAATGGCTCGGGCATTAGTGATAAAATCAATGAACTGCTGAATAAATTGGTGGCAAGTGTTGATGAGACTGCATCTTTTGCCTTAAAAGTCGGTAATAGGTATTATTATCTCGACTATGTTCTGTCATCTCAGCCTCTAAAGGTAGTTCTTGAGGAAAATAAGTTTATTGATTTTCCTGATGAAGCCGCTGTGGCAAAGGTATTTAACAACACCGATGAAAATTTAAAGTACTTTACAGATTTTGAAGAAGTATATCAGGGAACCAACTGCTTTGCTGTTCCATACAAAACCGGTGGAGCAATTGTTGGATGTGTGGCCCTTTCAGGTCCTAGTTTTCGTTTAACTGACGAAAAAATGAAAGAGGCTTATGCTTCATATTTAGAAATCATGAAAGAATTGGGATTAGAAAATCATTTATAATTTTATCTATTGAAAAATTATACCAAACCGCAGGAAGGGGTTATAGATAACTCTTTTCTGCGGTTTTTATTTTGAAACTTTATGCTACAATGACGAATTTAAATCAAAAAAAACTCAATTAATACTTTAATGTTGAAAAACAGTGTTGACATAAAAAATTCTTTGCGATATTATAATAATATAACCACATAAGTGAAAGTTTTATTTTACATTGTAGAAAATAAAGAAATATATCCAAAGGAGGAATCATTTTATGAAAGCTGCATTATGGTATGGACCGAAAGATGTTAGGATTGAAGAAGTCGCTGAACCGGTGGTAAAGGAAAATGAGGTAAAAGTTAAAGTTAAATGGTGTGGAATCTGTGGTACCGACCTACACGAATATTTGACAGGACCTATTTTCATTCCGGTAGATGTAAAACATCCTGCAACTGGTGCAAAGGCACCTGTTATTTTAGGACATGAATTCTCTGGAGAAGTTGTTGAACTAGGAAAAAATGTTACAGAATTTAAAATCGGTGACCCTGTAGTTATAGAACCTCTTGTTACTTGTGGAGAATGTAAGGCCTGTAGAGAGGGAAATTATCACCTATGCGACGGTTTGGCGTTTCATGGGCTAATGGATCTTGGTGGCGGACTGGCTGAATACACCACATTCAGAAAGGAGTTCGTTAAAAAGTTACCTGAAGGTGTAAGTTATGAAAAAGGGGCACTTGTTGAACCACTAAGTGTTGCCCTACACGCAATAGAAGTAAGTGAACTTAAAGTTAATCAGACTGCAGTTGTTGTTGGTGCAGGTCCAATAGGATTAGCATTGATTGAAAATCTAAAAGCCCTGGGAGCAAAAAATGTAATTGCTGTTGAACTATCCACTAAAAGAAAAGAGTTTGCTTTAAAAGCAGGTGCAGATTTAGTTTTAGACCCTCGTGAAGTAAATGTAGCTGAAGAAGTTAAAAACCTTACAAATGGACTTGGAGCGGATATTTCATTTGAAGTTACTGGTGTTCAGGCTGGTTTTGAAACCTCTGTAGATGTAATTCGTAAAAAAGGAACAGTAGTTGTAGTTAGCATCTGGGAAAAAGGAGTCAACTTCAACTTAAACAATCTAGTAATGGGCGAGAAGAAAATTATAGGATCTGTTGTTTATGGAGAAGGGATTTTTGTTACAACAATCAAATACCTAGCTGACGGAAGAATAAAAGCCGATCAATTAATCACTAAAAAAATTCATTTAGATGATTTGGTAAAAGAAGGATTTACTGCATTAACAGGTAGTGACAGAGACAGTCAGGTTAAAATAATTGTAACTCCAGATAAAAGTTTAATAGATTAATATTTAAAAAATCTGAATTGAAAGGATGGTAGTAAACAAATGAAGGGAATTAGAAACGGTGTAGCATTTATTACAGGGGGAGAAAACGGACTAGGAGCAGCTATTTCAAAAAAATTCGCCGAAGAGGGTGCAAAAGTTGTAATCTTTGGAATTGATGAAATAAACGGAAATAAAGTAGCAGAAGAATGCACTAAACTTACCGAAGGAGCTATGTTTATCAAAGGTGATGTTACAAATAATGACAATATCAAAAATGCCATGAACATTATTAAAGATAAATATGGGAAACTTGATTTTGCTGTAAACAATGCCGGTGTTACTGGCGGACTTAAAGATTTCAACACAACTTCAATTGAGCAATATGATTTCATTATGAATATAAATGCAAAAGGAGTTTTCTTATGTATGCAAAATGAAATCAAAATGATGCTTGAAAATAAAGCAGGAAAAATCGTTAATGTATCATCTGAGGCTGGAACTTCTGCTGGATTCTCTGGACTATCCGTATATGTAGGAAGTAAACATGCTGTTAACGGACTTACAAAAGCAGCAGCTATAGAAAATGCTCCTAATGGTATTAACATAAATGCTATAGCTCCAGGAACTATGTCTACACCTTTAGTTTTAGCATTCCCACAAAAAGATCAAGATGCATTAGCTTCAATTAGACCATCAAATAGATTAGTAGATGTTGAAAGTGTTGCAAATGCAGCTGTTTATCTATGTTCAGATTACTCGAATGACATGGTTGGAACTATATTGCCAATTGATGGTGGAAATACAATAAAATAGATTTTGAAATTAGGTTTATTTGCTAAGAGGAAAGAATGGATGAGAATTATAACTTACTAAGGTACTTATTATTAAATTTATTCAAAAAATTAATTTATAGGGGGCTCTAATAGAGCCCCCTATAAACATTTGATAATATAATTTATCGGTAACTAGGATAGGAAAGGTCTTATAAATCCTATTTACACATATTATAAATTTTAATTATCTCTTCTTTAGTTACTGGTCTTGGTCCTGGAGTTGTGTTAGCCTCAGGTCCTTTGAACATTCTTACAATATCGTCAGCCATCTTTTCAAACTGGTCAGATGGGATGTTCACATCAGAAAGAGTCAGGTAAGAACCTGTATCTTTCAACCACTCTGTTACTTTTGGTGCTAGCATTTTTGCAGCTTTAACATCATCTTTCTCAGTTACACCAAAACATCTTCTTGCAAGTTTTGCCCATCTAGCAGGCATAACTTCTGCTTCTGCCATCAACTCAAGGTAAGGAGGTATAACTATAGCCATTCCTCTTCCATGCGGCAAATCATATATAGCACTTAAAGGCATCTCAATTGAGTGCATAGGGATACATCCAGTTCTTCCTAGTGCCTGAAGTCCAGACCAACCAAATATAGAACATAAAGCTAACTGACCTCTAACCTCAGTATCTGAAAGATTATTAATAATTTTATCAAAATTATCCTTTAGCGTAAGGATCATTCCTTCTGTCATTCTGTCTGCAAACTCAGATTCTGAATGACTTGACAGATAGTGTTCAATTAAGTGAGAAAAAATATCTACGCAGCTGTCTTTAGTAATGCTCAAAGGAACAGAGCTTAACAACTCAGGATCTACAATTGCTACTTTAGGAAATCTATAAGCAGATCTAGAGAAACTTTTTTCATTTGTTTCAGCATTAGTTAGGACTCCACCTGCATTACACTCAGAACCAGATGCAGAAATAGTAGGAATAGAGATAATAGGATATGCACCAGTATATTCTCTAGGCACTCTATCTCCTAAAACAACATAATCCCAAGCATTTCCACCGGAAAAACCAGTGGCGGCTATATATTTAGATCCGTCAATAACACTTCCTCCACCAAGAGCGATAACAAGGTCACATCCTTCAGCTTTAAATTTCTCAATAGCCTTATCTATAGTTTGTGCTCTGGGGTTAGGCTCTATTCCAGTAAATGTTACAAATTCAACTCCGGCATTTTTTAGTGAAGTCTCCACAGTATCGATAATGGAGTCTAAAAATCCGCCTCTTGCATAAGTTGCGATCATAGCTTTTTTACCGTAGCCTTTAGCTATCTCTCCGATTTCACTGACTCTACCTTCACCATAAGCAATTTCTGTTGGAAAATTCCAATTAAAATTATTCACATTAACACCCCTTTATAAATTTTATAATCAATAAGCAATAAAACAAGGTAATATAAATTATATCCTTTTCAATAATCATTAATATCTATTTATGCAACTTCACACCACCTTAAACATCATACCTTTATATCAAATTTTAACTTCATTTCTATTTAAAGTCAATAAAAACTTTAAAAAAAAATAGAAAAATAATTAAAGGTGATACCTTTGTAGGCAGATTAAATCTTTATATCACCATATAACAAGCTATCTTTAACAAAAATATAACTATTTTTATAATTTACTTTGTCCCATGTAATTTTTAATAAACTTTACTTTTATTTAAAATTAATCTCATCAAGGGCTTAATTTTTTATACACATCACAAGAGAGGTTATATTTTTATTTAAGCCCCTATATGAATCATTTCCAAAGTAGTTTTATAGTAAACATTCATCAGTTTTTTCTTTATTTAGGTAAAACATCCAGTGCAGCTTGAGCTACAGCCATATCTTCCTCTACAGATCCACCACTGACACCTACTCCTCCGATAACTTCACCATCAATTATGACAGGAAGTCCACCTCCGAAGGTAATAATTCTACCATTGTTAGTAAGATTCAGACCAAAAAGGTCATTTTCAGGCTTTACTATATTGGTCAAAACATGGGTACCTTTTTTTACTGCAGCAGCAGTAAAAGCTTTATCTGTAGCTATTCCTACACTAGTAAAAAAAGCATCCTCCATTCTTTGAGTATACAAAACATTTCCTCCTGCATCTACCACTGTAAATACAAAGGATTTTCCTATCTCCTCACACTTTTCAAGAGCTTTATCACCCATTAGTCTAGCAGCTTTTAGTGTGAGTTTTTTTGTATTTTTAACAAACATATTATCCTCCTAAAAATTTTAAAAATTAAATACTTTAAGCCACTTTAACTCTGCTTTTTTTATAAGCAGAAACTATGGAAATAATGGCTAATATAATAAACACTACTGTTATCGGTCTTGTATATAGAAAAGCATAACTTCCTTCATACATAAGTATTGATTTTCTCAAGTTAGTCTCTGCCATTGGTCCAAGGATTATAGACAAAACAATTGGTGATTGAGGGATTCCGACTTTTATCATGAAGTATCCTAAAATTCCGAATGTGATCGCCACAAATACATCAAACATACTATTGTTAAGTGAGTACGAACCGATTATTGATAAAAATATGATTAATGGAACAATAATATTTTTAGGTATCTCACAAACTCTACTGAAAAGTTTAATTCCAATAAGTCCAAAGATCAGCATAAATATATTTCCCATAAACATTGCACTAAACAGTCCGTAAACAACATCAGGGTTTTGTTGGAATAAAAGTGGTCCCGGAGCAAGCCCCTGTACAACTAATGCTCCTAATAAGATAGCTGCAACAGCATCTCCAGGAACTCCAAGTGTTAATAGAGGTACTAAAGCTCCACCTGTAACTCCGTTGTTTCCAGCTTCTGGAGCTGCGATCCCTTCAAGGATTCCTGTACCAAACTTTTCAGGATGCTTTGATGTTCTCTTGGCTTCATTGTAGCAGACAAATGCAGATATATCTGCTCCAGCTCCAGGTATAGAACCGATAAATGTACCCATAATGGCAGATTTGATCATTGTAGGTGCTACTTTAATAAGTTCTTTCATAGTTACATACTCTTTTTTAAACTTCACAATTTCACACTTTTCTTCAGATTTTCCAAGTGCTTCCATTTGGAAAAGAGCCTCTGAGATTGCAAATAAACCGATAAGAACTGGAATTACTGAGAAACCGTTAAGTAAGTCTAAAGAACCAAATGTAAATCTAGGATAACTTGTAATTGGATCCATTCCAAATGTTGCTATTATAAGTCCAAAAAATCCTGCTAATATACCTTTTAGAATATTTTTTGACGAAACACTTGCTATTATAGTAAGTCCGAAAACTGCAAGTGCAAAGTATTCTGGTGCACTAAATCTAAGGGCAAATTTTGCAAGGTATGGTGACACAGTCATCAACATAATTGTACTTATTAGTCCACCGACAAATGAAGCGATTGCCGACATACTAAGAGCTTTTGTGGCTTCTCCTTTTTGAACAAGGGAATATCCGTCATACACAGTCGCTGCCGCTGCTGGCGTACCTGGTGTTTTGAGTAGTATCGCAGCAATGGAACCACCATAAATAGCACCTATATAAATTCCTAAAAGCAGCACTAGTCCCTGTGTAGCTTCCATTCCAAATGTAAATGGAAGAAGTATTGCAACTCCCATTGTCGCAGTAAGGCCTGGAAGTGATCCTATTGCAATCCCTCCAACTACCCCTAGTATAAGAAACAACATAACACTGGGTTCAAATACAGTTTGAAAACCTCCTAAAATTAAACTAAACATAATTATTCTCCTTTTATTAATTCATTATTCTAAAGTTAAAGTTTCTACATCAAAAGTCCTGTAGGAAGGCTTATTAAGAATACAGTTCCAAATATAAAGTAGATTACAAATGAAAAAATAACTGAAACAGCTATTTTCGTTATTAATTTCTTTACTCTGAAAATTTGAAGAAATATATAACAGAAAACAATTGTACTTATTAAGTATCCGAATACCATTATTGAAAATCCATATGCTAGAATTAATACCATTCCGAGCAGAGGTTTTTTAATATCACTATTAAAAACATCACTGACTTTTGAGGTTAGGCTCTCATCCTTTACAGCGGATATAATTAGTAAAACTGATAAGATAATTGTTGCAGCTGCAATCAGTTTTGGAAAAAAACCTGCACCTAATCCTGCATCTACAATTAAAGTTTGTTTAAAACCAATGGCCTGAATAAATATAAAAATGCTAAAAATAATAAAGATAATACCTGTTACAATATTTATTTTTTTCATCCCTGACTCCTTCTTTTATTTATTGTTTCTTCATAAATTCCAATTGGAAAATTATTTTCAATGTTATTTTTTTTTAGATAAATCTTTAAGTTTATAACAGATTAAGCTAATAGCAGATGAATAAATCAAATGCTATTAGCTTAAAGTTTGAATGAAACCAGACTAAAAAGTTTCACTTTTTTACAACTTCTAACTCCATCAGTCTGACAGTTAAAAGAGAGGTTTCATTCTATTAAGTTTTTCCTATTTTAAAGCATCTACAATTTTCTTTATAGTTTCTTCATCACTTTTAACAAAGTTAGTAAATTCTTCTGCATTCATATATCTGATTGAAGTATTTGATTTTGCCATTATACTTTTGAATTGTGGATCATTAACTGCTTTATCAATTGCTTCTGATAATTTTGCTTTAACTTCGTCTGGAGTCCCTTTAGGTACACCTATTCCTCTCCATGTTCCTGAAGTAATGTCAAAGCCTTGCTCTTTTAAAGTAGGAACTTCACTTAATTCAGGGTGTCTTTCTGTATCCATAAGCCCAATTGGTCTCAACTGACCTGATTTGATTTGAGATATTGCCTCACCTGGAGTTACTATAGTAAAGTCAGTATGACCACCTAGAACTGCAGGAATCGCTTCAGATGCTCCGTTAAATGGAACGTGATTGAATTTAATATCTTGATCAATTTCAATTCCTAATACATAGAAATTTGGTTTAGCTGTACTTGCCATTTTAACTTTCCCTGGGTTATTTCTAGCATCATCGAAAAGATCTTTTGCTGTTTTATATTTAGAGTCTTCTTTAACAAGTATAATTGCAGGTTCAAGGTTTATAAGTGCTAATAAGTCAAAATCATCTGATTTGATTTGAGCAAGACCCATAAGTGGTAGAGATACTATCTCTCTTGTAACAACTGTAAGAGTATATCCATCAGCTTTTGCCTTTGCACCAGTTGTCATACCTACCGCACCAGATCCACCTGTTCTATTGGTAACAACCACTGGTTTACCTATATGCTTTTCCAAAGAGTTAGCAAGTGTTCTTCCAACAGTATCTGTTCCTCCACCAGCACCAAAGGGCACTATCATATCAATATTCTTCTCAGGGAATCCCGCAGCAGTATCCTTTTTACCGCAACCTACAAAAGCAATAGATTGAATTAATAAAACAACTAACACAAGTACTGATGACAATTTTTTCATTTTTATTCCTCCTTAAGTTCTTAATTAAACATCA
The DNA here is from genome assembly GCF_000165505.1 of Ilyobacter polytropus DSM 2926. Classification (NCBI taxonomy): domain Bacteria; kingdom Fusobacteriati; phylum Fusobacteriota; class Fusobacteriia; order Fusobacteriales; family Fusobacteriaceae; genus Ilyobacter; species Ilyobacter polytropus. Next base: position 209,669 of record NC_014633.1, on the reverse strand, counting down.
TACCTTTCAATAACAATGTTAACCTCAAACTGTTTAAAAGTCAACAAAAAGTTTTAAAAAAACACATTTTCACCTTAAAAGGTGTTACCTTTATCCCTCTAAAGCCCAAAAGATGATACTTTAAAACGGTAGTTTAAAAAAAAATATGACTTTTAAAAAGACATTTATCTTTCCAGATATACAGGTTGTCTGCTTTCCCACTTCCTATAAGTTGATATTCTTCTCTGCATCTAACCCATAAAGATCGGTTTGTCGATCTCTTTTATTATTTTTATTCCAGGCTTCCCGGTTACTTTTTCAAAAATAAACGATTGTTGCAAGTCTCCCATCAAAAGCAGGTCGTATCTTTTTGAGTATTCCAAAATAACATTCGTTATATCTCCGTCTTCATAAAAACACTCTATATTTCTACCTGCTTTGTTAAAATAGATATTAACGTTTTCCCGATCTTCCTCTCGGACATTTACTGAAATTGAATCAATTGTTTTTACTTTTTCAAAAATCCCCATAAAACTAAACAAGGATTTATAGAACTCAAAACGGTGATCATTGGCCACTAATATTTTTTCAAATGAATAATTTTCCAACTTAGGTACAAATATAACCGGCCTGTAATGATTTTTGAAAAGAGCTTTTAATTCATGACCTATATCTTTTGGTTTTGATATTACAAGGACATCGAATAACTTCATTTCTTCTAACAACACTTCAGCAAGGTCTCCTGACCGAATATAAAATTTACTGTCTCCCATAAGAGATAAAAATTTCTTTTTAATTTTTTCCTTTTTCTTTTCTTCTGCTTCTTTTTCAAAACGAATTGTCTTTTCAATATATTCCCACTCAGTAGAAGTCGGGTAGTAACCCTTAAGATAATCATATTTCATTACTCCCTCTATAGGCTTTACAAATAACCCCACAACCTCTATACCACTGTATTTTTCCTTAATAACCTTTGCATACCTGGTTAAATATTCCACTTCCTCTTCATTCTGAAAGCTGACCAACATCCTATTAAACAACTTAATCACTTATCCTTTCCTGCAAAAAACAGACAAACCACACTAAAAAACAACAAAAATCTTCTTCGTAACATTTACACTGTAATATTCGGTCAATTTAGAGAAACACCTTTTGTTTTATCAAAAAATAAAAAAAGCCCGACAAAGGATGTTCTCCTTTACCATGGCTTTGACAGTAAGACATTTTATTATTTTAAAACTGCCATACTTTCTAAAAAACTCGACTCTTCATAGGATACGGCAAGTTTTTTATTTTTAGTTTCTATTGCTTTATAAAGTTTTTCGTGATGAGCACATTTTTCTTCTAAGGGTATTTCAGAATACTGCTCTCTTGAAAATTCTTTTAAAATCGAATACAGTATATTACTCATGAGGTAAAGGGTTTTATTCCCACTTCCTCTTGCTATGGTTTTATGAAATTCCATATCGAACTCGATAAACTTTTCCCTGTCTTTTACCGATTCTAACATTTTCATGTGAAGACTTTTTAACTCATTAAGATCCTTAGGAAGCATATTCTCTATAAAGAGTTCTATAGCCAAAATATCCAGTTGCATTCTACATTGGAGAATCTCATAATAGGAAGTCTCACTAAAAGCGATCAAAGGTAAAAATGTATTGAGCAAACTCTCACTGTCTATTTTATTTACATAAGTTCCATCACCTGGTTTTTTCTCCAACATGTTGAGACCTACCAGTTTTTCCACTGCAGATCTGATAGAAGAACGGCTCACTCCTATCTCCTTTTCCAGGATCTTCTCAGAACTAATTTTATCTCCAGGGTTCCACTCTCTTGTAAGGATTTTTCTCTCTATATATTCAAGTGCCAGTACCGACGGTTTTTTCTTCAAAATGATATCCTCCTTTCATACATAATATTTATCCATAATAAAAAATTTAAACTCTTCAAAAAATTCCTCCTAATTATTTTAATACAATAGATTGAAAAATAATCAGGCAAAGATATATACAGATAAAGATATTTATACTATCAATTTTAAAAAAAATCAAATTAATTTTTCATTATAAGGCCTAAAGGAGCTATAACTCTTTAAGCTTAAAAATTATTTTTTTGTAAAAAATAATTGCTATACAAAGGTCAAAAAAACATCTTTTACAAGCTAATTTACTGACTTTTTAATGTCTAAAAAGCTAGAATATTTAGTTAGAAAGCCTAGGATTAAAAAAATAATCTGGTATAAAAATATAAATAAAAGATATAATATTAAGTATATGATTATTTCTTATAGAAAAGGGGTATAAAGTGAAAGAAAAAAAAAGGCAGAAAAAAATAGAAAAAACAATACTTTTGATATTATTTATCACAAGCTCTATTTATATAGTCTACAGTTTAGAAGCTCAGTGGAGAAAAGATAAGTCAGCTTATTTACAAGAAGCAGATAAATTTAAAATCAGATCTTTTAATGAAATATCTAGAGTAATTTCATTTTTAACTTATATACCTCAAAAATATGATAAAGAACGTGCTATAGCTGAAATCTCCTATAAAGAAAAAGTTGATCCTCTGGCCATTTTTACTATACAGCAAAAATTAAAATCAGACTATTTTATATTCAGTAAAAATAATAGTAATTTATCAATAATAGATAAGAAAAATAAAAATGTGGTAGGACCCTATGACACCTTTGAATTAGATGATTTTATAGAGGAAAATAATCTGCCTGAAAATATTTACGATATAAAAGGTTATAAATCAAAGGGAAAATATTTTTTCATAAAACCAAGTCTGAGAAAAAATATTTATTATCTTTTAACTATAAGTGATGATTTTTTTGAATTAAATGCAGAAAATAAAAGGTTTGGAAAATGGTATTTTATATATGACGGTAATTTGATAAATGCAGACGAAAAAACTGATAATAGTGAAATCCTAAAATTAGTAAAACCAAATAAAGGATTAGAAAACAATATACAAATTTATTATAAAGAAACAGAAACTTCAAAAGAAACTAAATTAACCGGTCTTTTGAAAAATATATTTTTATATTTATCTCTAAACTTGATATTCTTGAGTATATTAACTAAAATTTTGGTTAGTATCGCTTATAAGCCCATTATGAAAATGATGAGTAATTTTGGATATGAAAAAAATAAAGAAGACGATGTTCTAAGTTCTATGAATAGAGTCTACAGCAAACTGAAAACAGAAAATGAATTATTGAGAGAGATCAACAAAAAAACAGTTATATATACCAGAAATAAAGGTATGGTTGATTTTTTTAAGGGAATAATAAAATTTAAAGATTTAGATGATTCTGTAAAAAACAATATAGAAACATACAAAATTTTCTTAGGCCATGCAGAAATAAATGATTATTCTGATGAAGAAGCCATATCCTTTAAACAAGAAATAGGAAAATTCACCAAAGAAAAAAACGGATTATTTTTATTGATCGATAAAGACCTCATAGCTTTACTTATCCCAAGCGATAAATTAAACAGGGACAAAATCAAAGGTTTGCTTGAGGATTTAGAAAGCAAATATGATATGGAGATAAATGGATTTTTAAGTAAAAAAGAATATAAAATAGAAGAATTATACAACCAATACAACGGTTTCATGAAATTTTTAGACTATAAATTCCAGTTGAGAAAGAAAAAAGTTATATCTGAGGATGATATAAGTGAAAATTCAAAGGATTATTATTATCCTATAGGGGTAGAGCAAAGACTTATAAACAACATAATCAATAAGAGAATCGATGATATAAATAAGATATACGAAGATATCTTTTATGAAAATTTCCAACAAAGAAAAATCTCCAGTGTTAGATTTGAAAAATTAAAAGTATTGATAAGCAATACAATCAGAAGAATACAAGAAAGTATTCCATCAGAAAAACGGATAAGCGAACACCTATTTAGTGCTATAATCGAATCTGAATCAGTTGATATACTGAGAATTAATGTGGATAAATCAATTAATTCTCTACTAGAGACCTTACCCAAACCAAAGGATAATACAAATAATGTTATTAATGATAAAATAGATGAATTTATCAAATTAAACTATGCAAAAGATATATCTTTGCTTGATTTTGCCGAATACATGGGGGTAACTCTCCAATATGCCAGTAACTTATATAAGAAAGTTAAAAACGAAACTTTTAATAAATCTTTGAGAAAATATCGGATAGAAAAATCCATAGAGTTATACAATGCAAACAATACATTAAGAATAAAAGATTTAAGTTCAATGGTAGGATATACCAACACAATGACCTTTATTAATAATTTTAAAAGGGAAAAAGGACTGCCTCCAGGTAAATTTTTTGTAAATAAAAATTAAGTATACTGCATAAAATAGATAGCGTATTTTTAATCTTAATTTTGATATACATTTTTTAAAGTCAATAAAAACAAGGCTTAAAGGGTATAGAAGTAAAATTCTATATCCTTTTTTTATTGGGTTAAAAATGAGATATTTAATTTTATATGTATTGAGAGTAAGCTTATTGTATAGAAACAAATCACATTGGTTATTTTTAACGAGTGGTCTCATATTATATGATGAAAATCAGGAGGTAGCGAAAATGTCGGTAGATATCAGTGTAGTAATAGTTTATTTTGGATTCTTAATATCAATAGGATACTTCTTTAGAAAATTTGCTTCAAATTCCACAGGTGATTATTTTGCTGGTGGAGGAAAAATGTTGTGGTGGATGGTGGGATCAACGGCTTTTATGACACAATTCAGTGCCTGGACATTTACAGGAGCAGCAGGAAAAGCGTTTACAGATGGATGGACAATAACAATCTTATTCTTTGCCAATGCAGTTGGTTATTTGATGAACTATCTGTTTTTCGCAGAAAGATTTAGACAGTTGAGAGTTGTTACTCCTATGGAGGCTATAAGACTTAGATTTGGAAAAGTCAATGAGCAAGTTTTTACATGGATGAATATAATCCCAAGTGTATTAAGTGCAGCAATATGGTTAAACGGTTTGGCAATATTTGTAGCAGCAGTATTTAAAGTTCCTATGACTTATACTATTATGGCAACAGGTGGAGTAGTTTTACTTATGTCACTGACAGGTGGAGCATGGGCAGTTATTGCATCAGATTTTATGCAGATGGTGACTATAATGGCCGTTACCGTAATTTCAACTATTGTAGCAATTGTTAAAGGTGGGGGAGTTACACAATTATTACACGATGGAATGCCTGCAAACCCAATAATGGGAACTGGAATTAATCACTTTTCACTCTTTGTAGTGTGGATTGTATTTATAATGTTAAAACAGTTCTTTGGAACCAACAGTATTGTAGGAGGAGCCTATAGATATTTCGCAGCAAAAGATTCAAAAAATGCTAAAAAAGCAGCAGGACTAGCTTGTATCTTAATGGCTATAGGACCGTTAGTATGGTTTTTTCCAGCATGGTATGTTGCAGGACACTATCCTGATATAAGTACTTGGGGATTGGATAATTTAGGCGGAAAAGTAAAAGATGCCGCTTATCTGATATTTGTAAGAAATGAAATGCCAGTTGGTATGGTTGGACTAATGATGGCAGCTATATTCTCAGCAACTATGTCCTCAATGGATTCAGCTTTAAATAGAAATGCAGGAATTGTAGTTAAGAATTTTTACCTGTCAGTTTTAAAACCTGAAGCTCGTGATGAAGAGTTATTAAAAGTTGGAAAATGGCTAACATTATTCTTTGGTCTTTTAATAATTTCAGTAGCATTAATTTTAGCTTCATTAAAGAATTTAAGTTTGTTTAATGCAACAATGTATATCGGTTCATTGGTGGCATTCCCAATGCTGGTACCTTCATTATTAGGATTTTTTATCAAGAAAACTCCAGACTGGGCACCATGGGCAACAATAGCAGTAGGAATAGTTGTTTCTTATATAGCCGGTGTGGTTCTTACTCCTGAGATAGTAGAAAAGACATTAGGTTTATCAACACCTTTTTCTGGAAGAGAAGCATCAGATCTAAAAGTAGTCTTAGGAATCGCAGGTCACATATTTATAACTGGAGGATTTTTCCTAACAACGCAATTATTCTTTAAAGGATATAAAACAGAGAAAAGAGCAGAAGAAATAAATCTATTCTTTGGAAATATGGAAACAGAAGTTATATCTTGTGATATAGAATGTGCCGGAATTGACTGTGACCAAAGAAGTATTTTGGGTAAATTAATAATGACATTTGCAGGGGGAATAGCATTATTGTCGCTAGTTCCTAATCCAATGTACGGAAGAATAGTATTCTTGGCCATATCAGGAATAATATTTTTAGTAGGTTATGCACTGAATAAGGCTGCAGGACCTAAGAAAGTTCAGGAAGCAAAACCAACATCAGAGACAAAACCAGAAGGCGAAGTGGTTGTTTAAAAATAATTGCAGATAAAAAATTAAATGCCTGGGAGTGAAAATTTTGAATAGAAAATATTTATTTATAGAACAGGATATAGAAACACTTAGAGAAAAAATAAAAAATACTGACAATGGATTTTTTAAAAGACTTTACGAGCAATGTAGATTATATTCATCTGCCCAACTTACCGAAGAACACCCAAAGGGAAGCTCCACTTTCATGGGTATGGCAGCAGCCAATTTATCTCTTGCCTATATACTGACTAAACAGGACCATTATTTAGAAGAAGCCAAAAGATGGATATTAACTGGATGTAGATATCCTCACTGGGGTCACGCCCATTTAGTCGATGTTGACTTAAGCGCATCTTGGTTATTGTTTGGTTATTCAGTGGCCTATGACTGGATCAAGGATGAGTTAGAAAAAGAGGAAAGAACATTAATAAAGGATAAATTAATTTTACAGGGTGAAAGAATGTATGATTTCGCCGTAAAAACAAAAGGTGAAGGCTGGAGTACAGCCTTCTGGCAAAATCACAACTGGATAAATTTAACAGGTCAGGCAGCAGCAGGCTATGCCCTAGGTAAAGAATATGAACACTCTGAGCTATGGACTGAATATGCCAAAGAAAACTTTAAAATCGTATATGACGTAATGGCTGATGACGGAAGTGACTATGAGGGTGTTGTTTACTGGAGATACGGAGCTATGTGGTTGCTCATGTACGCTCACTTGTTAAAAGAAAGAGAAGGCTTCAATTACTTTGAACATAGCGGATTTTTACAAAATACTTTCTATTATAGGTTATACCAGTCAGCCCCTAATCTAGAAGAGATAATCAACTATGGTGATTGTCACGACAGAAGAAGCGGACATTCAGCGGCAATGTACTATAAGTTTGCCTCTGAATACAAAAATGGTCATGCTCAGAAATTGGCAAATAAAGTAAGAAATGAATTTTTATTCAGAGAACAGTATGAATCAGGTGTAAAACCGGGGATCTTACCTGAAGCATGGCTTGAGCTTATTTGGTCTGATTCAAGTGTTGAAGAAGAAGAATTTGATAATCTCCCCTTGGTTAAATACTGGGATGATCTAGGTCTTGTGGTAATGAGATCAGGCTGGGAAAAAGATGCCATTCACTTTTCTATCAAATGCGGGACTCCCGGAGGAAAGAAACAGTGGGAAAGATCATGGGAAATGGACAGAAAACTGGGATGGAAGACAAGGGGACTAAGCCACCAACACCCAGACAACAACAGTTTTATCTTAAATGCTTTTGATGCCTTCCTGGCAGTGGATGAAGGTTATAACAGAACGGTAAAAGCCAGCGAACACAATATAGTAATAGTAGACGGAAAGGGTTATGAACACGAAGGTGGAAATAACATATGGAAGGAAACTCCTTATGAAACAAAAGGAACTATGGATTTCACATCAAAAAACGGAATCACCTTAGCCTGCGGAGAAGCAGCCAAGATGTATGCAAAAGAATTACAATTAAAAAAATATTATAGAAATGTAATTTACACAGAAAACGGGCACTTCTATATGCTAGACGAATTAAGATCAGAAAAAGAACATACTTATACCTGGCTTATGAATTCAGATACTATATTTAAAAAAGCAGGTGAAGATAAGTATCTTATGGAAAACGGCCCAGCTAAACTAGAGGTATTTACACTTTATCCAGAAAAAAAATCGGTTTCTTCTAAAGAAACCAATGTAAGAGCAATAATGACAACACAGGAACCAGATAAGTATAGAGAAACCAAAATGAAGACAATGGTAATAGAAAATAGAGAAAAATCTAAAGATATGTATTTCTTCAACATATTAAAACCTCAAAGAACATTTGACGAAGAAGAAATCAGTGTATCTAAGTTTGCAGAAGATGAGTGTTTTGGATCTGTCATAGAAAGCAAGACTTACAAAGAAATATTTTTATTTAACCCTTTAAAGAAAAATATCCAACTGAAGAATATAAAAACAGATGCAAAGTGGGTTGTAATAGTTGAAAAAGACGGTAAAGTATCAAAATTTGGGATGAATATGGGATCTACTTTAATTTTCAAGGGAGAAAAGCTGGCAGAAAAAAATAAAACAGAAAATTTATTTTTAAAAAACTAAAGATAGGAGATTAAAATTATGGACTACAGCAATATAGGAAAATTAAAAAGTAGCATGTTAAAAAACAGATATCAAGAGATGCTGCAACATATGGGTGCTGAAGTTACAAATTTTTCAGATAAATTCAATGATAATTACAATAAAATGAGTGAATGGGGCCACATGTATTTTTGTGAAGAAGATGGAGCCATATTAGATTTTAATCTGGAAAAACCTCATATACATATCTGTACAGTTTGTGGAACGGAATATAAAAGCAGACAACTAGACAACGTATGGGTTTATTTTTATAGGGGAAAGGCCATACAAACAGCACTTAATGCAGCAGTGGTATATAAGGCAACAAAAGAGAAAAAATATCTAGAATATCTAGAAAAAATAATCGGTTATTATACAAGACATTATACTGATTTTGCAATTCATTCAAAAGATGCAGCTGTAGAAATTACCACAACAGGTAAATTGGGCTATGCAAGAATAATGCCTCAAGAATTAAACGAAGCTGTAATTGTTGTTAAAATTGCCAGAATCATGGAGATATTAAAAGAAGATCTTTCTGAGGAATTTAAAGAATCAGTGAAAAATATGTTTAGAGAAGTCTTTCAAATACTAGCTCCTCAGGTAAACAAAGTTCACAACAAACCATGCTGGTCTGTCTGTGCAATAGGATCTATGGGCTTTGTAATCCAAGATAAAGAGATGATTGATTTTGCATTTAACAGTGAATTTAATATAAACAGACAGCTAGAAGAGGGGGTAACCTCAGGAATATGGTATGAAGGGTCCATGTACTATAGCTTCTTTACGTTAGAAGGGATAGCAGATCTGTTGTTGTTTGCTAAAACCTACGACTATAAAGCACCAATTGTAGAAGCAACAGTAGAGTTAATGCTAAAGACTGCCTATGATTATGCATTTGATAACTTAATTTTTCCTAACCCTAATGATGGTTGGCCAGACATCAACTTAAAAACATTTTCATTCTTGTATCACCTGGGATACAAGATATTTGGAGAGGAAAAAATGGGGGCTTTACTTAGAAAAATTGAAAGATCAGATCTAGTGAGAAGAGATCCTCAGTTGGCTAAGCCTTACTATTATAACAATGAAATATCATTAGAAGAATTGCTGTTCAACAATGACTTTGATATGAATGGTGTTGTTTCTGAGAAATCAAATACATCTAATTTTGAAAGTTCAAATGTTGGAATCTTAAAGAATAACAATGTTAATGTATTTATCAAATACGGCCATCAGGCCAGAAGTCATGCTCATTCTGATAAGATGAACCTTGAGGTTACTTTAGGGGGAGAATTAATAAGCAGAGATCTTTCAAACTCTGGGTATGTATCTAAACTCTGCAATGAGTGGCATAGGGTAACGGCAGCTCACAATACTGTCGCTGTCAACGGCAAGAGTCATACATCTATATCCACAGGAAATATTTTAAAATTTAATGAAACTACTTGTCATGTAAGATCCGAAGATTTATACGAGGGTGTAATAGCTGATGTTAATTTTGAAAGAAAAATAGAACTGACTGAAAAGGGATTTAACGATCTATTCGAAGTGGAAACTAAAGAAGGAGAAACACTGGATTGGTTTTTTCATTTTGAATCTTCTGTAGAGTTTATGAGTAATCTAGAAACTAGTGACTTTAGCTTGGGATACAGTGAAGATGGATATCAGCATATAACTAATGTCAGAGAAGTAAAAACCAACGGCAAAACTGCTCTCTTAAAATTTAAGGCAAACAAGGTTGAGTTTACAGTGGAGTTAGATATGAATCACAAGAAATTAATCCTGTGTGATACTGTAGACAATCCAGTGGATAAAAAAAGAACTTCTATAATTTTAAGAAGTAACAGATCAAATGATACTTTTACTGCAAAGTGGGAAATAAAAAATTAATTTTAATAACAATTGAAACGGGGGTAAAAAATGGCTAAGAATTTTATCATAAATAAAGATGTGGAACTAGAAGTATTAAAAGATGGTTTATCTAGAAAGATACTTGCATACAGCGACGAGATTATGATGGTAGAGGTCAACTTTACGGCAGGGGTCGCCTTTGGAGAACTTCATGCCCATCCAGATCACGAACAAGTTACTTATATCAAATCTGGAAAATTCAAATTCACGATTGGTAATGAAGCACGAATAGTAACTGCAGGAGACTGCGTATATATGGAAAAGAACATTTTACACGGAGCAGAATGTCTAGAGTCAGGTGTTTTATTAGATACATTTACGCCTATGAGGAAAGATTTTTTGTAAATACACCGTAATATATAGATAGAGTATACTGTTATCGTTAAATTTTAAATATATCAAGGAGGAGACAAATGTTAAAAATAGCATTAATAACTGGAGCTACAGGCGGAATAGGATTTCAAGTAGCAAAAAGACTTGGAAAAGACGGATACACCGTTGTATTAAATGGTATAGAGGATGATATGGGAGCAAAAAGAGTAGCAGAACTAGAAGCTGAAGGAATCAAAGCTGAATATTACGGTTTTGATGTTACAAAGGAAGAGGAAGTCACTGCTAACATAAATACAATCGGAAACAAATACGGAAAAATCGATGTGTTGGTTAACAATGCTGGGGGATTGGGAGGAAGGTCTGGTTTTGAAGAAATGACTACTGATTTTTACAGATTTGTAATGGCTTTAAACCTTGACTCTGCTTTCTTTGCTTCAAGGGCAGCAATCCCTTTCTTAAAAAAGGGAGAAAATGCTTCGATCATTAATTTCACTTCAATCGCCGGTTGGAACGCCGGTGGTCCTGGAGCTGGTGTTTACGGTGTTTCAAAAGCAGGAGTTCAGGCACTAACTAGAGCTCTGGCAAAGGATTTGGCAGCAGACGGGATCAGGGTAAATGCAGTATCACCTGGAACAATCGACACTCCTTTCCATGATCAAATCAGAAATACTAAACCAGAGGTATTTGCTTCTTGGAAAAACAATATATTACTAGGAAGATTAGGAAAGGCTGAAGAGGTGGCGTCAGTTATTTCATTCTTAGCTGGAAAAGACTCATCATTCCTTACAGGAGAAACTATCCAAGTAACAGGTGGACAAGGATTCGGAATTTAATAGGAATTAATAAAAATCCAAATACAAATTATAATAATTTGTATTTGGATTTAATTTTTAAAGAGGGGTATTTTGATGAAACGAGTTAAAATGAGTGATGTTGCCAAGAAAACAGGGGTATCTCTTAGTACAGTTTCTCAGTATATGAATGGCAGATATGAATATATGTCTAGTGAGACAAAAGAGAAAATAAAAAACGTAGCGGAAGAGTTAAATTATATACCAAATTCTATTGCCAGAAGTCTAGCTACAGCTAAAACCAAAACCATAGGTGTGATTGTTAGTAATATTACAGGTTATTTCACAAGTAGCGTTGTAAGAGGTGTTGAGGATTATTGTAAAAAAAATGATTACAGTATCATAATATATAATACCGATCATGATTCAGAACTTGAAAAAAAATCTATAAATATTTTAAAAATGCTCAGAGTTGATGGTATTCTTATAGTGCCATCTGGAAAAAATAATGAACTGATAAATAAAGAAAAAAACAGCGGTATGCCTATAGTTCAAATGTATATGGAATATGATGATCTAGATATAAGTACTGTGATATCGAATTACAGAAAAAGTGCCTATGATGCAACGGAATATCTTATAAATTTGGGACATAAAAATATAGCAATAATAACACAAGAGTATGAAAATACCCGTTCTAGGCATGACAGAATTTTAGGTTATAAAGATGCTTTGGTAAATAATGGACTTCCCTTTAACAGGGACCTGATACACATTTGGGATATATCTTCTGATATGAATGTTTTATTTGAGGAAATAGTCAAAAATAAAAATTTACCAACTGCAATTTTTGTAATGCATTCAGCAATAACAATCAACCTGTTAAAACATTTTAAACTTAAAAATATAAATATACCTGAAGATTTTTCAATAATCGGATTCGATGAAATTCCCAATGCCGACCTTATGAAAACTCCTGTTACTGTTGTAAAACAATCCACATATGAAATCGGACAAAAGTCGGCAGAATTAATATTGGACAAAATAAACAACAAAGATAAAGTAAAGAGTAAGAAAATAATAATACCATGTGAACTAAAAATCAGAGAATCATGCAAAGAGATATAACGAAATTAAGGGTAAATAAAAGTAGTTATTTTTTTGTTATTTTACTAAAGCGCTTTATGAAATAAAAACAAAGAAATTCATAAAAAATATAATTGAAACATTTAGATAAAAAAGGAGGAGAAAAATGATATTGGATAGATTTAATTTAAAAGGTAAAGTTGCCATTGTTACAGGATGCAGTAGAGGACTTGGACAGGGGATGGCAGTTGGCCTGGCAGAGGCTGGGGCGGATATTATAGGGGTTGGTCATTCTGTAGCTGTGGAAACAAAAGAGAAAATAGAAGCCCTCGGTAGAAAGTTTCATCATATAGAGGCTGACCTTATGGAAACTGATAAAATAAACACCATCGTATCTGAAACAATAGATGTGTTTGGCCATGTTGATATTTTAGTCAATAATGCCGGAATAATCAGACGTGATGATTCTTTAGATTTTACTGAAAAAGATTGGGACGATGTTATGAACATCAATATTAAAACTCTTTTCTTTTTATCTCAAGCTGTAGCCAAACAATTTATCAAACAAGGTACCAGAGGTAAAATTATCAATATAGCTTCAATGTTATCTTTCCAAGGAGGAATAAGGGTTCCATCTTATACTGCTTCAAAATCCGGAGTCAAAGGAATCACAATGCTAATGGCAAATGAATGGGCAAAACACGGTATCAATGTCAATGCAATTGCTCCAGGTTACATGGCCACTGAGAACACCAAAGATTTACAAAATGATCCTAAAAGATCAGAAGAAATATTATCACGTATTCCTGCTAATCGTTGGGGTACACCAGAAGACATAGCAGGGACATGTGTATTTCTAGCAAGTGACAATGCAAATTATATTAACGGTTTTACAATTGCAGTTGATGGAGGATGGCTTTCTAGGTAATTATCCAGATCAAAAACAAGAAAAATTTTAAATAAAACTAATATGAAAATCCAAGCATCAGATTTTATGCAATCAAAGAAAAATAAAAACTAAGGTGGTTTAATGAAAGATAAATTGTTAGAACGTAGGGATCTTATCTTAAAGGGAAACCTTTGGAGAGCTATTTTTTTACTGGCAGTACCGGTAGCAATCAATGATTTTGTGCGTTCTATGTATAATTTGATTGATACATTTTTTGTTTCCAATATAGGTAGTATGGAGATTGCTGCAATAACATTTGTAGGCCCCCTGAATAATATCATCAGAGCCATCAGCCTAGGGATGTCTGTAGCAGGTACAAATCTCATAGCTAGAGAAATTGGTAGAAAAGATTATAACAAAGCTAAAAATATAGCTATGCAATTATTTACTGTTGCTGTATTTATAGGAATAATAATAACTATAGTATGTTTTAGTTTTTCAAAGGAAATTTTACTTGCGGCTTCAGCAACAGAAAGTATCATGAGCATTGCTAACCTTTACTTTAGATTGACAGTTCTCAGCTCGCCATTTATTTTTATTAATTCAGCATATATAGCCATAAAAAGTGCCAATGGTGATACATTGAGGTCTATGAATGTAAACTTGGTGGCTATGGCAATTAAAATAGTTTTAACTTATATTCTGATTTTTAATTTTAATATGGGCATCAAAAGTTTGGCTATCTCCACCATTATTGGAACGATGTTTACAAGCTGCTATGCTGTGTATGATGTATTTATTAGGAAGACAGTTATGAAATTATCATTCAAGTGGCCGAAGCTCAGCAAACAGGTTATTATACCTCTGTTCTTAATTGGTATCCCTATTGTTATTGAAAAGTCGTCTGTAGCTTTTAGTTTTATAGTGGTAAATAAATATGTTATTAGTTTTGGTGAAAAAGTACTGGCAGGTTACGGTATTACCAATCGGATCAATTCTCTTTTCTTTTCAGCAGTTGCAGGTTTTGGGACAGGATTGGCTCCTATCATCAGCCAAAATTTGGGAGCTGGTCAAGAGAAACGTGCAAAAGAGAGCATTAAGAAAACGTATTTAACAGCATTGGTAATATCATGTGCCGTCATCAGTATTGTCCTTCCTTTCAAGTACTCACTAGCAGGAGTTTTTTCTAATGGTGACAGCGCAGTATTGTACCATACGGTGAACGCAATCAGTGTCTACTCTATATCTGTTATCCCGTGGGCAATCTTCCAAGTTACCAGTGGAATATTTCAGGGAACAGGTCATACGAAATACAATATGTTCATAAGTATAATGAGGATCTATTGTTTTAGGCTTCCACTAATTATTATATTTACAAAATTTACTGATATGTCAGAATATAGTATTTGGTATGGAATGCTTCTAAGCAATATCTTGACAGGTTTTTTTGCAATGGGTCTGTATTATATCAATTGTAAAAATCTCAGACTTATTGGTGATCGCTATCTCCAGAAAGAATGCATTTAATAATCTTTTAAGAAAATAAAAAGTAGATCAAATCTCAATATACAGGTATAATTAAACATTAACAAAATATACCCAGGGAGAATGATAATGAACAAAATAATAAGAAATTTAATTATAGCTTTATCATTAATGAGCTTATTAAGCGGATGTGAATCTGACAAAAATAAAACTGCAAAAATAAAATCATCAAAACAATTAAAAGGAACATTAATAACCAAAGAACCATTGGATTTAACAATTCATATGCATTTTAGAAATAAATATGTGTATGATCCAAATGGTCCTGTTGGAAAAAAAGCTTTTGATCTGACCAATATCAGATTAACTGAAACAGCGTCAAAAATAGAGACAGACAGTAACGAAATGTTTAACTTGATGATGGCCTCTGGTAAACTTCCTGATATTGTCGGAGGGAACGAAAGAAAAAATGATTTTATAAAATATGGAATGGAGGGAAAACTTGTTCCCCTGGACGATTTAATCGTTCAGCATGCTCCACATATTAAAAAATTTTTTGATGATCATCCAAATGTAAAAGAATCAATAAAAGCTCCAGATGGCCATATTTACTATATACCTTATATTGTTGACGGAACAGCATCCAGGGGATACTGGATAAGACAGGACTGGCTAGATAAATTAGGATTAAAGCAACCTCAGACAGTTGATGAATTTTATAAAACACTAATAGCGTTTAGAGATAAAGACCCTAATGGAAATGGCTTAAAAGATGAAGTACCGTTATTTTTTAGGCAATGGGAAGAGATTATGAGGCTCACTACAATGTGGGGAGCCAGAACTAGTGGTACAGACACATATCTATCATTCTACGAAGAAGATGGAAAAATAATTTCAGGGGTTGTTCAGCCTGAATTTAAAGAGGGAATGAGACATGTAATTAAATGGTATGAAGAAAAATTAATCGACCCTGAAGTATTTACAAGGGGTTCAAAATCAAGAGAAATACTGTTCGGAAAAAATATCGGTGGAGCCACTAGGGACTGGTTTGCAAGCACCGGCGGATTTAATAAAACCTTAAGTGAGGCTATTCCCGGTTTTAATCTCCAACCTATTGCTCCTCCAATGGGAACAAATGGTAAAAGGGTAGAAGAAAGTATGCGGGCAGCTGTAAAACCTGATGGATGGGCAATAACATATGAAAATAATCATCAAATAGAAACTATAAAATATTTTGATTTTTATTTCACGCCTGAAGGAAGAAGGTTAGCCAATTTTGGTTTAGAGGGCCTGCATTACACAATGAAAAATGGAAAACCTGTATTTAAGGAGAATATATTAAATGCTGATAAAGCCGTAAATCAGATATTGTGGGAAGATGGCGCACAAATCCCTATTGGATTCCAGATGGATTACGAATATGAAAAACAATGGACAAATGCAGATGCCTTAAAAGGTGTAAAAATATACACGGAAAATAATTATATCTTGGAAGAATTTGTAGAACCTATATTGACACCAGAAGATAGAAAAATTTATGATCTGTACTGGAGTACTATTACTCCTTATATGACAGAATCAATTCAAAATTGGGTATTAAAGGGAGCCGATATAGATAAAGAGTGGCCCGAGTATATTGAAAATTTAAACCGAATGGGATTAAGTGAGGTTTTGGAAGTAATGCAAGAAGCTTATGAGAGAAGAGAAAAACAACAAGTAAAAACGAAATGAAACTTTAAATAAATTAAACTCTATATTTTTCATTTTACATTTAGATCTTTTTATTTAATAACTTACAACTAAATGTATAACAGGCTCTCTAGAATAAAAAACCTAGAGAACCTGTTTTTTTCGTTCGTTAATTTCTAGAAAATACATAAAAGTTGTCAAATTATCTCAAAAAATAAAAAATTGCACCTCACGTAATTCTAATAAAAATTATGAGTTGCAATTTTTTAATTTTTAAACTTTTTTCTAGTTACGGTTTTTTGTTTAACTAACTTAATGCTAGTTTTGCTCGTTTTTCACTAAAAACACTACTACCATTGCTGTCGATAAAACTGTTGTGAATACTTCTGCCATCTCTACACCTCCAAACTTACTTTATAGAATTGATTATAGCAACTTATCTCAACAAAATCAATGGTTGTAAACAGTTAAACTTTGATCGAAAAAGACTTTTTATTGAGCAAAAACACCTTACTGAAAAACAAATTCACTCTATTGATGTCACAAATTTTTACACTTTGTAAGGAAGTGAGAATAAAATGTCTTAGAGGGGTTGCTGAAGTTATAAATAAGATGTGCCCCCAGACTCATAATTTTTATCTTAAAAAGAATGAATATTGTTCAAATAAAATAAAAAAAACACTAGATAATACATAATAACTAGTGTTTTACAGGTAAATCAAATCTATATTTAGAATAGCAAACTATAGATCGGGCTCTTTTTTTACCTGCCTCTTCTCTACTTTCAAAAGGAGATCCTGTCCCTTTTGGGCAAATGGCAAGCAATAATGTATAATGGTCCCCATAAAAAATGAATTAAGAATTGTTCCGAGTCCCAAATTCGAAAAATCTTTTAATTTAAAACCTATTACTACAGCTATAGTAAGTGCAGAAATATCAACTAAAGTCTTAGTCTTTTGATAAGAAAACTCCGTAGTATCAACAATAGAAAAAACAAAAGTTTCGGTGTGATTCTTTGGAAGGTGCGTAACAAAAGTGATCGCACAACCCATCCCTATTACAATAAGACCAACCAGAAGAAAAAGTATTCTGTCGGCAAAAGAGTTTGTCTCTCTAAAGGGCTCTAAGTAAAAATAAAACAAATCAATAAGTTTTCCCATAACTATAGATGTAATAAAGGCTTTATATTTAATAAATTCTCTCTTAAGTATAGCGGCTACTATTAATAATATTAATGCAATCCCTATTACCCAAGTTCCAATACTGATTCCAGTTAATTTATATAAATTTTCAGGCAGTGCATCCCATCCGCCAGCTCCTAAGTCGCTAATCAATGTAAGTGTAACTCCTAAAGACATGAATATTACACCAAATAAATAGTAAATATATTTTTTAATCAATTTATCCTCCTTTATATACTTTAAACAGATTTTAGTGAGAGGAGCTTCAAAGTCTAAAAAAAACTTGGCAACTCTTAAAGGTGAATATTGAAAGCTCACCTCAAGAATTGCCGTTAATTACAAGAGTATAATTCAATTTGTTTTAAGTTTTTTATGTTTTATTACATATATTGACCAAGGTCGTCACTGAGCCTCTTCGCTACTTCTATTGCATCCATTTCCCAGTGTTTAGAACTAACTAGTTCAACAGACCACCAATTTTTATAACCCGAAGCTTTAATAGCATCTGAGTATTCTTTTAAAGGAATATCAGCCTCACCAAAATAATAACCCCTTAGTTTTGTCTCGTCCCACACCGTATCTGCTTCACCTTTTTTCCCATCACAGAAATGGATATTATATATTAAAGTTGGGTCCATTTTCGCCACTTCTTCTGGTGTAGTTTCTCCTGCAGCCCAAAAATGCCAAGTGTCGACAACCATTCCAAGGTTATCTTTTCCAACTTTTTCAATTAAAGCCATCCCTCTTTTTAAAGACCTGAATGGAGACCAGGCTACTGCCTCTAGTTGAAATGAAACTCCGTGTTCCGCACCGATGTCGCAAATTTTCTTTACGTTACTTGAAGTTATATCTAATATCTCTTCCCAAGATTTATCATTCAACTCAACCAAAGGAACGAGTTGTATATATTTACACCCTATTATCTCAGCTACTTGTGAATATCTCTTGGCTTGCTCTAACATCTTCTCTAAAGCTTCCGGCCTAGGACTTTCTATATGACAAATGTCATTGATAGAAAGGGCAGTTAGATTTTTTTCTTTTAATGCTTGGGACAGATCTTCTGCTGTGAACCCTTGGTCTAAATAATCGTCTAGTTTAGACGCTACAATTTCAACACCTTTAAATCCAGCCTCATTAGCCACACTCAATGAAGTCATTAAGTTGCATCCATTAACAGATTTTGTATGTAATGCCTTTTTCATGATTATCCACTCCTAAAAAATTATTTTTTGTTCGGCCAGTATTCAGCACCAGGCTTCTCTACCCATAAATGTTCTTCTTCAAAGTCAGGTCCTAAATATGGATTCCCATCTAAATGACGAATAATCCATAAGAAATACATTGCATATCCTGGTGCAGCAACTTGTGGATGCACTAAATCAGGATCAATTGTAATTGTATCATTCTGTTCTAGTAATTCCCCTTCGTCTCCAAGTTTCATTAATCCAAATCCATTTTCAGGCAAGAATTTGTAAAAATAAATTTCTGGTTGATTATGACTATGAGAAGGGAATCCTGCCCAACGTCCAGGGAAATGAACATCTTCTCCAAACATAATATTACTATGAGGAGTAATTTTTTTATCCATACTTGTTCTTACAATACGTCTTCCAGCATCTTCCATTGTACCTTCTCCACGAACTTCTTGTGTTGTATTTGAAGGATCATAGATATGTGGTTTAAATGCTAATTTATTTTGTGTACTAACTAATGCAAGTTCTGATTTTTCTGAAATTCCAATTAATTCATAATCGGTATTTTCATCAACATTTAAACACCATATTGAATTATCAAAACAACTTTCTCTAGATGCCTTAACAACTTGATCTCCAAATCTTGCTTCAATTTCACCTGAAAGTAAAATTACTATTTTTTCAAGTTTTTCATCAAATTTAAAGCTTTTTTCAGCTTCAAGTTCTAATATACCATAGTTCATAAGCATATTACTAAATTTACCATTAATTTCAGTCATTCCATTATAGCCCTTTGAAAATCCGCCAACAGGTTGTTTAATCTTCATTTTTTACTCCTTTTATTAATTTATTTCATCCCTTCTGTTATTTTCTTTACTATTTTTAAAAATGTCGCTATGTACTTACTTGCATGTAATAACACTATATTATAATTCTATTTAAAAATTATTTTTTATATTTTACGACATTAGATAAATTTTCATATTCTTCAAGCTTAGTATCCGTAATAATCATCTCTGGAGCCTCTATATCAGAAATTTTATATGGGGATACAAGGTTGAATTTGGAACTATCGGCAATCAAGTACCAAATCTGAGAGTTTTTTAAAATAGCAGATATAATTTTTTTACTCGCCTCAGTACTAAAAGAAACACCAAACTTCAAGTCTATGCCAGAACAACTTGTGATAGCTTTATTTATATTATATGATTTCAACTGATCATCAATTTCTGAACTATACGTGAAAAAGTTACGCTCATGAGTAATAACTTCTCCACCTATTAAGATTAAGGTATTGCATTTATCTTTTAGGTAAGGAATAGCTTCGATATTATTTGTGATAACTGATATATTACAATCATCTGGAATTTGTTTCGCCATAGAAACACAAGTATAACCTGATCCCAAGAAAATCGTGTCACCATTTTTTATATAATTCCAAGCAAGTTTTGCTAAAACATCTTTTTTTCTATTTGTAAAATCTGCCTCTCCGATATTGTCCTTCTCACTTACTACCTCAGCTTTTTTCAGCACAGCACCACCGTGAGTTTTTATGACAATTCCATCTTTTTCTAATTTCCTTAGATCTTTTCTTATTGTTACATCACTAACATTTAAAATTTTGACTAGATTATTTACCTGGACTTTTTCTTCTTCATAAAGCATTTCCATAATTCTTTCTAATCTCTGTACTGCAAACATAAAATCACCTTATTTTCAAATTTATAAACAAATTATGTACAATATTATTATACTCTATGATTTAGAAACATTACAAATTCAGTAATAATCCTAGTGTATTTCATATTGTATTTACTTTATCTCAGATATTTTAACAGGTCTCTTTTCTTTCACAGATAAAGTGGCAGCCATAGCAATTTTTACAGGCTGTAAGCCATCAAAACCAACTACAGGGACCTCAGTGTCATTAACAATAGCCTTGATAAATTGTTTTATTTCTTCTACAAAAGAACCCATGTATCTTTCTAAGAAAAAATAAAGAGGTTTTTCTGACTGTATAGAATCTTCATTCCTAATTATTGTAGTTGTTGCCGTATCATTTTTGATTTCTACAGAACCTTTAGATCCAAAGACTTCTATTCTTTGATCATATCCATAAACTGCCTGCCTACTATTATCAATAACTGCAATGGTTCCATTCTCAAACTTTAAAGTAGTAACAGCAGTGTCAATATCACCTATCTTTCCAATTTCCGGATCAACCAGACAATCTCCAACTGCATAAACTTCTTTTACTTCACTTCCAGCTTGAAATCTGGCCATATCAAAATCATGTATTGCTAGGTCAAAAAACATTCCTCCAGATCCCTTTAAGTATTCTATAGGTGCAGGTTTAGGATCCCTAGATGTAATTTTAATTATTTGTGGAGTACCAATTTTACCCTCTTTTATGACCTCATTCACTCTAGCGTAATTATGGTCAAACCTTCTGTTAAAACCTACTTGATATTTCACCCCTGATTTTTCAACAACATCTAAAGTTTTATATATTCTTTCAAGGTTGTAATCAATTGGCTTTTCACAGAATATATGCTTACCGGCATTGGCTGCCTCTATTGAAATAGGTGAATGAGTATCTGTCGATGAACAAATTAATACAGCATCAATTTCTGGGTCCTCAAGTATTTTTTTGTAATCATCATATGCATTGGGTATCCCCAATGAATCAGCAACATTTTGAACATAATCCATAGAGATATCTGAAATTGCTTTTACCTCTGCTTCAGGAACATGATAAAGTATACTCTCTGCATGAACTTTACCTATTCTTCCTGCTCCTATAATACCCACTTTTAATTTTCTCATGGTTAACTCCTTTTATAGTGATTATTTAATATTATAAGCCTGTTTTCTCGGTTATAAACTTTCTAGCTTTTATTGCATATTCAAGGGGATCAGCCTTTGCAGGATCTTGCTCTGCCTCAATAACTATCCACCCAGCATAGTTACTTGCACTTATAATTTCAAAGATATAATCCCAGTCAACCATATCTCCGTCACCTGGAACAGTAAAAATACCACCCTTTACAGCTTGTAAAAAACTTAACTTTTCATTTTTTACCTTTTGAAGCATCTCACTTCTAACATCTTTAAAGTGAATGTGGACAACTCTGTCTATATATTTTTTTAAAACTTCTGCAGCAGATTCTCCAGCAAATGTAGCATGACCAGTATCAAAAAGAACACCCACTAACTCTGGATCTGTCATACTCATTAATTTATCAAATTCAGCCAATGATTGGACACCAGTTCCCATGTGATAATGATAACCTATTTTCATTCCCTTTGATTTAGCTATTTCACCCATTTTATTTAGACCTTGAGCTATCTTCTCAAATTCTTCCTCAGTTAAAACAGGGGCATCATCAAACATTTTTTTATCTATATCACACTGGATAGTCTTACCTGTCTCACACACACCAACTACTTTCGCCCCTAAAGCCTTTAAAAAATCTGTAGTTTTTTCAAATGCTTCTAATGTTTCTAACTCAGGTTTAGTTGTAAATTCGCAACTGAACCACTTGTTACATATTTGCATGCCTCTGATGTCACATGCCTTTGCAAGTTCATCTACATCAGTTGGGTATTTATTTCCAATCTCACTCCCTGAAAATCCAGCTAAAGCCATCTCACTTAAACACTGCTGAAATGTTAATTCTCCTCCTAATTCAGGTAAGTCATCATTTGTCCAGTTTATAGGCGCACACCCTAATTTTATAAAATGCTTTGTTAAATCCATTTTACTATTTGTATTTATCATTCAATACCCCCTTTTAATAAAATCTTAAGTATAATAAAAATATTTCGGCTACGATTTTATCTATATTAATATTGTCTAGCTTTTTTAAGTGTTTCTTTTAATCCTTTAGCTGTTTCCTCTACTTCCTTCTTTTTAGCAACTTCAGCACATCCAAAGCTCCAGAAAGTCTCGTAATGGTGAGTCATTGTTTTTGGAAGAACTTTAATGTCTATCAAAGTAGATACTGTTTGTTTTTTAGAGTCTTCTACAGCTGCCTTCAGCTCATCTAGGTTTTTAACTGTATACCCAACTGCTCCGTAAGATCTAGCGTTCATTGCGAAGTCAACAGGAACCAATGAACCATCAAGTTTTCCAGTTTTAGGGTTTCTTCGTCTAAACTCAGTACCGAAGCTTCCCATTCCAGCTCCCATTTGAAGGTTGTTTATACATCCAAAAGCCATGTTGTCAAACATGATTACATTGATTTTCTTCCCCTCTTGGATAGCTGTAGGTAATTCTGAGTGAAGCATCATATAGGATCCATCTCCAACCATTGCGTAAACTTCTTGCTCTGGTGCAGCTAGTTTTGCTCCAAGTGCTGCAGGAACTTCGTATCCCATACAAGAATATCCATACTCCATGTTATATACATTAGGAGTTTTACATTTCCACATTCTTCCAAGGTCAGCTGGAAGACTTCCTGCTGCCGCAACTACAATTGCATCGTCGGCTAGAATGTCGTTTAAAGTACCTAAAACTTCTGTTACAGTCAAGCAAGACCCTGTTTGTTCTGCCACTTCTTTTAATACGTGATCCAATTGTCCTGGATTTTCAGCAACAAAACCTTCTGGACAGTATTTTACTGTTGCCAGTCTTTGCCACTCAGTTTCCCATTTTTCCTTAACTTCGTCAACTTCGCTTGTATATCCAGATTTGTAACCTATCTTTTCAAGTTCAGTAGAAAGTGCTCCTAGTCCAGCTTTTGCATCGGCAACAACTTTTACCGCATCAAGTTTGTAGGCATCATAGCAGTTTATATTGATTTGAAGTATTTCTTTATCCGCGAAAAGCCACTTAGATCCAGTTACGAAATCATTAAATTTTGTACCTACACCTATAATCAGGTCACAGTTTTGTGCAATTACATTTGCTGATTCTGTTCCAGTTACACCTATAGTTCCAAGATTGTACTTGTCGTCCCAGGTATTTCCACTTTTTCCTGCTTGAGTTTCAGCATATGGAATTTCAAATTTTTCAGCAAAATCTTTTAATACAGCTGCAGCTTCAGAGTATCTTACCCCACCACCAGCTATTAATAAAGGTTTTTTCTTATCTTTCATAAGTTCAACTGCATCTTTTAACATTTCTGCAGTTGCAGGAGTTCTCTCGATTCTATGAACTCTTTTTTGGAAGAAGCTTTCAGGGTATTCGTAGGCTTCACCTTGTACGTCTTGAGGAAGAGAAAGTGTAACAGCACCAGTATCAGCAGGATCTACAAGTACCCTAATTGCATTTATAGCAGCGGTCATAAGTTGCTCAGGTCTGTTGATTCTGTCCCAGTATTTCGATACAGCTTTGAAGGCATCATTTGTAGTTATGCTTAGGTCACTTGATTGCTCTACCTGCTGTAGTACGGGATCAGGTTGTCTAGTTGCAAAAGTATCTCCTGGAAGTAAAAGCACAGGAATTCTGTTTGCAGTTGCAGTCGCAGCTGCAGTAACCATGTTAGCAGCACCTGGACCTACTGACGAAGTACAAGCATAAATTTGTTTTCTGTGAGTTTGCTTGGCGAAGCCTATTGCAGCTTGCGCCATTCCCTGTTCGTTTCTACCTTGGTGAATTATCATGTCACCTTCATATTCTTCCAAAGCTTGACCCAATCCAACCACATTTCCGTGTCCAAATATAGTGAAAAACCCCTTTATGAATTTTTCTTGCTTACCGTTGAACTCTACATATTGATTATCTAAAAATTTAACTAAAGCCTGAGCTGTGGTAAGTTTAATAGTTTTCAATGTCATATACCTCCTAATATTTTATTTTATGTATAGTATTTTTGTTAATTTTAAATTATAGACTTTCTTGTTTTGAAATACCTCCATTTTTGATTTGAGTTTTCGTTTGGTTTCGTTTTGGTTGTTTCAAAAGTTCGTTTTGGTTCTTAATCTAACTTTTTAATCATATTACAACCAGTTACCCAACTTGTCAATAGAAGAACTCAAAATAAATAAAAGTATTTTTTTAAGATCAAAAACTACTATAACAGAACATAAATTATCTCAAATTTATACTTGACAAAACTTTTTTTTGAAACTAGACTCTAGTAATGATAAAAAAATCATGAAAAAATCGGAGGTGATCAGAACAAAAAATAACTAAACGGAACTTAGCAAGGCTTTATTTAAAAAAAATTAGAACATAACATAACTTAAGGAGGAATTAAATGAAAAAAGTAATATCATTAGTTTTATTGGTAACTGTAATTATGGGTTCATTAATAGGGTGTGGAAAGAAAGAAGAAGCTTCCGGATCTAAGAAAATTGTTTTAGGTATAGCATCAAACGAATATTCTCAAAAATGGATGACTTACCTTAATGAAAGAACTAAAACTTATGCCGAGGAACTTGGAGTGGAAACAATTTTTACAGATGCTAAAAGTGACTCGGCTATCCAGCTAGCCAACGTAGAGAACCTAATTGTCCAAGGGGTTGATGCAATACTCATAGTTATGGTAGACCCTACAGCTCCGGAACCAATTATTAATGCTTGTAAGGATGCTGGAATTCCTTTGATCGGGGTAAATAGAAACTATAAAGATGCAGAAGTATTTGTCGGTTCAGATGCAAAATCCGGTGGTATCATGCAGATGGAATATATGGCTAATTTACTAGGAAACGAAGGTAACATAGGATTAATGTTAGGAACTTTGGGTCAGGACGACACAATCCTTAGAACAGAAGGAAACAAAGAAGTAATAGATAAATATGAAGGTTTAAGCATTGTGCTAGAAGAAGTTGGTCTATGGGACAGAGCTAAAGGTATGGAAATCGCAGAAAATTGGCTACAATCTGGAGTCAAATTAGATGCGATAGTAGCTAACAATGATGAGATGGCTATAGGTGCAATCAGAGCCCTTGAGGGAGCAGGAATCAAAGATATGCCTGTTGCAGCTATCGACGGAACTATTGATGCATTAGAATATGTAAAAAATGGATTGATGGATATCTCTTTATTCTATAGCCCTTTCCGTACAGCTGAAATATCTGTTGATGCTGCACTAAAAAAATTGAAAGGTGAAGAGGTAGAGCAGTTTGTAGAAGTACCATTCGAGCCAGTAACTTCAGAAAACGTAGATAAATATATAGCAATTTGGGAATAAAAGGAGATGTAAATATGAGTTCAGAATTTCTTCTTGAGATGAAAAATGTAACTAAAACCTTTCCAGGAGTCAAAGCTCTTGACGGAGTACATTTGAAAGTGAGAAAGGGAACAGTTCACGGTCTTATGGGTGAAAATGGAGCCGGAAAGTCAACTCTAATGAAAATAATAAACGGTATTTACAGGCCTGATAGTGGAGAGATATACTTTAAAGGTGAAAAAGTTGATTTTAAAAATACCAAAGATTCATTAGATGCAGGAATTGCGATGATACATCAGGAATTAAGTCCGATTCCAGAGATGACAGTAGCGGAAAATATATTTTTAGGAAGAGAACCTTCTAAATTTGGAATAGTTGATGAAAAAAAATTATATCAAATGACTCAGGAGCTCCTCGATGGATTGCACATCAAACTGAGTCCTTATAAAAAGATGCGTGAATTATCAACAGCTTATACTCAATTAGTCGAGATTGCAAAAGCAATATCCTATAATGCTGATCTGATTATAATGGATGAATCTACTTCAGCTATTACGGAAAAAGAAGTAGCTCAGTTATTTGAAATGATAAGAAAGCTTAAAGCTAAAGGTGTAGCAATCATATATATAACCCATAAAATGGATGAGGTTTTCCAAATTACAGATGAATGTACCACCTTTAGAGATGGAAAATATATTGGTACCGGTCTTTCTGATGAACTAACCGAACAGGAAATAATTAAGATGCTTGTAGGTCGTGAAGTCAATAATGTGTTTCCAAAAGTAGATGTGGAAGAATTTGGGGAAACCTTGTTAGAAGTTAAAGATTTAACGCATAAAACTTTATTTAAAAATATTAATTTTTCCATAAAATCCGGGGAAATTATAGGATTTGCAGGTTTGATGGGTGCAGGGCGATCTGAAGTCATGGAAACTATTTTTGGAATAAGAGAATCGGTGTCTGGAGAGGTATACATCAAGGGTGAAAAAGTTAATATTAAATCGCCCAGAGACGCTATGGACCTGGGGATAGGATTGTTAACTGAAGACAGGAAGGGAACAGGTCTGTTCCTTCCCCTTTCTGTAGCAGACAACACAATTATGCCAGATGACAACAGCTATAAGACAAGTGCCGGACTTTTAAACGAAAAAAAAATCAGAGTAAATTGTGAGTTACAAAGAAAAAAGCTTAGAATAAAAACACCTAGTATTGATCAGTTAGTTTGTAATCTAAGTGGTGGAAACCAACAAAAGGTATTGATAGGACGTTGGCTGCTTATGGATCCAGATATTCTGATAATAGACGAACCCACCAGGGGAATCGATGTAGGAGCAAAATCTGAAATACATGCACTTATGTGTGAATTGGCATCTCAAGGAAAGGCTATAATAATGGTATCTTCAGAATTACCTGAAATATTAGGAATGAGTGATAGAGTTTTAGTCATGCACGAGGGAAAAATAACAGGTGAATTAAACAGAGAAGAAGCCACACAAGAAAATATAATGGCGTTAGCTGTTAAGTAATATTAAATAATCTAAAGGATTTATTGCATCAAATAAATCCTTTGGATATGAAATGTTTTCGCAATAACTAATTAAAGTTCTATAAACAAAATTTGTAGGAGGAATCAGATGAGTGAAAAAACCTTAGAATTACCTAAATCTAAAGAGGGATTTTTTTCAAAAGAAAAACTAAATGATTATTCAAAACGATATGGAATGGTGTTAATTTTACTTTTGATGGTCATAGGAGTCAGTTCAATTAAACCAGTATTTTTAAAATCTGCAAATATTATAAACATTTTCAAACAGGTTGCAGTAATTGGAACATTAGCCTATGGAGTCACCTTAATTATAATTACAGAAGGTATCGATCTGTCATCAGGATCAGTGGTCGCTCTGGTCGGTGTAGTTAGTGCTAGTTTTGCAACTATGGGTGGAAATGTATTTATCGCAATATTAGCAGGATTATTTGCGGGAGCTCTATGCGGAGCGGTGAATGGAGTAGTCATTGCTAAAACTGGAATCCCTCCATTTATTGTAACATTGGGAATGATGACAATAGCTAGAGGAGCGGCGTTGTTATATTCCGGAGGAAAGCCTATCGGACATATAAATCCAAGTTTTCTCTACATTGGAGCCGGAAAAATCGGATGGCTACCAGTATCGGTTTTAATCTTCTTACTGATGGGACTAATTTCTCATATAATACTCAGAAAAACTAAATTTGGTAAAACCATCTATGCGATAGGTGGAAACGAAAAGGCTGCATTAATTTGTGGATTAAATGTTAAGAAAGTTAAGGTTATATTATACACTTATGCGGGGCTTATGTCAGCAATAGGTGGATTAATACTTACTGCACGTGTTAGTTCTGGAAATCCTACCTCAGGGCTCTCATACGAGTTAGATGCCATCGCATCAGCAGTTATAGGAGGAACAAGCTTGAGTGGTGGATCTGGATTTATTTCCGGAACTATTATCGGAGCATTAATAATAGGTGTTTTGAATAATGGCTTAATGTTATTAGGAGTATCTCCATACTGGCAGCAGATTATTAAAGGTTTAATCATTGTAGGAGCTGTAGTTTTAGACGCGAGTAGAAATAAAAAAGCTGCTTAAAAAGTTGTTCTGGTATTAAATTATAATCATTACAAAATAAAATTTATTAGGAGAGATATTATGAGTGAAATTATATTTCAAAAAGATAGAAAATTAGATATAATTGCAATCGGCAGAATAGGAGTAGACCTTAACCCAAATGAGTTTAACAGACCACTGGAAGAAACTGAGAGTTTCACTAGAACAGTAGGTGGATCACCAGCTAATATAGCGGTGGCAACATCAAAATATGGAATGAATACTGGTTTCATAGGTAAAATTGCAGACGATTCCTTTGGAAAGTATATTGCTAATTATTTTAAATCTAAGGATATTGACACAGAGGGCTTAATTATCGATAAAAATAATCATAAAACTGGATTAGCATTTGTTGAGATTAAGAGCCCTAAAGAAAGTAATATTATCATGTATCGTTCAGATGCTGTGGATTTAAAACTTGAAATGGATGATATTTCAGAAGAATATATTAAAAATTCTAAAGCCATCGTAGTTTCTGGAACTGCATTGGCTGCATCACCATCTCGAGAAGCTGTATTATTAGCACTAAAATACGCCAAGAAACATAAGACAATCGTATTCTTTGATGTTGATTACAGACCCTACACATGGAATTCTCTAGATGAAACATCATTATACTGCAGTCTAGCTGCTGAAAAGTGCGATGTTATAATAGGAACTAGAGAGGAATTTGATGTCTTAGAAGGAGTCGACCTTCCAGGGAATAAAGATGATGATGAGACTGCCAAATATTGGTTAAATAATTCATCAAAATTGGTGATCGTAAAAAGAGGAAGCGACGGATCTACAGCATATTTGAAAAATGGCGATAAAAAACTAGGAGAAGTATTCCCAGTTAAGCCTCTGAAGACACAAGGAGCAGGAGACTCATATGCTGGTGGCGTTATCAGTAGCATGATTAAGGGTAAGAGTATAGAGGAAGCCATGCAGTATGGTGCTGGAGCTGCTGCTATTGTAGTTCAAGAAAACAGTTGTTCTGAAGCTATGCCTACCGAAGAAGAAATAAACCATTTTATAATAAATTATAAAAAGGAGGCATTAAATGCTAGTCAATCTTAATGATATTATGAAAAAAGCCATTGATGAAAATCGCATCATTCCTGGTTTTAATGTCTTTGGTTATGAAGATGCTAAAATGGTAATTGAAGTTGCCGAATCCTTAAATGCTCCGGTGATTTTAATGACAAACAGGGATGCTGCAAATTTTATGGATGTTAAATATTATGGAGCTTTATATGGAAAAATGGCTCATGAATCTTCAGCGCCTATATGTATTCACTTAGATCACGGTAAAACAAAATCCGAAATTGTAGCCGCTATCCAAGCTAATTATTCTTCTGTAATGTACGATGGCTCTAGCTTACCTTTAGAAGATAATATAAAAATATCTAAAGAGATCAGTGAATTTTGTAGAGCATGCAATGTTTCTTTTGAGGTTGAGGTTGGATGTGTTGCATATAGCAACCCTGACATAAAAGTTGATGAAAAATTGACAGAACCTAAAGAGGTTTTAAAAATGTATGAAGAAGCAGATGTAGATTGTGTTGCTGTAGCTGTAGGAAACGTCCATAGAATGGAAGAGAAAAATGGTATTATTGATTTTGAAAGACTCTCAGAAATTAAAAATCTAAATTCAGTTCCATTGGTTATACACGGATCAACTGGAATATCAGACGAACAACTTATTAAAATGCGTTATTACGGTATCGGAAAAATGAATATAGGAACCGCTGTTAGAATGGCATTTGGAAACACATTGAGAGATTTCCTTAAAGACAACCCAAATACCTTTGACAGAATTGAGCTCGTTCAAAGGCCAATGGAAGAAATGCGTAAAGTTATTGAAGAAAAATACAAACTACTAGGTTGGGGATAAAAATAATACTATTGTAAATATTTTTTCTCTCTTGAGTCCCTCTCTTAATTATTAAATGATACCAGGGTATCGATGTAATTAAGAGGGGGTTTTTTATTACCATATCATAAAAAGAACCTGCTAGAAATTTTGTTAGAGAAGTAAAAAAATTTGAAAGTATCGGTTAGATATCTCAGACCTCTTGATAATGTATATCTCTTCATTTTACTTAATGTAATATGTTTACTTTAAAAGAGTAAAATAATATACTAGCTGCCTCTGTAGATAGCCTAAAAGAATTTTAGAACGCTATTCCTAGGTAAATAGGACCAGGCTAAGATTTGAGTTTATCTATCTAAGGAAGGAATAAGATAGACTTTAAAAAGAGACTAAAACCAAAATTTTGCATAATTGTAAACTAAACAATAAACAGGCTTTCGGAAAATTTATTTCTGAAAGCCTGTTTATTTATTGAATAAAAAAGAATAGATCTTAGGTAGTCTAATAGCTTTGATATCTACACAATTTTAGAATTAAACTTGCTTTTAAAAATATTATAAAAATGCAAGACCTAAAGATATTACTACTCCGGTATAGAATAGAACCATCAAACAATATCCCATAATATCTTTTGCTCCTAAACCTGCTATACCTAATGCAGGTAACGCCCAGAATGGCTGGATCATGTTTGTCCAAGCATCTCCCCAAGCTATTGCCATACCAGTTTTAGCTGCACTTACACCTAATTGTGCACCTGCAGGCATCATTATCGGTGCCTGAACAGCCCATTGTCCTCCTCCACTTGGGACAAAGAAGTTAACTAAACCAGCACTAAAAAATGTAAATACAGGGAAAGTAGTCTGGGTTGATATATTCACAAAGAAGTTTGACATAGCAGCAGCTATGGAAGTCCCATTTGGTCCTACGAAGGTCATAATCCCCATTATACCTCCGTAAAAAGGAAATTGAAGGATTATTCCTCCTGTACTCTTAGCAGCAGAATTTACAGCATTAACAACATTTATAGGTGTCCCGTGTAAGATAATAGCTGTAAACAAAAATATATAATTAACTATATTTAAGTTAAGACTGAATCCATTTTTTATAAAATATGAGAATATATATACATAACCCATAGCTCCTAGCATATAGTTTATCGCAACTGAGCTTTCTAACTTTTGGGCAGGTGTAATTGTCTTTATATCAAGTTTTGCTTTGGGCTGTTCATCATTCAAAAGATCTAATGAAACTAATTTAGTATCTTTTTCACTTGGATTCATTGAACCCAACAGAAAAGGTACTGTAAATAATATTATTGCAAATATGACTATATTCATTGTTGAAAATATTGTCATATTTGTAGGAACAGCCTCTGAAAGGGCTCCTCCAGTTTGAGCAAGAAGGTTCCCACCTGAAGCTAATTTTAGTGGAATAGAACCAGACAGTCCAGCATGCCAAACTACAAAACCAGAATAGGCAGCAGCTATCAATAATGGATAATCCACAGTCTTTACTTTTTTAGCAACTTCTTTTGCAAGAATTGCTCCTATTACTAAACCAAACCCCCAGTTTATAAAGCAAGCTATCAAAGAAATGAAATTTACAACAACTATAGCTTGAATCTTATTTTTTGGAATAGAAGCTATTTTACCTAATATTTTTTTAAAAGCAGGCGCAGTTGCTAAAATAGTTCCTGTCACAAGTACCAGTGCCATCTGCATTGAAAAAGACAATAAACTCCAAAGTCCCTTACTCCACGCCTCGATAATTGCTAAAGGTGAAGACTGAGTCACAAATAATGCCATAACAAATACTATAAAGGTCAAAATTATAGCAAATATAAATGGATCAGGAAGATATTTTTGCATTATTCCCACAGAAAATTTTGTCATTTTGTTAAATATTTTTTTCATTGTTAACCCCCTTATGCTTTCTCTAATTTTAATTTAAATAAGTCTGTGTTTATGAAATGTCCGACTATTTTTAGCAAGCAAGTATTTGCTTGCAATGAATGTAAAAAAATAAAACAGTACTGAAATGAAACATTTTTTTTGTTACTCGGCCGTACAATCAAATCCATAAACAGGTGAATTATTTTACTTGATAAGTTATACCATATTTTTTTTATATTTACAAAAAATAAATTAAAAAAATCACTATCAATATTTAAAAATATAATATCCTTTGTCACAGAGCTATTTTTAGAGTATAATAGTTTAAATTAAATTTTTAAAATGATAGAAGGGTGGTAAGTCAGTTGACAATAGAAGATAAAATTTTAAAAACTTCTTTGGAACTTTTTTCAAAATACGGTTATTCAGGGGTCACTACCAAAAGAATAGCTTCGGAATCCGGAGTGAATGAAGTCACGATTTTCAGAAAATTTGAAAGTAAGAGTAAACTCTTTCAAGAGGTTATAACAAACTTTTCAGTTGAAGGAAATATAATAAATAAACTTAAAAATGATCTTACTGGGACTATCGAAAATGATTTACTAATTTTTGCAGAAGATTTTTATAATTTTTTACTTAATAACCAGCTTTTTTACAAACTTCAGATAAAGCAGATAGATGAAGAATCCAGTAAATTTACCAATTCACTTAAATATAAAAATTATTTTAGAGATTATCTCACAGAAAAAAAAGAAAAAGGAAAATTTACTGGTAATCCTGAGATAGTTGCAGTTTCAATTATTTCAATTGTAATGGGAATATTTACCTTTAGAATATTCAACAAAGAAATACTAGAAAATCTAAATATAAAAGATATTCTTGAGGAAGAGGTTAAAAAAATTATTAAAATGTACGTTGCTTAATTTTTTACAAATAATTTATATATACTAATCTCTTATATATGAATCACTTTAATATTTTAGTCTTTTATTATTTCAAAACTTATTGGGAATTACTTTAAATTTTAAGTATCATACTGAATGATTTTATTCAAAGTATATTTTTCACAATTTTAATAAAATTATTTTTCGAGACAATCAAAAGTAAACAAATTATTTGATTTAAAAAAATGAAAAAAAACATTTTATATACTTGACAGAAAATAAAATGTTGTAATATACTTTATTATCAAATCAAAGTTTTTTCTAAGAGATATTTTTTTAGCCTTCTTGCAAGTATATACTTGCAAAGTGAAAAAATGTTCATATTGAATTTTTGGATTTATTTTTTTTACCTCTTGTGCAAGCAAGCACTTGCACAAGAGACAATATTTAATCAAAAAACTATAAAGAGAAACAGAAAGGAGAAAAAATGTCAAAAGTAGTTTTAGCTAAAGAGGCCATAAGTCATATAAAAGACGGTATGAGTATAATGGTTGGTGGATTTATGGTACAAGGAACACCGGAAAATCTGATTGATGCTATAGTTGAATGTGGCGTAAAAGATTTGACTATTATCTGTAATGATGCTGGTTATCCAGATAAGGGAGTTGGAAAACTAATCTCTAACGGGCAGGTAAAAAAACTTATTGCATCTCATATTGGACTTAATCCAATGGCCGGAGAACTTATGAACGAAGGAAAAATGGAAGTGGTATTAGTCCCTCAGGGAACACTTGTGGAACAGATCAGATCTGGCGGAGCAGGTCTCGGAGGAGTTCTCACTCCCACTGGTTTAGGTACTATTGTAGAAGAAGGGAAAAAGATTCTGGAAATTCAGGGAGAAAAATATCTTCTTGAAGAGGCACTGAAAGCAGATGTGGCTCTTATAGGGGGATCTATTGTAGACAAAAAAGGAAATATTGTATATAGATATACGACTCAAAATTTTAACAAGGTTATGGCTACTGCTGCAGAGTTAGTTATGGTAGGAGCTAAAGAAATTGTGGAACCTGGAACAATTCATGTTGATAATGTTATGACACCACACCTCTTTGTTGATTATATTGTGAAGGAAGGAGAATAATAATGAGTCTAGATGTAAAAGGAAGAATTGCTAAAAGAGTTGCACAGGAACTTTCTTCGGGAGATGTAGTAAACTTGGGTATAGGGCTACCTACACTTGTGGGGAACTATATAGAAGATGGTGTTGAAGTTATATTTCAGTCTGAAAATGGACTTATAGGTCTAGGACCAGAGCCTGATGAATCTAATATCGATTTAGACCTCACCAATGCCGGAGGAGAGCCGGTAACAATATTTGAACACGGAGCAACATTTGACAGTGCCACCTCCTTTGGTATTATTCGTGGAGGACATGTAGATGTGACAGTTTTGGGATCACTTCAAGTAGACGAAGAGGGAAACCTTGCAAACTGGATCATTCCTGGTAAAAAAGTACCTGGAATGGGGGGAGCAATGGATCTAGTCGTTGGGGCAAAAAAAGTAATCATCGCAATGACTCATACAGCCAGAGGAAAAGCAAAAATTTTAACGAAATGCACCCTACCTTTTACAGCTGTAAAACAGGTAAATATGATCATTACAGAATTAGGAGTAATGGAAGTAACTTCTGAAGGACTGCTTCTAAAGGAAATTGCTCCAGGTACTACAGTGAAAGAAATTCAAGACCTAACAGAGGCAAAACTTATAGTAAATAGTGATTTAAAAACAATGAATTTTTAATAACTAAGTTTTAAGTATGATATTAAATTTTCTTTCTAAATAAAAATTATATAAAAGGGGATTATAAATATGGGAAAAGTATATGTAATAAGTGCAAAAAGAACACCTGTGGGAACCTTTTTAGGTGGATTAAGTAGCGTCTCGCCAGCTGAACTTGGAGGGGCAGTAATTAGAAATATTGTTGAAGAAACTGGTATTGATCCTAAGAATCTTGACGAAATTGTAATTGGAAATGTCCTGCCTGCAGGTCATGGACAAGGGATAGGAAGACAGGCTGCAGTAGCAGGAGGAGTTCCTTATGAAGTTCCGGCTTATTCACTAAACATTATCTGTGGAAGCGGAATGAAATCTGTAATCTCAGCTTATAGCAATATAAAATCAGGGGAAGCCAATCTTATAATCGCAGGTGGAACTGAGTCTATGTCTAAGGCAGGTTTTGTACTTCCTGCAGCAGTAAGAGGCGGTCACAAAATGGCGGATATAAAAATGATCGATCACATGATAAAAGACGCCCTTACAGATTCTTTTAATGACTATCATATGGGAATAACAGCTGAAAATATTGTTGAGAAATATAACCTTACAAGAGAAGCTCAAGATAAATTTGCAATGGAATCTCAAAAGAGAGCAATTGCAGCAGTAGATGCTGGAAAATTTAAAGACGAGATTGTTCCTGTAGAAGTTAAAACAAGAAAGGGAACAGTTATTGTAGATCAGGATGAACATCCAAATAGAAAAACAACTCCAGAAATTCTTGCGAAATTAAGACCGGCCTTTAAAAAAGACGGTAGTGTAACTGCAGGTAATGCATCAGGTCTAAATGATGGTGCAAGTATGTTACTTCTTGCTTCAGAAGAAGCGGTGGAAAAATATAATCTGAAACCAATTGCTGAGATTATATCTACTGGTCAAGGAGGAGTAGACCCAGCTATAATGGGAATGGGACCTGTTCCTGCTATAAACAATGCACTTAGTAAATTAGAAATGAAGCTTGAAGATATCGAACTTTTAGAACTAAATGAAGCATTTGCAGCCCAGTCTTTAGGAGTAATGACTGAACTGTCAGAACAGCACGGTGTTTCACTTGAATGGTTCTCGGAAAAAACAAATGTTAACGGTGGAGCCATAGCACTAGGGCATCCAGTAGGAGCATCTGGGAATAGAATTACAACTACTCTTATTCATGAGATGATAAAAAGAAATGTAAATGTAGGACTAGCCTCTCTGTGTATAGGGGGAGGAATGGGAACTGCTCTAATAATAAAAAGAGTATAGTATATTTGGTGATATTCGCCTTAAAAATTAAAAAAATCTTCTTATAACAAGGACTTAGATTTTATATCTTCAGTCCTTGTTATAAATCTTTAGAATCATATAAATTATTTTAATTTTATAAATAAATTAAGTGAATAAAATTCCCAATATAAGCTTTAGCAAACAAAATAACATCTAGTCTTTAAAGGTTATAAGACTATACAAAATAAAAATTTTATAATACACTGTGAATGAATTCACTTGTTGCAGTGATAAACATATTTAAGGGAAATAAATGTTTCATATTTAATTATCGATTTAAAAACTATGAGTTTTTAAAAATAAAATATCAATATAAAAAAGGAGAGATACGATGAGATTAGAAGACAAAGTCTGTATAGTTACTGGTGGGGCAAAAGGTATTGGTTTTGAGATGGCTAAGTTGTTTGCAAGTGAAGGAGCAAAAGTAATAGCCGCTGATATGTCTGATCTTGATTATTCATTGGAAAACGTGGAAGGGTATAAGCTAAATGTAGCTAATCCTACTCAGTGTGAAGAATTATTTAAGTATGCTTCTGAAAAATATGGAAAAATTGACGTATTGGTAAACAATGCCGGAATAACGAGAGATGCCCTTACACATAAAATAACAGATGATATGTGGGACATTGTAATAGATGTCAATCTTAAAGGTGTCTTTAATCTAACAAAACATGTAGGACCATACATGATGAAACAAGGAAATGGATCAATTATAAATATCTCCTCTGTAGTTGGAGAATATGGAAATATAGGTCAGGCAAATTATTCTGCAACAAAGGCTGGAGTAATAGGACTTGCTAAAACATGGGCAAAGGAATTTGCTAGAAAGGGAGCCGCAGTAAGAGCCAATGCAATAGCACCGGGATACGTTATGACGGATATATTAAAAACTGTTCCTCAGCCTCTTTTAGATGATTTTGCTAAACTTACTATGCTTGGAAGATTAGGTCAACCTGAGGAGATTGCTAAAGCGGCACTTTTCCTTGCCAGTGATGATTCAAGTTATGTAACAGGGCATGTGTTAAGTGTCAATGGTGGAATGAGACTTTAAATAATATTTAAAAGGAGATCAATTATGAAATATTCAGAACTAAATCTTGGAATGAAAAGCAGTGTAACTAAAACTATAACTGAAACAGATGTAATTCTTTATTCTGGAATAAGTTTAGATACAAATCCTGCACATCTAAATGAGGAATACGCTAAAAATACAATGTTTAAAAAAAGAATTGCACACGGGATGCTAACTGCAGGTCTCATATCAGCAGTCCTTGGGACAAAGCTTCCTGGAGAAGGAAGTATTTATATGGGGCAGGAATTAAAATTTAAAGCACCTGTTTATATGGGGGATACAATTACTGCTGAAGCTGAAATTATAGAGCTTATCGATGAGAAAAATCAAATATTATTGAAAACAACATGTACTAATCAAGATGGAAAAGTAGTAATAGACGGAACAGCCAGAATAATGAAAAAATAATATATTTCAATTAAAAAACAACTTGATTATGAGGAGTGAAAAATATGAATTTCGAGTTACCTAAGACGCATGTGCTTTTTAGACAAATGATCAGAGAATTTGTTGAAAACGAAGTAAAGCCAATAGCTGCTGAGATAGATGAAGAAGAGAGATTTCCAATTGAAACTGTAAAAAAAATGAATGAGATAGGACTTATGGGAATACCTGTACCAAAAGAATATGGAGGTGCCGGTGGTGATAACCTTATGTATGCAATGGCAGTAGAGGAACTTTCAAAAGCTTGTGCAACTACTGGAGTAATTGTGTCGGCTCATACTTCCCTTGGTATGGCTCCAATTTTAGAGTTTGGAACAGATGCTCAAAAGAAAAAATATTTACCTAAGATGACGACAGGAGAATGGTTAGGAGCCTTTGGTCTTACTGAACCAAATGCAGGAACTGATGCAGCAGGTCAACAGACAACAGCTCATTTTGATGAAAAAACCAATGAGTGGGTATTAAATGGTTCTAAAATATTTATAACAAATGCAGGATATGCCCATGTATATATAATATTTGCCATGACAGATAAATCAAAAGGTTTAAAAGGAATAACAGCATTTATTTTAGAGGCAGATACCCCAGGATTTAGCGTAGGTAAAAAAGAGAAAAAACTGGGAATAAAAGGTTCTGCAACTTGTGAATTAATTATGGAAGATTGCAGAGTTCCAAAGGAAAACTTATTGGGAGCTATAGGAAAAGGATTTAAAATAGCGATGATGACCCTTGATGGTGGAAGAATCGGTATTGCATCTCAGGCGCTTGGAATTTCCCAGGGAGCTCTAGATGAAAGTATCAATTACGTAAAAGAAAGAAAACAATTTGGAAGAAGTATAGCAGCATTCCAAAATACACAATTTCAACTTGCAGATATGCATACAAAAACTGAAGCAGCAAGAATGCTAGTGTATAGTGCAGCATGTAAAAAATCAAGCAAAAAGCCATATTCACAAGATGCAGCTATGGCCAAGTTGTTGGCTGCAGAAACAGCTATGGAAGTGACAACTAAAGCTGTACAACTCCACGGAGGATATGGATATACCAGAGAATATCCTGTAGAAAGAATGATGAGAGATGCAAAAATCACTGAAATATACGAGGGAACATCTGAAGTACAAAAGATGGTAATTTCAGCCGGACTTCTTAAATAAAATAAATAACAAAATTTTTGAATTATGTTAAAAAAAGGAGATAATGATGAAAATAGTAGTTTGTGTAAAACAGGTGCCTGATACTACAGAGATCAGATTAGACCCTGTAACTGGAACACTAATAAGAGATGGAGTACCTAGTATTATTAATCCTGATGATAAAGCCGGACTAGAAGAGGCTTTAAAACTTAAAGATAAATTTGGAGCTCATGTTACTGCAATTACAATGGGACCACCTCAAGCGCAAGAAGCCTTGAGAGAAACTCTGGCAATGGGTGCAGACAGAGCAATCTTACTTACAGATAGAAAGTTTGCAGGAGCAGATACTTTAGCTACTTCTAATGCCCTTGCCGCTGCAATAAAAGAACTTGACTATGATATGATCATAGCCGGAAGACAGGCTATAGACGGAGATACTGCTCAGGTTGGTCCACAAATTGCAGAACATCTTGGAATGCCACAGGTATCCTATGTAAAAGATATAGAGTGTGATGAAGACAAGACCTTAACAATAAAAAGGGCTGTAGAAGATGGATATTATCTTCTTCAAGTTAAAAATGCCTTGCCTTGTTACAGTATTGACTGAGGCAAATAAGCCTAGATATATGTCTGTAAAAGGTATCGTTGAAGCCTATGACACAGATGTAGAGGTGTGGGATACTACGAATATCACTGTAGACCTTGAAAAACTTGGACTAAAAGGTTCTCCTACAAAGGTAAGAAAGTCATTTACAAAAGGAGCCAAACAAGCTGGGAAGGTTTATGAATTAGAATCTAAAGAGGCAGCAAAGTTGATCGTAGAAAAACTTAAAGAGAGCTTTGTTATCTAAATTAAATAAAAATTAAAAAAGGAGAAAAATAAGATGAATTTAGATGATTATAGAGGAATCTTAGTATTTGCAGAGCAAAGAGAAGGCGAGATTCAGAATGTAGGACTCGAACTTCTAGGAAAAGCAAAAGAGCTTGCTTCTGAAATAAACGAAGAAGTTACGGCGATTCTGCTTGGATATCAAGTGGAACATTTATCTAAAGAACTAATTTCATATGGAGCTGACAAAGTTGTCGTAGTAGACGAAGAAGAGCTTAAGTTTTATGATACAGAAGCTTACGCGCAGGCTTTTTCATCAGTTATAAAAGATAAAAAATCTGAAATAGTATTAGTAGGAGCTACAACTATAGGAAGGGACCTTGGTCCTAGAGTCTCTGCAAGAGTTGTTACTGGACTTACTGCTGACTGTACTAAACTTGAGATTTCAGAAGAGAGAGAACTTCTCATGACAAGACCTGCTTTTGGCGGAAATTTAATGGCTACAATAATCTGCCCTGATCATAGACCACAGATGTCAACAGTAAGACCTGGAGTAATGCAAAAATTCTCAAAAGATGAGGCTAGAACAGGTGAAGTTGAAAAATTTGATGTGGAATTTGATAAGTCAAAAATGAAGGTAAAAATAATTGAAATAATAAAAGAAGAAAAAGAGAAAATAGATATTACAGAAGCCAATGTCCTAATTTCTGGAGGAAGAGGAGTCGGAAGTGCCGATAACTTCAAAAAACTAGAGGGACTTGCAGAAGAGATAGGGGGAACTGTCTCTGCATCGAGAGCAATTATAGATTCAGGTTGGATAGATCACGACAGACAGGTTGGACAAACAGGTAAAACGGTAAGGCCTGATATTTATTTTGCATTAGGAATTTCAGGAGCAATACAACACGTGGCTGGAATGGAAGAATCAGAGTATATAATAGCTATAAATAAGGATAAGGGAGCTCCTATATTTAATATTTCAGATTTAGGAATTGTAGGAGATGTGTCAAAAATAGTTCCTATGATCACGGAAGAAATAAAGTTGTTGAAAAGTCAAAAATCATAATAAAGAAGGTTTCCCAAATTATAAATAAATTATATTCTTAATCATTTATAGGTGATCCAATTGGATCACCTTTTTGATTGTATAAAAAAAACAGAACCGAAATCCTGCTCTAAGTGTTATTTTCAGTGGTGCCACCTTCCGGAGTAGAACCGGCGATCTCTATTTTACCATAGATTTTTATTTTTCAACCTATTCTCTATCCTTTTCTTTTCAAGGGTTTTATATTTAAATTTTTGCATTTTTAAAGCTTTTTCTATGTGGTTTCTGTTTTTTTATTGTCAAAATGAAACCTCATAAAGAAAGAGTCGATAATGATGATCCGTGCAGGTTACACTTTATTTTTTTCATAAAAAATCAATAAAAGTAGGAGATGTATTTAACCATTAAAGGATCATAAGACACAGTACCCTCCTTACTACAAGGAGGTATATTCAGTTAGACATAGATAAGCTTAAGCAGAAGTATAAAAAATTTCTCATCATTTAGAAGAATACGTATAATTTGAGACATTCCCTAACTTATTAGTATGATTCTTTAAGTTTAGCCAACTAAAATTACACATTTTATTGAGACTGTGAAATAATCTCTGTAAATAGGATAATTTCTTTCTGTGGAAATTTTAAATTGAACAATATATTCAATATTACTTCTACCTTGAATATAACTTTTAAATGTTAGCATGTCAAGCAAGCTTATGAAAAATGGGCTGCAGGACATGCTTTTTTTCTATTCTGGGAACCTACCATCGTACATGATGGATAATTCTCCATAAACTTTTCCCCAACTTCTTAAGGGCATTTTCCACTTCTCAGTTACTTTCTTGGTAGACAGATACAAAGTCTTAAAAAGCGCTTGATCCGATGGAAAAACGCTTCGTTGGGAATTTAGGCGCTTGTACGTGCTATTTAAGCTCTCAATGGCATTGGTAGTGCAAATAACCTTTCTAACATCTGGTAAAAATTTGTATTTGGCGATAAAATATCCCAATTTTTCTGAACTTATAAAAGGGTTTTATGACCTTTTTCATACCCTAAGGGTTCATCCATTTCAGCTTCAAGCATATTTTTAGACGTGCTCCAAAAATATTTTTTAATGCCTCCTTAATATCTTCAGCTCTTTTTAATGTCACAAGTCTCTAATATCGCATTTACAAGTTGTTCTCTTTCTGCAGATTTTCCTCTCGTTTTGTCATAATAAAAAACTTCCTTATAGTAATAATCATTACTACTGGAAGTTAATTAATTAAATGCTATTTAGATAATTTTTTAGACACTCTCTTTTAATTTTTAAAATCTATAGCATCTACTATTTCTAAAAAAGTTTTTCCCAAATTAGTTTCTTTAAAATTTTCATAGTAAAGCATCTTGGTATTTCTTTTTAAAAACTCTCCATTTTTGTCCAAAAGTTCAAGCTTAAATAATTTATCATTTTCTTTCAAAATAGTGCTTGGGACTAAAGCAAATCCTAATCCCTGCATTACCATCTCTTTGCAGGTATCAGATCTATCCACCATAAGTCCTTTCAATGAGTGATCAGAAAAATTTTCTCTCCACCAATTATCTAATATGGATTTCAGTTTAATATCACAATTATATTCTATCTTTTTAAATTTAGGCAGGTCTTCTATTTTTATCTTTTCAGAATTTATAGCAAATAGTTTTTCTTGAAACAGCAACTTTTCTCCCTGAGACCACTTATATTCTCCTCTTATAAAGGCCACTTCAATTTCTTTGTTACAAAGCAGTTTAAATATTTCTGAACTCCATCCTGTGGATATTTCAAATTTTACATCTGGATACCTCTCCTGATATTCAGATAAAATTTTAGGCAAAGTTTTTCTAGCAAAATTATTAGAAGCACCGATTTTTATGACCCCTTTAACTTCTTTGGTCATAGAGGATAGATTGGACATGATTTCTCTCATTCGAGCCCTCATCTCTTCGGCACATTTTACTAAATATTCTCCTTCAGGAGTAAAATGAACTCCTTTACGCCCCCTTTCAACTATCTGAACACCTAACTTACTCTCTATCATCTGTAAACGTTTGGTTACTGCTGGCTGGGATATATATAGTTTTGCCGAGGCTTTGGTTATATTTTTTTCCTGATATAAAACAGAAATAAGCTCCCAATCACGATCCATCATATCATTTCCCCCTAAATTCTATTTTAGCCATCTAATGTATATGCTTCACTTAATTATACTATAATTACTATTTATATCATAATTCTGAACTATTCTATAAAATTATCCCAGCTAATATAGGAGCTAAAATTAAAGTTACAAGACCTGTTACAACAATAGCCAGACTGCTCATGGCTCCCGTTATCTCCCCCATCTCAATTGCCTTGGTTGTTCCTATAGCATGGCTGGCAGCCCCTATACTCACTCCTCTTGCTATATAATTTTTTATCCTGAATAATTTACATACAGCAGGAGCTACGATATAACCTGTTATCCCTGTTATAAGTATCCCCATTATAGTGATAGAGGGTTCTCCTCCCAATGTTTTACTCACTTCTATACCTATAGGAGTTGTTATAGATTTGGGCATAAATGAACGAAGTAAAGTTATATTTAGACCCATTAATTTTCCCATCAGCACCACAGAAATCATCGCGACTAAAGCTCCCACTATTATTCCTAAAATAATGGGAACGAAATAACTTTTAAAAAGTTCAGATTGCTTGTAGAGGGGAACTGCCAATACCACTGTGGCAGGACCAAGGAAAAATACTATTATATCACCTCCCTGACTGTAAGATTCAAAAGGAATATCAAATTTTAAAAGGACCAATATAATGAAAGTTACAGATATAAGCAGAGGGTTAAAAATAGCCATCCTTGTTTTGCTGTATATAAATTTCCCTATTTCAAAAGCCCCCAGACTTATAATTACTCCGAATAAAGGATTATTTAATAGATTTTCCATTTTCACATCTCCCTATAAACCATTGTATGAATATACCTGTAACTGCTATAGTTATTATAGTCGTAACTATCATAACCAATA
The DNA here is from genome assembly GCF_000165505.1 of Ilyobacter polytropus DSM 2926. Lineage (NCBI taxonomy): Bacteria > Fusobacteriati > Fusobacteriota > Fusobacteriia > Fusobacteriales > Fusobacteriaceae > Ilyobacter > Ilyobacter polytropus. The sequence goes on along the minus strand of NC_014633.1, from coordinate 165,550 downwards.
TTATTTTCATCCAGCTTCCCTCTAAAAGTCTCAAAGATTTTACAAGACTTACCCCTGGGGGTATAAATAAAATAGCCATATTCATAAGGAGAATACTGGCAGCTTTCTCAATTGATTCCAGCTTTAATAATTTAAGATGGAGGCTAAAAAATAGTAATAACATTCCAATTACTGTTCCCGGGATAGGAACAGGTAAACAAGAACTTATAAAGTTCCCTACATAAAGAAAAACAAAAATTGTACAAAACTCCAATAACATATAAACTCCTTTCATTGGTACTCTTTACTTTAATTCAGATATTTTGGGTTGATTTTCATTTCTCAGTCCCCATGCTATCTGGGCACTATCTTCTAACTCTTCTAGTGTATAAAAAGAACTCATTAGATCTTTATGTCCAAGTATTACACCGTGATTTTTCAAAAGATACCCATTGCTTTCTCCTATGTTTTCTCTGAAAGAATCAAACAATTCTCTTGTTCCCGGTTTGGCATAAGGAATAAGGCCTACTTTACCAAGCTTCATCTTTAAATAGGGGGTATATTCTGGAATTACATCGTTTGTATTTTCATGATCCAAACATGACCAAATTGTAGAATAAAAGCTGTGGGTATGTAAAACTGCCTTTATGCCTTCATCTTTTTTGTACAGTATTTGGTGAAGCGGCAGTTCCTTACTGGGTCTGGCTCCGCTTACATGATTTCCTCTGCTATCAATTACTGCAAAATCTTCTACTGCCAGTCTTCCAAAACATGTCCCGGTTCCGGTTATATAAATCTTTTCTTCATGGATAAAACTCATATTGGCCGAGGAACCTGTCGCCCTTCCTCTTTCAAAAAGGCTCTTTCCTATCCAGATGGCATTTTCATACTTTTTCATCAACAATTTATCCAAGTTATCTCCTCCTTAAATGGCTATTATATTTATCTTCATAAATTTAATTATAAATATTTCTATATAATAATTCCACAAGTCATATTTATACCTTTTTATCAGCAATATATTCATTTTTCCCTCCTTGTGTAGCTATTTTATAGAGTTATATTTACTATTTTTATTTTATTAACCAATGCTCTTAAATATAATAAGTGGGTTATTGGATTTTTCCAATAACCCCTTATATTAACCACTTTTGTTTATTAAAAATAATTCTATTTTGCTGTTATGCGAGCATTTTGAATAAAATACTTGCTATAATTAGAATTATTCCTCCTCCTAATCTAGAAGAGATTTGAGCATAAGAGATAAGTTCCATTCTTTTAGACGCTCCAAGTACCTCTATATCTCCAGAACCTCCTCTATTTGCCATACAAAGTCCGGCAGTTATAGAAGATTCGATAGCGTGGAACCCTACTAAGTGTCCCACAAATCCAGACCCAACAGTAGCTCCTATTACGATCATTAATGCTATTATAACGTTTCCTGGTGTGATAGCTGCCATTATTTCTCCAAGATCAGTATAAGCTACACCTACTCCGACCATTAATACCCATAAAAACTGCTTGGATATAAAGCCTTGTAATTTTTTTGCTCCCTGTCTCAGAGCAGCCGGCACAAGATTCAGAGCATTGAAAGCAGCTATGATTATTACCATATAAGCATAATAGTGTACGCCTCCATAGACTTTTTTATAAAGAACATATCCCAAAGTGTATGCTGTCAGACCTATTATTAGTCCTCCTGACATATCTCTGTGAGTGACTTTCACTTCTTCATCTTCTTCCAGTTCTATTTTACCGGTTCTTACAAGCTCACCTTCACCACTTAAGGCAGGCTTCTTTTTCCCAAGCTTGTTCAGAAGTGCCGCTACCACGATAGCCCAGATATTGGCTATTGTCAGTATTGCAATTGCATAGGAGTAGTATGCATCTTTAGGATTTCCAGTGGCTGCCTCATATATTTCAGACATCGGGATAGCTCCTGATCCGTTTCCTCCACCCATTGTAGGTAATACATAAAGCATCATTATCTCTTTAGGGCTGATTCCAAAGATGAATCCTCCCAAAATACCCATAATAGATGCTCCAGCCACACCTGCTAATATTGCCGGAACATACCCTACAAAAGATCTTATAAGGAGTTTTCTATTCACGGAAAGAATGGAACCAGTTATCAAAACAACTATAAAGAAATTGATAAACTTAGTCTTCTTCATAATATTGGTTACAGTTTCGATCTCTCTTTCTGTAAACCATCCCTGATAAACAAAGTATGCTGCCATTAGGAATATCAATACCGGAGCACCACCTATATATTCCTTGAAAAATGGAAGTCTGTCTCCGATTTCACCGAAGATGATTCCAAAAACATACATGAAACAAAATCCTCCGACTATCCCTGTTGGTATAGAGTCAGTGAAATGTGCAAATAATATTACTGACAACGGAAACAAGAATAGTGGTGCAGGCATTCCAAATACTTTAAATCCTTCTTTTTTCCCCACTTCTAATGCTGCTGAGTCTTGCATTTTATACCTCCTTCTATTTTGTTGAAATTATAATTTTACAACGTTTACAGGAGTTCCCTCCACATACTTGACTACATTGTCAAATGTGATCTCCGCTCTTGTCTCCATAGACTCATCTGATGCGAAAGCAACATGCGGAGTAAGAATAGTGTTTTTAGCCGATAATATTGGATAGTCTGAAGGAATAGGAGGTTCCATATCAAATACATCAAGTCCTGCTCCTGCAATTTTTCCTTCGTTTAGAAGTTCAGCCAGGGCATTATTGTCCATTACCCCTCCTCTCGCACAGTTGATCATAAGTGCTGTTTCCTTCATAAGCTCTAATTTTTCTCTTGAAATAAATCCTTTTGTTGCATCATTTACCGGAAGGTGAAGTGACACTATATCAGATTTTGACATTAAATCATCTATCCCAACATATTCTAAACCAAGATCTTTTGCTGCCTGGTTTTCATATGGATCATAACCGATTAATTTACATCCGAATGCCTTGAATAGAACTGCTGTCATAGTTCCGATTCTTCCTGTTCCAACGATTCCTACTGTTTTTCCTTTTATTTCATTTCCGATAAGTCCTGCTATTGTTCCACCGTCTCTGATTACATCATTACATGTAGATATGTTTCTCATAAGGTCAAGAGCCAAACCAATTACAAGCTCAGCAACTGCGTTGTTAGCATATCCTGCTGCATTACAAACTGTGATACCTCTTTCTTTTGCCAGACTTCCTACATGGTCAAAACCTGTAAATGCTACTGAGATCATTTTTAGATCTTTTGCTGCCTCTATAACTTCATTTGGAAGAGGATTATTAGCTATCATAAGGATTTCAGCATCTTTAGATCTTTCCTTCATCTCCTCGATATCTGTTGTTTTTGTATCGTAATATACAAATTCATGCCCCATATTTTCTAGTGTTTTAGCAAGTTTCTCGATATACTCTCTTTTTACAACTAATGGTTCGATTAATTTGATTTTCATTTGACACTCTCCTTTTATATTTTTTTATTTTTATTTTTTACAAAATTTAATTTCCCTCCAGAAGCAAGAATTGTAGCTTCTCTGTCCGTCACTTCTATTTCAACTTCAAAAGATATATCTTTTGTTTTATTTAATACAGTAACTTTCTTACTCTTAATCTGGTCCACTATATTCTCTATAAATAAAATATCTTCTCTATCAATCTTGTCATAATCTTCCTTGTTTTTAAAGACTAAAGGAAGCACTCCAAAGTTAATCAAATTAGCTTTATGTATTCTGGCTATAGACTTTGCTATTACAGCTTTTACACCAAGATACATCGGCGCTACAGCTGCATGTTCTCTCGAAGATCCCTGCCCGTAGTTTTCACCACCCACTATAATGCTTCTTTCCATTTTCTTTGCTCTTTCCACAAAGTCGGTGTCTCTTCCCATAAATGTTATCTTAGATATTTCAGGAACGTTGGACCTGAGAGCAGAGAAAGTAGCACTTGCAGGAGTGATATCATCTGTTGTTATATTGTCTCCAAATTTCCCCACTACTGGGACCTCTAAGTTCCCTATTAATATTTCCGGGATAGGCAGCGGCTTAATGTTAGGACCCCTATAGATTTCAACGCCACTTCCGTCCTCTGGAGGATATATAAACATAGTATCATCAATATGATAAACTTCAGGTTCTCCTATATTTTCTAGAACTTGTGCATTTTCACCATCTAATACTTGGCTCACATACCCTGTAATTGCTGTTGCCGCTGCTGTCTCTGGACTCACAAGATAAAGTTTTGCGTCCATAGTTCCACTTCTTCCCTTAAAATTCCTGTTAGAAGTTCTTACTGAAACTCCTCCTGTGTTCGGTGCCTGACCAATACCCGTACAGGCTCCACAACTATTCTCCATAATTCTCGCTCCAGAAGTCACAAGATCTGCAATTATCCCATCTCTCATAAGCTCCTGAAATGTCTGCCTGGTTCCTGCACTTACAGAAAGACTCACGTCTGGATGTACTTTTTTCCCTTTTAGCACTTTTGCTGCCTTGGCTATATCAGCATAAGAACCATTTGTACAACTTCCTATAAAAACCTGGTTGACCTTAACTTGCTCAAGTTCAGATACCTTAACTACATTATCCGGCATGCTTGGCATTGCTACTAGAGGCATAAGAGTATCTAAATCTATGGTAATAACTTCTGAATAAACTGCATCTTCATCGGCCTTTATTTCTACAAAATCTTTCTCTCTTCCTTGCTTAACAAGGAATTCTTTTGTAATTTCGTCACTTGGAAAAATAGAAGTGGTTGCTCCTACTTCAGCTCCCATATTGGTGATAGTAGCTCTTTCTGGTACAGAAAGTGAATTAACCCCTTTTCCCGAATATTCCATGATTTTCCCAAGTCCACCTTTTACCCCTATTCTTCTTAGAAGCTCAAGGATTATGTCCTTTGCTGCAACCCCAGGAGAAAGTTTCCCTTTTAATTCAACCTTTACAATTTCTGGCATTTGAAGATAATATGCTTCTCCTGCCATTGACATGGCAACATCTAGAGCTCCCGCTCCTATACACAATACTCCCAGCCCTCCTCCTGTAGTAGAATGAGAATCAGATCCTATTAAGGTTTTTCCAGGTTTCCCAAATCTTTGATAATGAATAGAATGACAGATACCATTTCCTGCCCTTGAAAGTATCACTCCAAATTTTTCCGCAGTAGATTTTAAAAACATATGATCATCCATGTTTTTATAGTCTGCCTGAAGCAGATTATGATCTACATAGCTTAAAGACAGTTCCGCCTTTACTTTTGGTATATTCATTGTTTCAAAAGCAAGATAACCAAGTGTCCCTGTTACGTCATGTGTCAGTGTATGATCAAAAATAATCCCTATTTCTGATCCTGTTGTCATATCTCCGTCTACCAGGTGATTTTTTATTATTTTTTCGGCGATAGTTAATCCCATTTTCAACTCCTTTCTAGAATTTAAATAATTTATAAATTCTTTTGATAAATTTTTCTATTTCCTTAGAGCTAATTTCATCTCTTGTATTTTCTTATCATCTTCAGTGAATCTTTGACTATAATAATTTTTCTTGAGCTCATACCAATTAAGTTCTGCTTCCAGCGCCAAGTCCAAACATTTTTTGAGGTCTTTTTTTGGTTTTTCTGCATCTTTAAACACTACTTTTCTTGTCTCAAATCCATCTAATAGGTTTCCTAGACCGTCGAAGAAATCCATTGATTCTGGCGATATTCCTCCGCCTAACATGCATCTAACACCATATTTTTTAGTTTTTTCAAAAAGTTCTTTCACTATGGAAAGTACCTCTTCTGAATTTACCTTTCCTCCATTATTAAGGGACCTGCAAAGATCTGTTCTACCTACTACTATACCTTCAAGTTTATCTACGTTGCTCGCAGCCAAAATATCTTCAATATTTTTACATGACTCTATTGTCTCTATATTAATAAGAAATTTGACATCATCGTATCCCTTGAAAACTTTTTCACACATTTGAAGATATTTTTCCAGTGCAAATCTTGATTCGATCATTGGTCCTAGTACAATAGATGACCCTATATTTTTAGCTACCTCTATATCAGCAAGAGCTTCGCATCCACCTAGTTTCATAAGAAGGTCAACTCCGGCTCTGTTGGCGATATCTTTCACTTTTAAAAGTTCAAACATCCCAAGATTTTCTGTTTCAAAAGACATCTTCAGGCAACTCGCACCAAATTCTTCTCTGAGTTTTATTAATGTCTCCACCATAGAATTTTCTATTTCTCTCATAACCTATATCACTTCCTTTTACAAATTTAGTTATACTCCAGTTGAACCCTCTACCACTTTGTTTTAAAAAAAAACACTTTGTGCTCTTAAAATCCGTAATTGACACTTATTCTACTCTAGTATAAGTATATAGAAAAATTTCTCTTGTGAAAAATACAATTTTTCTATCATTTTAGATAAACAAATGGAATGGATAACTTTTTGTAAATTTAATGCATATTTATTTCAGCAAAAATATTTTTATTCACTATTTTCTTTTGTAACTTCTTAAAAAATGTATCAAAAACGAACCTTATGTGCTTTTAGAGTTTGTTATCATCTGTTGTCTTACTGTGTTACAAGTATATGTGATATTTCATCTTTTGAAAAATACAACTTTTTTATCCTTAATCATAAAAAAAAGGAATGGAACTATTCCCTAGATTTTATCTTTATTGCTCCAGATTCTTTATTGTCCATACATTCTTATTTTACATTCCAATCAAAAATTTTAATGACTGTATATCCCTACTATAATAAAAAGTTATTCTTAGCGATAGAAAAACAGTATTTTTACTTAGCTTGTATTCATGCTTATATATTATCAGGAGTAAAAGTTCAAATATTCATAATCTGGAAAATTATTTTTGAATTTCAAAATAAATTTAAAGGAGGAGTAAAAAATGAAAAAAATACCAACGGTCTTCATGAGAGGCGGAACGAGCAAAGGAGCAGTATTTCATGAGAGAGATTTACCAGAAGACAGGTCAAAATGGGATGAAATATTCCTAAAAGTAATGGGAAGCCCGGACCCAAAACAAATTGATGGTCTGGGGGGATGCGTCTCCTCAAACAATAAGATAGCTATTATAAAAAAATCAGAAAGACCCGGTGTTGATATTGATTATACTGTTGCCCAGGTAATAATAGACAGACCTCAGGTAGACTATAAAAGTAATTGTGGGAATATGTCTTCAGTTGTCGGTCCCTTTGCCATTGATGAAGGTCTAGTAGAACCAAAAGGAGATATAACAACAATTCACCTATACAATGAAAATACCAATAAATATCTGGATGTGGACGTCCCGATAAAAGATGGTAAATTTGATAATTACGGTGACTGTTCAATAGCAGGTGTATTAGGAACCAGTGCAGAAGTGAAACTTGCATTCAAAGATCCAACCGGAGCTGTTACAGAGAGTCTTTTTCCAACTGGAAACAGAACTGATACTATAGATATCCCTGGTATAGGGGAAATTGACCTTACAATTATAGATGTTTCCAACCCTTTAATTTTATTGAGAGCTGAAGACCTTGGCTTTGATGCCACAGAACTTTTAGACGAGATCAACAAAAAAGATATTTTAGAAAAATTTGAAACTATAAGAGGAAAATGTGCTGAAAAGATAGGTATGGTCTCAGACTGGAGAAAAGCAGCTGTGGAAACTCCGGCAATACCTAAAATCGCATTTTTAAACACACCTAAAGAATACAAAACACTGACAGGGGAACTAATAAAGACTGAAACACATGATATATGTGCAAGAGTTATATCCCTTAACAAGCTACACAAGGCTTATGTTTTAACAGCAGCAACTGCTACAGCAGTGGCAGCAGAGTTAGATGGAACTGTGGCTAAGGAATTTATGAAAACCAAGGTGAACACCGGGGAGGTCACAATAGCTCATCCAAGTGGTGTTATGAAAGTCACACCGAACATTCAATATGATGGTGATAAAGTAAATATTATAGATGTCGCCGTTGTTAGAACTACAAGAAAGATAATGGAGGGACACGTTTATATAAAATAAAAAGGCGGTGAAAAATGAAAATAGACGAGATCAAAGATCATTTTGGAGATATGATTGAGGAGCAACTAAAAAGAATCAAGCAAATTGAAGAGGATAAAGAAATAACCGACTATTCGAAGTTAGACAAGATTGTCATAGGTATAATCCCCGGAGACGGCATCGGTCCCATAATATCCCGCCAGGCATTAAGAGTCATCAATCAGCTTCTGAGAGAGGAAATACAAAATAACAAAATTGAAATCAGACAGATTGAAGGCCTGACTATTGAAAACAGAGTCGAAAAGATGCAGAGTGTTCCCACAGAGGTTTTTGAAGAGATCAAAAAGTGCCATGTGCTGTTAAAAGGTCCTACTGTCACTCCCAGTCTAGGAGATAAATATCCCAACTTGCCCAGTGCAAACAGCGCCCTCAGAAGAGGTCTTGATCTTTTCTGTCAGGTGAGAAGAATTGAAGCCCCAGATAAGGGAATAGACTGGACATTCTTCAGGGAAAATGTTGAAGGGGAGTATGTATTGGGTTCAAAGGGACTTCAGGTCGATGATATTCTCGCTGTTGATTTCAAAATATTGTCAAGGGCAAACGCTGAAAGGCTGGCAAGAGCAGCTTTTGAATTTGCCAAAAAAAATGGGAAAACAGTGGTCACTGTTATTACCAAGGGAAACGTAATAAAGGCCACCGATGGAAATTTGATTAAAATATGCCAGGAAGTTGCGAAAGAGTATCCCGGAATTGAGTTACAAGGGAGATACGTAGATGTCACCTCTGCAAAATTGAGAGTACCTGAGTTTAACAAAAACTTTCAGGTGCTCATACTGCCAAATTTATACGGTGATATCGTTACGGACATTGCAGTGGAATATTTAGGTGGGATAGGTGCCGCCGGTGCTGCTAATTTGGGTAATAAAAAAGCTATATTTGAAGCAACCCACGGTACGGCCCCCTTCCTAGTAGAGAACGGTCGTGGTGACTATGCCAGCCCCACAAGTTTATTGAAAGCTGTAGGCCTCATGTTGTCACATATAGGCTTCCCCGACAAAGCCAAATCATTATCAGAAGCATTAGACATCTGCGGGAGAAAGGAAAGAAAAATTGTAATCACAAGCGAGGTAAAAGATGCCTCTGCAAAGGAATATACAGATTACATTTTAGGTAAATTATTATGATAAAAATATATGAGAAAGGCCAGTTTATAAAAGATGGCCAGATAATGACAGATATAAATATAAGTATGGAAGAGGCAAAGAGAAACACAATCACCTATGATATCCTTAAAAAGCACAATTCTTCCGGTGATATGGAAAATCTAAAAATAAAATTTGATGCCATTACTTCTCCAGACAATAATTCCGTATCAATAATTCAGACTGCAAAGGCCTCGGGACTTAAAAAGTTTCCGGTACCCTATGTCCTCAGCAACTGCCATAATTCTCTCTGTGCAATAGGAGGGACAATAAATGAAGACGATCACCAGTTTGGGTTAAGTGCTGCAAAAAAATATGGGGGGATATTTCCTCCCCCCTCACATGGGTGTTTTACACCAATATATGAGGGAGCACTTCGCAGGCTGCGGAAAGATGATCCTGGGATCGGATTCTCACACGAGATACGGAGCAATAGGAAGCCTCGCAATTGGCGAAGGTGGAGGAGAGGTAGTAAAGCAGCTCCTTGATAAAACTTATGACATCAAATACCCGAAAGTTATCGGCATCAAATTAATCGGTAAGCCCCAACCTGGAATTGGACCTATGGATGTGGCACTGGCCTTCATAAGGGAGGTATATTCAAAGGAGTATGCTAAGAACGGGGTTGTGGAATTTTTCGGAGAGGGAATAAAAAACCTTAATATTGAATTCAGAAACGGTATTGACGTTATGACCAGCGAATCAAACTGCCTTTCATCAATCTGGGAAACAGACGAACAGGTCAGGGAATATCTGAAGCTCCATAAGAGAGGAGATGAATACAGGGAATTAAAAGCCAACGGCATAACCTATTATGACGGATTAGTAGAGATAAATCTGGATGAGATCCAGTCTATGATAGCCCTCCCTGCTCATCCGTCCAATGCCTATACTATTAAAGAGCTTTATGAAAACTTGGATGAAATTTGTGAAAAAACAAACGAAGACTTGAAAAAAATAGGTGTCAATTTTGATATCAAGAAAAAAATATTAAAGGGCAAGCTGAAAGCTGAACAGGGAATTATCGGAGGGTGTTCAGGAGGGATTTACGATAACATTATCGATGCGGCAGACATCTTAAATGGCAAATCTATAGACCTGGAGTTTACACTAAATATTTATCCTGCATCAAAAAATGCAGCCATAAACCTGATGGAGAATACTACAAGTTCAAAATTATTGAGATCAGGTGCGGTTATCAGGTCTTCTATATGTGGCCCATGCTTTGGTGTCGGTGACATTCCCGGAAACAATCAGCTATCTATAAGACATAACACGAGAAATTTCCCCAACAGGGAAGGAGCTAAGCCAGGCCAGGGACAGTCTGCAGGGGTTGCACTGATGGACGCAAGAAGTATCGCAGCAACGGCTGTAAATGGCGGAATAATCACGGCGGCCACAGATTTAAACGTCGAATACACAAAACCTGAATATGTTTTTGATTCTCAGGCATATGAAGGTAAGGTCTATAACTACGGGAAAACCCAAGATCTGGAGGACCCAACTGTTGAATTGCTTGAGGGGCCGTGCATAAAACCCTGGCCTGAAATGTCCAAGTTAGAAGATAATTTATTGTTAAAAGTAACTGCATTTATCGAGGATCCGGTTACCACAACAGATGAATTGATGCCCTCTGGTGAAGCTTCTTCTTTCAGATCAGATCCAGACAGGCTGGCAGAATTTACCCTGATAACAAAAGCCCCGAATTATGTTCAGAAGTGTAAGGAGGTCCGGGAACTTGAATATGCCCGTAAAAACGGAGAGTTAAGCCCTGAACTGAATAGTATTTTTGATAAAATAAGATCTATTGAGGGACAGGATAAAATAAGTCCGTTGAAAACAGCTGTGGGTTCTTTGATGTATGCCAATAAACCGGGAGACGGAAGTGCCCGGGAACAGGCTGCATCAAACCAGAAAGTCTTGGGAGGATGGGCCAATATTGCAAAAGAATATGCCACCAAAAGATATGTATCAAATCTGATTAACTGGGGTATACTCCCATTCACAATCAAGGAAGATATTCCTTTCGGAAATGATGATTTTATCTTTATTACTGGTGTAAAAAAGGCTCTCGAAGAAGGAAATAAAGATGTCAAAGCCTTTCTCATAGGGGATGAGATAACAAAATTCAATTTGGAATTACTAAATATTAACAGCACTGAGAGAAAAATTCTTTTAAAGGGCTGTTTGATCAATTACTATAAAAGCAATGACTGACCTTAAAATTTTCATAATAAACATGTATAGCCTAAGTTTCCAGTTACTGTAGAATATTTAACTTCTCAAAAATACATAGAAACACTTTTAGTCAAAAAATATACCAGGTTGTGTGTTATTTGTGTAAATTCGTGACGAAAAATAATTTTATTTATAAGATAACCTGGCAAAAAACACATATTAATAATGAACTTTTCTGTTTCCATAAATCCACAAAGAAGGCTTAAGTTAAATATTTCGCCTTAATCAAATTATAATCTCTTATTTTATTGGTATTCTTTAAGACTAATATATACTTAATTATATTTTTTCACAACGATCATTATTTGAACTTAAAATGATTAATAACTATAACTTTTTATTATCTTTTTCAATGAAAATAATGTATTTTATTTGGTTTTCAATCTGCGATATACTTAACTCAAGAAGAAAAAAACCAATATTTACAGGGAGGTTCAAATGAAAAATTATAAATTAGGGGCTTTATACGGAGACGGGATCGGACCGGAGATTGTTAAATCAACTGTTGACATTATGGAAGCAGCAGCAGGGAAAATTGGTATAGAGGTAGAATTTGAAAAAATGCCTTTAGGATGGGAAGGTATTGAAAAATATAACAATCCTGTACCTGATGTAACTAAAGAGGGACTTACAAAATGTGATGCATGGTTATTAGGACCACATGATTCGGCTGCATACCCTGAAGAGTGGAGTTCACAGTTAAATCCAAGCGGAACAATAAGACATCATTTTGATCTTTATTCAAATGCAAGGCCGATCAAACCGGTACCTGGAATTAAATCAGTAGTAGACGGAATGGACCTGGTACTTTTCCGTGAAAATACAGAGGGATTTATGCCTGACAGAAACATGTTCAAAGGACGTGGAGAATTCCTTGTAACTCCTGAAATTGCCCTGGCAACTGGAGTATTCACAAAGAAAGCAACAAGAAGAATTGCCCACGAAGCATTTAAAATGGCTATGTCTAGAAGAAAGAAATTGGCTATAGTTCATAAAGCAAACGTTATCCAGATGGCTTACGGATTATTTAGAGATACATGCTATGAAGTTGGAAGAGAATTCTATCCAGAGGTAGAGATAGAGGATTACCACATTGATGCAATGACCGCTCACCTCGTGAGAAGAGCAAAAGATTTTGATGTAATTGTTACTACAAACTTATTCGGAGACATCCTTTCTGATTTGGCCGGGGAACTTTCTGGAAGTCTTGGACTTGCCCCTGCAATCAACAGTAACGAAACTCAGGCTATGGCTCAGGCGGCTCACGGATCTGCTCCTGATATCGGAGGACAGAATGTAGCCAACCCTGTGGGAATGATACTATCTGGAACATTACTTTTAAAATGGCTTGCAGACAAGCATGAGGACAAAAGAATGAATGATATGGCCCTTCTTATAGAGGCTGCTATAGAAAAGAATCTTACCGAAGGGGTTTGCACTAGAGACCTCGGAGGAAAAGAATCAACAACAAGTTTCACACAAGAAGTTATAAACACTTTAAAAACAATGTAAGAAGCTGTTAAATTAAAAAATTAAGATATCCACCTATAGATTCTTTTCTGTAGGTGGAATATCTTTTTTATAGTATCTGATTATAAAAATTAAAAGGAGCAGCGTTATGAAAATAGCTTTGATTCATACAACAGTAAATTCAATGTCACCTATAATAAAGGCCTTTAATAAAATTGACGCCACCATAGAATTAATGAATTTTCTTGACGAGGGATTAATGTCGGACCTTAAAAAGAATAGCCCTATAGAATTTTTTATGCTAAAAAGAATCATCACAATGGCAGAAAATGCTGAAAAAAGCGGGGCTGACGGAATACTCTTGGCATGTTCGGCTTTTTCTCCCTACGTGGATGTTATAAAAGACTTTGTAAACATCCCTTTACTAAGTGCCGATATGGCTATGCTAGAAAAAGTTGTAAGTATGGGAGGCAAGATAGGAGTTTTGACTACTATTGAAGCAGCGAGGTCTACAACATTACAGCTTATAAAAGAACTAGGAGATAAAAATAAAACCACCGTGGAAGTAGAAGGAGAAATTGTTTACAATGCCTTTGATGAGCTAAAAAACGGCAATAAGAACCAGCACGACAGATTAATTCAAAATAAAATCAAGGAGTTTTCTTCTAAATATGATGTGATCGTCCTGGCTCAGATGTCTATGAACGGCGCCTTGGAAAGCCTTGATCCGTGCAATAAACCTATATTTTCAAGCCCCGAAATAAGTGCCCGAAAAATATTAGAAGAGATTAAGGAGGAAAGAGTAAAATGATAGGAGTAATAGCAGACGACACTACAGGAGCTAATGATATAGGAATAATGTTTAGAAAAAACGGTTATGCAGTTAAAATTTTAACTTTTGAAGAGGATATGGTTCCTGAAAATAACTGTGACGTTCTGATTATAGATACAGACAGCAGGTTAGACCCTTTGGAGTTAAGCAGATTTAAGGTTTATAAATCGGCGGAAATATTAAAAAAAGCAGGATGTGAGATTTTTCATAAAAAGACCTGCTCGGTTTTCAGGGGAAATATAGGGGTTGAGCTAGATGCAATGATGGATGCATTGAAAAAAGATTTTGCAATTATCAGCCTTGCCTTCCCTAAAAACGGGAGAACCACAGTACACGGGATACACAGGGTGAACGGAGAACTTCTGGAAAATTCAAATTTTGCAAAGGACCCGGTGCACCCTATGACAAGCTCTGATCTGGTATCTATACTTTCTGAAGAAACAAATAAGAAGGTATGTAGTATTGATATAGAGGTAGTCAGAATGGGTGCAGAAAAACTGAGAGAAGCCATTGAAAAGGTAAGAAAAAACTGCAACTACTGTATAATAGATAGCGAGACTCAAGAGGACCTGAAAATCGTGGCAGAAGCCTCTGTGGGATATGAATGCCTGGGGGGAAGTTCGGCTATAGGGGAAGAACTACCTAAATTTCTTGAAAATAAAAAGTCACAGAACCCTGTATATAAATTAGACTGTGATGATAATAACGGAGTGTTAGTTGTATCTGGAAGCCTTACTCCACAAACAAGGGCTCAAACAGCACATTTAAAAGAAATAGGAGTGCCTACCTTAGTATTAGATTCTAGAAAAGTTTTTTCAGAAGACCTATATGAAAAGGAAAAAATAAAAATCGTAGAAAAGGGAACAGCTCTTCTAAAAGAAGGAAACGACATCCTTATAATGGCAGATAACGACAACGTAATAATTGCTGAAACTAAAAAACGAGGAAAAGCTCTCAATATAGATGAACTAAAAATCAGCAAAATGGTGTCAGCGTTGCTTGCGGATATAGCAGAAACAATCACCAAAAATATAAATTTAAAAAGGCTTGTTGTGGCAGGGGGAGATACTTCCGGGACTATCTGCAGAAAATTAGGTATCAAAGGAAACTATGTTTTAAAAGAAATTGAAACAGGCCTTCCTTCGGGACTTGCCATAGGAAGAGAGATGTTAATTGTGCTAAAATCTGGGAGTTTTGGCAAAAAAGAATTTTTAGAAACATCTATAAATCATCTTAAATCCTTATGATAAAAAAATACAAATCTTATAAACATTTCAATTAAAGTGGAATTTTTAGTCCTTCCCTTAATTACCAGTTGATTCTAGTGTGTTTGTGTAATTAATTGAGGGACTTTTTATATCCTGATTATCGAAAATTTAATTTAAAAAGAGCTCCAGTGGAGCCCTCACAAACACCTAAAATATAATATGTGATTTTGAAACAATTTTACTACAAAAAATATTCTTTAAAAACAGTGAATACACATAAAAGTAAAAAAATAGGTTTCACAGCCTTTGCACCTTTTTCACTGGCGTAATTACTTCCCAATTTACTCCCGATCACCCTGAAAGCAGTTACAAATATAGCAATTTTCCAATCAATAATACCTTCCATTGCATAGATGACTACAGAGACAAGGCCCATAAAAAAATTAATTGGTTTTACTGTGGCTACCGCTTTTAAAAAATCAAATTTCAAAACATAAACCAAGGCCAGTGTAAAAAAGTTGCCTATTGCTAGTCCAAAAAAACCCATGTATATCCCCATTAAAAATGTAACAATAATTCCTTTTATTATATTTTTTCTGGTGAACCCTTCAAACTCATTTTCTAGGCCGGCTTTTTTATTAACAAACATCCTTATAACCAATGCCAATAATATCATTGGGATTAATCTTTCTACAATTTTAGCATTCAATAATACCAATAGTTTAGATCCGATAACCGTTCCCAAAAAAGCAGGTATAATCGCATACTTAAAAAATTCTGTGTCCAATTTCCCTTTCTTATAATAGTTGTATGAACTTGTAGCATTATCAAGGCATGCACTGACTCTGTTTGTACCAATAACTATTTTAATTGGAATTTCCAACATCATCAGAAAAGTTATAATAAAAATCCCACCGCCACCGGCCATGGCCGTAACTATTCCTGCTATAAGTGCCCCTATAGCCAGAAAAAAATAAATCATTTCATCCTCCCATTTCCACAAATAACTCAGTTGTAATCTCTAAACCTCTAGAGAATACATTATAATATGTCAGCTTTTGAAACCCTCGCAAGTTTATCAATTTTCTGACTTTTAATTGAACTTTTATACTATACTGCTTGCATACCAAGCTCTTTCTTCCCAATTTTAACAGAAACTCCACCTAAAATAATCTGTCCTATAGAAATTCCTATAAGCATACCTGGGAACCCCCCTAGAAAAAATCCTATATAAATAGAGGGAATTATAATGAGACAGGTTCCTAGGCCATTTATTATAAGTACATATTTAGGTTTACCAGTGGCATTTAGACTTTCACTGGTCCAGTTATAAAGATTTAAGCCTATGCTCCCGAGCATAACAATATTTACATAGGCATAGATTAGGTCTATAACTACAGGATCACCAGTAAAAATAGTTGCAATTTTCCTTGTAAAAATAAGTGAAAGAACAAAAAGAATAAACCCGTAAACAATCGAAATTTTATTCGTCAATTTTTTTACTTCCTCTACTCGCTCGTATTTTTTTGCCCCCCAGTTTTGACCTACAATTGGAACCAGAGCTGCCCCAACAGCCATACTTATAATAGTAGAAAAACTTTCAATTCTGGCACCAGCTGCAATTGCAGCTACTCCAGCTATTCCGGCACTTTTGGCCCCTAGGCTAGTCAAGACAGCTCTAAGCAGCTGTGGAAAAAGCCTTATTATAGCTCCTGGTATCCCAACATGAAGGATTTTTTTCCACGAATCAAATATCTCAGACTTATAGTTGTATTTGAAGTCGATAAGCTTATAGTGAAAATGCACAAATGAAAGAGTGGTGACCATTCCTAAAATTCTTGAAAGAATAGTAGCAATAGCGGCCCCTTTTATACCCAAAGCGGGAATTCCAAAGTATCCAAATATAAAGATGGGGTCCAATATGAGGTTGGTCAAAGCACATACTAGCATTACAATAAGAGGTCTCTTCATATCTCCTAGGGCTCTCATAGATGAATCACACACTCGCGGCATGATAACAGCCACTACCCCTAGATACCATATAGACATATAATCTTTAACTAGAGGTAGGATAGTATTATCTGCTCCTAAAAGTGAAAATAATGGATCTATTGTGAGAAGACCAATTAGAGAAATAATAACAACAACTATAATTGACAAAATAATACCGTCGGTAGTAGTTCTATTAATTTCATGGTGATTATTTTTTCCCAGAGCTCTCGCCACTACGGAAGAGGAACCTATACCTATTCCTCCTGTAATAGAGCCAATAACCATTATTACAGGAAAGGTAAATCCCATAGCGTCAAGTTCATTGGTTCCTAACTTGGATACAAAATATGTATCAGTTAAATTGAAAATTGTGATGGCAAACATCCCTCCTATAGAGGGAAGGACAAGGTCAAAGAGGTGTTTAGGAATAGATCCAGTCAAAAGATTTTTCACACTTTTTTTACCCATATTTCACTCCTTAATATTCATCTGCCTAAAATGTCGCTGTTTAAAATTTATAAGTGTGCAAAACACCAAAATTATATATTTCTCGTATTTGGTTTAGAGATATTTTACACAAAAGTCACTTAGATCGCAACTTGACTTAAATAGATATCTAAAAAAATTCAATAGCTTATAGAATTTTGGAGAGTTTTATATTTTAAAATATAATATTTTTGGATTTGATTTACTTGTTGGTATTTCAGAAAATATTTTTAATGCCAACACTTAGCATTTCTATAATTAATATCCGATTAAATTGCTACTGTCATCATATATTCTCTTTCCTCTATCTCCTCTTCAAATCTCTCCTCTAAAAACTTTTTAGAATTTTCCGGGAAAAGCGCGTACATAAGTATATCCTCATCAGAGTCTGCAAGGTGTCCGATCTCAGCCTTAAGCTTCTCAAATTCCGGAGCAATGTCGTCTGCTGGCCTATGAGTTATCGATGCCTCATTACCTATGATCTTCTCTTTTATCTCTTTACTTATAGGTGCAGGAGACTGCCCGTATTTTCCTCTTACATAATCTTTTATCTCTTTTGGTATGAATTTATATCTTTCCCCTACTAGTATATTGAATACCGCTTGTGTCCCTACCATCTGAGAAAGCGGAGTAACCAGTGGAGGGTATCCAAGGTCTTTTCTTACTCTCGGTACTTCTGCAAGTACCTCATCATATTTATCTGCCGCCCCCTGTCCTTCAAGCTGTGAAAGGAGGTTTGAAAGCATTCCTCCTGGAACCTGATACGCAAGAGTCTTAGGTTCTACGTCCATCACCTTAGGGTTCAATATTCCTTCAGCTCTGTATTTTTCTTTTATAGGTTTAAAGTAATCTGCTACCTCTGCGAGAATATCCAGGTTTAGCTTAGGGTCTCTTTCGCTTCCCTTTAATACTTGTACGAATACCTCTGTTGCTGGCTGGGCTGTCCCTCCTGAAAATGAAGATATGCCTGTATCTATTATGTCCACTCCAGCCTCTATGGCCTTCATATAAAGCATAGATGCTATCCCTGTGGTACAGTGAGTGTGAAGTTCTATAGAAAGTTTTGATACCTCTTTCATTTTCGTGATAAGCTCATAAGCTATATCAGGAAGAAGTATCCCCGCCATATCCTTTATACAGATAGAGTGGGCTCCTAGTTTTTCCAGCTCCTGTACTTTCCCAACATAGTAGTCCACTGTGTGAATTTCACTTGTTGTATATGCGATACATCCCTGGCAGTGACCGTTATATTTTATGATTGATTTTATTGTAGTTTCCAAGTTTCTGTAATCATTCAGAGCATCAAAAACTCTTATGATATCTATCCCATTTTTTATAGATTTTTCCACAAATTTTTCTACCACATCATCTGCATAATGTCTGTATCCCAATAAGTTCTGACCACGAAGAAGCATTTGAAGCTTTGTATTTTTTACCCTTGCTCTCATCTCTCTCAGTCTTTCCCAAGGGTCTTCGTTGAGAAATCTTATACATGCATCAAAGGTGGCTCCTCCCCAGACCTCCATCGAGTAATACCCAACCTGGTCCATTTTTTCCAGGATAGGAAGAATCTCTTCAGTCGTCAATCTTGTTGCTATCAGGGACTGATGTCCGTCTCTCAGTGCCGTTTCTGTTATTTTTAATTTTTTCAATTTGACCTCCTTTTTCCAAGCAAAACACCCTTCCTTTTTCAAGGTAAGGGTGTTTCTAAAATCATTATTTTTCAGCTTGTTATCAAAATTTAAAATTAATTCTACAATTTAACATTACTTATTTTATTTTTTTAAAGATATTTTCAAAATAAATTGGGGAATTATCTACTCCTGCTTTTGAAAAATGTGCCTTTATAGATTTTGCCACAGCCTGCATCAAATCTTCAGGTCTTTCTCTCCACGTAATCTTAATATAATGTGGAGCTTTTGATTTCTCCCCCTCTTTTATAATGAACTCTTCACAGCTGGGAACAATAAAAGAGATTCTTTCTTTAGGTATCCCTAAAATATCTGCAAGTTCCAAAGTAAGATCTTTGCTCACTTCCGAGATTGTTTCTTCTTTAATATTTTGACATAGTATCTTTGGCATTGGTCTCCTCCTATTTAAAATTATCTATTTTTTCAGCTTTTAATTTATTTTTAACTACATTGATAGTTCCCCCTGCTTTAACTGCAGCGAGGTCCTTTTGGCACAGTGGAGAAGTAACTTCAAACTTAATATTTTTACTTTTATTAAACACGGTATATTTTTTACCTTCCACAAGTTCCGTGGCATCAATTGACAGCAGGTCTTCTTGATCCAGGTTTTCATAGTCTTCATCATTTATAAATGTGAGAGGTAAAAGTCCCCAGTTCACCATATTTGCAAGATGTAACCTTGCAAAATCTTTGGCAATAACGGTCTTTACTCCGAGATATCTTGGAAGTATTGCAGCCTGCTCCCTACTTGAGCCCTGACCGTAATTAACTCCTGCAACTAAAATTCCCCCGTCAGATTTATTAGCTCTTTCAGCAAAGTTTTCATCTACAACTTTAAACGCATGTTTAGACATCTCAGGAATATTAGATCTTATTGGCAGATATAAAGCCCCTGCCGGACAGATATGGTCGGTAGTTATATTATCATCCAGTTTTAATAAAATCTCCCCACTGACATTGTCAGAAAGGGGCTGAACCTCAGGAAGAGGCCTTATATTTGGACCCTTGGTAATAACCACTTCGTCTGGGTTATCAGAAGGGCTAATAAATAAGTTGCTGTCAAAAATAAACTCTTCTGGCATTTCGTAGTTATAATCAGATATTTTAAAATCCCTCGGATCAGTTATTACCCCTGTGACAGTCGATGCAGCAGCTGTTTCCGGTGCTACAAGGTATACCTGGTCTGTTGCTGTCCCGCTTCTACCTTTGAAATTACGCGGAGTTGTCCTCAATGAAACCCCGTTGGTTTTAGGAGCAAACCCACATCCGTTACATCCGCCGCACACAGGTTCAAACACCCTGACTCCAGAAGCGATTATTTTATCGTAGGCTCCTCTTGCGATACTTTCTCTGATTACTGTTCGGGTAGAGGGGTATAAACCGGCATCCACATCTTTATTGGTATGTCTCCCATCAAGAATATTGGCTATTGAAAGGAGATCATGAAGAGAAGTATTCGTACAGCTTCCCATCATTACCTGGTCAATCTTTCTCCCTGCCACTTCCTTTACAGGAACTACTTTATCAGGCTGAGAAGGAAGCGCTATAAGAGGCTCCAGTTCAGAAAGATCAATTTCGATCACACCGTCATAAACGGCTCCATCATCTGCTGACATAGGCACCCAGTCTTTTTCTCTTTTATATGCCTTCATCCATTTTTTAGTATTTTCATCACTTGGGAAAACAGAGGTGGTCGCACCAGTTTCCTGACCCATATTTGTTATTGTAGAACGTTCAGCCACATTCAGGGTCTTCACTCCATGGCCGGAATACTCAAGAACTTTTCCCACTCCCCCTTTGGTAGATATTCTTCTGAGCACTTCCAAAATGATGTTTTTGGCAGAAACAAAAGGGTTTAATTTCCCTGTGAGTTTTACATTGATAATTTCAGGCATTTTAAAATAAAAAGGTTCTCCTGCCATAGTCATAGCTCCATCAAAACCGCCGACCCCTATAGAAAACATCCCTATCCCCCCGGCAGCTACAGTGTGGGAATCTCCTCCGATTAAAGTTTTACCCGGTATACCCCAGTGTTCCAAATGGAGCTGATGGCAGATTCCGCTCCCCTTGTTAGATGCGTAAACTCCAATTTTCGACGTCATGCCATACTCAAATTCATGATCGTCTGAATTTTTAAAATCAGCCTGAATCTATGATCTGTATAATGCACCGAAACTTCTGTCTTGACTCTGTCTATCTCCAGTGCCTCCAAAACAAGATAAGACATCACTCCGTTTAAATCGTGAGACAGAGTCTGGTGTGCCTTTACCCCGATTCTTTGGCCTCTTATCATTTCTCCTTCTACAAGTGATTTTGAAATAAGTTTTTCAGTCAGCGTTTTATTCATAATCCCTCCTGATAATCTAAAAATGACCTCTATACTCAATCCGCTGTTTATGACTTCAACTTTTTAATTTCATCTAGTATGTAATCTGTATACTCCTCGGCCGAAGCCCCTTTCGATGAACTTGTCATTTTAATTTTTCTCTCTTCAACTCCGCAAATATCCAGAGCTCTTGTTAATACCTTTGATTTATCACTGTACCCTATATGGTTAAGGAGCATTCCAAACCCTCTCATGAGACTGCTGGGGTCAGCATACTGCCCCCTGTTGCTTTTTATCATTGCCGGAGCCGACCCGTGAATGGCTTCAAATACAGCATACCTATTTCCCAGATTGGCACTTCCTGCTGTTCCACGCCCACCTTGGAATTCTGCTGCTATATCAGAGATAATATCGCCGTAAAGATTTGGCAGTACAAATACCTGCAAATCTTTGCTGAATTTAAGATCTGTAAGTCTTGCAGCTGTAACATCAGCAAGTTTTTCCACAATATTTATCTCTTTATAGTCTTCTCCCACTTTTTTACAAGCTTTAATAAAATTCCCGTCTGTAGTTTTTACTATGTTTGCCTTTGTAACAACAGTGACATTACTTTTGTTATTGTTTCTGGCGTACTCAAATGCTTTTTTAGCAAGACGTTCGGAATTTATTTTTGTTTCCAGTACGAAGTCGATGGCTAAATTTTCATCTACCTGTATACCCTTGCTTCCTAGGGCATAACCTCCCTCTATATTCTCCCTGAAAAATATCCAGTCCACACCTTTACCGGGAATGGACACCGGCCGAACATTGCTAAACAGATCCAGTTCCCTTCTCAGTACAGCATTGGCACTTGTTAGATTCGGCCATGGATCACCTGCTCTAGGAGTTGTACAAGGCCCCTTCAAAATAACGTGACATTTTTTAATCTCATCCAAAATATCAGATGGTACAGACTCCATCTTGGAAACTCTGTTTTCTATGGTAAGTCCCTTTATATTCTTTATCTCTATTCCCCCTGCATCGATTTCAGACTTCAGGAGTTCATTTATTATTCTTTTTGTCTGCTCCATTATGATGGGTCCTATACCATCTCCGTCTATAACCCCTATAATAATTTTGTCTAAATTTTTGTAGTCTATACTGTCTTTAAAGGATTTTATTTTCTCTATTTTTTCTAACTGTTCCCTCAATATTTCACCGAAAATTTTCTTGGCAGCTTCTATTTTCATCCATCCTCCTTTAAACTTTGTTTAATAAAAGTCTACCTTTTTATCAAAATTATTTAAAATACAGTTTTTTTATATATAAACATTCCCAAATTTTATAATTGAAAAGCTTTTTCATAACATCATAGTCATGAACTATGAAAATAGATTAGATCTGCTTTATGCTATTATGAGCTCTTAAAGTTTCTAAAAATATAAAAAACTCTCAGAATAAATTTCCGAGAGTCACGCTAAAATATCTATTTATTAACTAAAGTAAATTAACACCTTTAACACATTTAGATTTAGTGTGGTCGTAGTAATAAGAAACAACTTCATTTTCCTTGATATGTGGTTTCTCGATAATTGTATTATCTACAGATATACAGGCATTATTGTTCTGAATACTCTTAAGCGTAGGTTTAATCGTTAACCAAAAGTTCTTTTCACAAAATTCACCGGAACTTAGAAAACGGTATATTTTGTCCTCAGAGTATCTATCATTTGTTATCTTTTTAAGATCTGGAGAATGAGCATATTTTGAAGATGCAATTAAAAAATCAGCATAAATATTTAAGTTGTTTTTATTCATAGTAGTTTTCTCCTAAAAGTTATTAATACAATTATACTTTTCTAGAGAACATTATCTGTTTAGAAATGATATAACAAGATATCATAAGATTGCAGAGGTAAAAAAGATAAGAGTTCATGACCTTAGACACAGCCATGCTTCCTTACTAATAAATAATGATGTTAACCATATGATAATTTTAAAGAGATTAGGCCATGCTAAAGTAGATATAACTCTTGATACCTATTCACACTTATATCCTTCCAAGGAAGAAAAAGTAATCAAGAAAAACAACCATTTTGCTACCAAATAAAAAAAAGCAGAACCGAAGTCCTGCTCTAAGTGTTATTTTCAGTGGTGCCACCTGCCGGAGTCGAACCGGCGACCTCTACCTTACCATACTTTGGCAACTTTTTATATATTCTGTATCCCTTTATTTTCAATGGTTCTTATTTTTGTGTTTTAGTTTTTTATGGTGTTTTATACCCTTTTTTTAATTTTTCTTTGCCAAAACTTTGCCACTGACCTCTTCCAATAACTCAATCATTTTATCCTCTGTAGATTGGTATAGATGAGAATAAGTATTCAATGTCATATCCACTTTAGCGTGTCCAAGTCTCTTTGATATAGCTAGTGGGTTTATTCCTGAATTTATCAACAAACTAGCATGAGAATGTCTCAGGTCGTGAGGCGTAATTTTTTTCACACCTGCTTTATCACAATACCTTACAAGATCATTTTTAAAGACTTCTTTAGTCATTGGAAAAAGTCTGTCTTCTTGGGTTAATCCATACATCATTTTAACATATTTTTTTAGCAATTCAACCAAGTTTTGAGGCAGCTTTATAGTTCTTTCACTGCTTTCATTTTTAGTTGATTTAATTATATTTTTCCCTTTTAATCTAGCATAAGATTTATCTATTTTCATAATTCCTTTTTTGAGATCTACGTCACTTAATGTTAAGGCTAGAAGTTCTCCAACTCTTATTCCTGTCCAAAATAGGATATTAAAAGCTGTATAACTCATTGGCTTATGTTCTATAACCTCAGTAAATTTTTCAAACTCTTCTAATGTCCAAAAGTTTATTTTTTTATCATATCTTAATTTTAAAGGCCCTGCTTTTTTACATGGGTTTTCTTTAAGTTCATAGAAATTCACAGCATGGTTCATAAGTGCCGAAAGTTGAGCATTAATCTTTTGTATATAGTGTGCCTTATAAGGATTCCCAGTTTTTGGATTAGTCCCTGTGATCAATTTATTTTGAAAATCTCTGATTATTATAGGTGTTATTTTCGACATCTTCATATTTTGAAAATAAGGAAGAATGCTATTTTTGAATATTAACTCCTTCAAATGATATGTAGTTTCAGCAACTCTTGGTTTTATATCTCCCATATATAAGTCATAAAAGGAAGTGAATGTCATATTAACTGACTTACTTCCTTTGAGCTTGTGTTCACTCTCCCAAAGAGAGGCCTCCTTTTTAGTTTTGAAACCTCTCTTTTGGGATTGTTTTAATTCGCCACACTGATTAAAAGTGTATACAACTCTCCATTTTTTACCATCTTTATAGACTGGCATCTAACTCACTGGTTCCTCTGAGACTATCCCTAGCTTTTTCATTAAATACTTAGAGTTTACTCTTCCTCTGATAACAATATACCCTTCTTTTTCCATTTCATTATTAACTTGTTTCATAAGCTTATAAGCTTTACTTTCTTTTACTTGACATATATTCATCACATCTTCAACGGTTAGCATTTGTTTCATATATAATCCCTCCTAACTAATTCCAGCCATTTTCTTTCTTCGGTTATATCTCTCTTTTTCATTCATATCACTTCTAAAATACGATTATAAAGTCCTTCGGTATATCTCCCTTCATAGCCCACCCCACAAAGGTGTTTTTAGGCAACCCTAAGTCGTGAAGGGCGTACTGGCTACCGCTTCTCAGAGCTACTTTCCTTTTTGACATATCTATCCTGCTGTCAGTTTTGCTAGGTCTCCCAGGCTTGAAAATAAACTTCTGTACAGCCTGCCTGACAGCATTTTCAGAACACCCCAGGACAAGCCCAATCCCGTAGTAATGTACCCCTTCTGTTCTCATCTTTTTCAGTTTCTTTATCTTTTCCTTAGTCCAATCCATACCCCTTAAAAACCTCCAGACAAAATTTTTATCTAGGAAGGCAGACTGGAACCCACCCTCCACATCTATTTAAAAACGTCACTTATGACGTTGTCAGCTGAATTATCCTCAGATTCCATTATCTCTCCGGTATCTTCATCATAATCTAAAGTTGGAGCTACTACTTCCTCAGTAACGTCCTTAAGGTTTTCTTCACTGGCTTTATATACGCCCTCGTCTTTAGAAGCCATTTCAAGATACTCAACCGAAACAGGCAGCCACTTCATAAGTTGCTTAACTACTGTTTTATGTGCCATAGCTTCAAAATGTTGTTTCCATACATTACTTTGGTAATTTCCTTTCCTATGCTTTTTTTCGTGCTCTACTACATCATCATAGGACATGAAATGAAATTGTTTTGAACCGTCTTTTAGCTCCGCAACGGAATAAAATCCGATCATATTTCCTCTGTTTTTAAAAACTGGTTTATGATTAAGAGTACAGTCTAATCCATAACCTATTTCAAACTCGTCATTTTCATATACTGTGTGAACTCTTATATTTGAAAGTTGTTTTGATCTCCTTAGAAGCTCCAACATACCTTTATACCCAATTTGAAATTGGCATTCCATTTGCCCTTTAACAGAGAATGGAATTAAGTAAGCTTGCCCTAATACTCCACCGGGTTCTAATCCAAGTTGAGAAGATGTCATAAGAGCACCCAATAGACTTTCTCTGCTACATTCTGCCAATTTTGGATTCTGTCTGATGCATGTAAGAGCTATTCTTACAAACCTTTCTGTATCAACATGTTTTGGTAATGCCATAGCAAACTGGCTTTTCATCTTATCGCTTGAGATAAGGTCATATATGCTGTTACTTTTCTTTTTAGTTACAGATCTGTTAGTTGCTGCCTTTTGTATAATGTCATTTTTAGCTATCTTTTCTGCCATTTATGATTCCTCCTAAGATAATTTTATATATTGTCTTTTCGTTTTTTCTACAAGATATTGCTCATATAAATCTGGATTTTCAAATTTGAACTTTTTACTGTCAAATCCTTTGTAAGGACCTCCTTGAATACTAAACTTACGTCTCCCCCAAAGTCCTCGTTTAGATCCCCGCTCTATTGCTTCTTTAAACACTTCCTGTTTAATTTTCTCAATTTTTTTATCGAGTTCTTTTCTTTGTTCAATAAGTTCCTCGTAGGTTTCAACTTTATCTGCAGCTGCTTCAACTTCGATTTTTTCTCCCTTATCTTCAGCATAATCTGCTAAAAATTGAAGGTGCTCTGTATAGGAGGAGCTCCCATCTGGCTCCGGGACTATATTATGGATAACGTGGTCCTCCCAAAAGATCCTCCCTTCTGTTCTAAGATAATTAATTGTTTCCTCACATCTTTCTATTTTAAATTGTCTGTAATGTTGTCCACCTATTAGACAACAGATATAAGCATATTTCAGGCCTGTTATCCCAAGGTACCAAAGGACCTGGCAGAGATAATTACGAGGACAGCTGTCACCTTCCCACTTATCTTTGTTATAGAGAGTAGTTGTTTTAACTTCTAGTATTCCCACCTCTCCTTTTTCATTTATTAGATATCTGTCTACATTGGCTATTTCCCATGGGTTTGCTTTTACTGTTACTGGCAGATCTACAACGGTATATCCTTTGTTTTTTTTCTTAAAAATATCAGCTATCACAGGTTCTAGGACATGCCCCATCTGGACAGCTTCAGATTCTCTAATTTTCTTTTGTTTCTCCTCATATTGCTGTTTCAATACTGCATTATTTCTAGCTGTCTTTGAAATAAATACATCTATTTTTGACGAATATTCATTAAGTCCGATTACTGCAGCAATATCACTTCCACCTAGTCCACCTTCTCTAATTTCAAGCCATTCTTCTCTATTTCCAGGCCTTAATATTTGTTTCTCTTCAAGTGCTTTTTCTACTATTGCCTCAGGGCTCTTTTCAAGCTCCTTATAAGCTTTCAGCAGTTCAGGTTTATTCATTTTCCAAAGTCCTTTAACCTTACCCCTGAGGGCATTTTGTAACTCTTTAACAGTCATTAGGTGACCTCCCTTTTTTAGTTTTTGATAAGTACCCTCTAACCCGTAGAGGGACCTAAAAAAACTAAAAATTTCCATAATATTTAATCTTCCTCTTCTTCTGCTGCTTCAATAGACCAGCTATCTCCATAAGCTTGGTTAATATCCAACTCTTGGCCACATTCACACCTCCAAAGTTCTTCATAGGGCTCTGTCCATCCGTCTCCCCAGTTTCCAACCTTATCCATCCAGTTCCCACAAAGATTACATATAGCCACTTTTATCGCCTCCTCAGTGTCTCTTCTATTTCTTCTTTCTTGATAGCTTCAACCACAGTAATATCACCATACTTGGCTACCAACTTATCCAATACCTCTGACTTACCACTTATCCCTTTTCTCATCTTCCTTTCACCTCTCCGCTATGAACCTCTTGTAAAAGTAGCCTGATAAACACTTCCGAATATTGTTTATTATTTTTAACTATCAATTGTATTTCATGAGCCTCAAGATCATGTTTTCTAATATCCATAAATGTAAGTTTAAATGGTCTTATGAGTTCACGAGCGATCTGTACTTTTGTTAATTTTTCATTCATAAGCTCCCCCTTAATAAAAAAAACCTTAACTTTTCTACTTATTTGTAGAGCTAAAATTTAAAAAAAACTTGCCTTCAATTCATCCCATAACTAATTCTACTGTTTTGTAGAAAAAATGTCAAACAATATTTTACATTTTTGTATAAAATATAGATTGTTTAAGGTAAAGTAAAAGAAAAGAATGGAGTGGTTAATGAATGAAAACTGAATTTTCTAAATATTTAAGCAATTTTATGGCAGATAAAGGCTATAAATTAGAATATATTTCTCAAGCAACGGGAGCCTCAGTGTCTGCAATAGGTCACTACAAAACTGGAGAAAGGATTCCAAAAGATGATTTTATAGAAAAATTTATATCTGCTTTTATTTCAGATAATAAAGAATCTGAGAAAGTTAGGTATTTAATTTCAAGAGATAGAACCCCAAGACCTATAATAGAAAAAATAGAAGACTTAGAAAGAAAACTTGAAGACAGTAAGAATATAAAAAACCAATCCAACATCTCCATTTCCAAATTAAAATCAGGATCAACAGAAATGATTCAAGTTCCTGTGTATAACTCAGTATCAGCTGGCTCTGGATTAGAGCCAAGTCCAGAGCCAGTAGATGTTTTATTGCTACCCAAATCCGTGGCGGAGGGATGCGTCATAATAAATGTCTGGGGAGATTCTATGGAACCGACTATAAAAGACGGATATGCCGTAATGGTCAAAAGAGAAATCGAGGTTGCCAACAACGACATAGGCATCTTTATCCATGAAGGAGAGGCCTTAGTGAAACGGTACAGGTGCTTTGACGGCAAGTGTTATCTTTATTCAGATAATCAGAACTACCCTCCAAGGGAGATTCGTAAGAATGATGAGTTCAAGGTCTGTGGGAAGGTTATTTGGATTATGGAGAAAGCGTAGAAGGCACAGAAGGGTTGTTAAGACTTACTTTGAGCAGAGGGGAGAGGGCATAGGCTATAATGGAAATGGAATTATAACAGATCGACTAAAGGAGCAGAAAGTGGAAAATAATAAATTGAAAATAGATATATTAAAAAAAGAATTTCCAGAGTGTTTCGACAGAGATGGAAATTTTAATTTAGAAAAATTCCAGTGGATTATAAGCCCTGAAACAAAAGTCTTTAAAGACTCTTACGGGCTTAACTGGCTGGGTAAATCATATGCCAGAGCATTGGCTCAAGGGGAAGCCAGAAAGATGCTCAGGGAGGATGTGGAGCATAACAGTAAAGAGGAAAACAGAGACAGTGAAAACCTTTATATAAAAGGGGACAACTTAGAGGTATTGAAACACCTTGATAGCGGCTACAGAGAAAAGATAAAAATGATCTACATAGACCCGCCTTACAACACAAAGAGTGGGGAGTTTGTTTATAATGATAATAGGGATTTTAGCGCAAAGGAACTTAATAAACTTGTAAGATCTAACATCATAGATGAAGAGGAAAAGGAAAGAATACTGAAGTGGGAAGGGAACTCCTCTTCACATTCAGCATGGCTTACATTTATGTTTCCTAGATTGTATTTGGCTAGAAAACTTCTCACAGAGGATGGAGTTATTTTTATATCCATAGATGATAACGAATTGGCACAACTGAAACTTATGTGTGACGAGATATTTGGCGAGGAAAATTTTATTGCTAATATTGCTGTTGTAAATAATTTAAAGGGAAGAAGTGATGATGAATATATTGCAACTGCTCATGAAAATCTTCTAATATACAGAAAATCAACATCTTACTCTACTTATGGAATCCCTATGCCAGAAGATTACATTAAAGAATATGATTTAGAAGATTGTAATGGAAAGTATAGATTACAAGGTTTGAGAAAAAGAGGAAGTAATTCAAAGAGAGAAGATAGACCTAAAATGTTCTATCCTATTTACTATAATCAAGAGACTAAAAAAATTTATTTAGATGAAAATGAAGGGTCTATAAAAATTTACCCTAAACTATCAGATGGATCTGATGGTTGTTGGAGATGGGGAAAAGCTACGGCAGTGGAAAGAATCGACGAATTAGAAGCGAAATATATAAATAAAAGGAATGAATTTGATATCTATCAAAAAGATTATTTGATTCAAAATGGAGAGCAGAGAATAGTAAAGGCTAAATCGTTTTGGCTAGACAAATCTTTTTCTAGTGATGCTGGAACAAAAAGTGTAAGGGAATTATTCGGAACTAAAGTTTTCTCTTCACCAAAAGCTGTAGATTTTATAAGCTACTGCCTAAGTCAAGGAATTAAAGATGAGGATATTATTCTTGATTTTTTCTCAGGTTCTGCCACTACATCCCACGCAGTAAATAAGCTTAATTTGGAAGACGGCGGGAACAGAAAATGGATAATGGTCCAGCTTGAGGAGGAACTTTCTCAAAAAAGCGAGGCATATAAGTTTTGTGAAAAAGAAAAACTTCCTAAAAACATCACTTCAATAGGTATCGAAAGAATCAAGAGAGCCAATAAGCAGATGTTGGATGAGGAAGAGACTAAAAATCAAGAAGATTTTGATAGGATAGAACTGGAGAAAAAGCTTGGTTTCAAGATCTTTGGAATAGATAATAAGATAAAAGAGTTGGATGAAATGATTGAATTTACAGATGAAATAACATTACCTGAACATATTTCCTTAACAAATAATGACAGGTTAGATCTTGTTCACACGTATAAATTACAGGATGGAAACTTCCTGAATACAGAAATTGAGACAGTCAAACTTTCCTGGGAAAAAACTGTTGTGGGTGGAGATGGTTCGGGAACATATATCTATGAGGGGTATAGAGTTGGTGAGATTTTATATCTAATTGACTCTATAAGTTCTAGTAAGGTTCAGAGTAAAATAATTGAAAAGATAGACAACGATCCTGAATTTGAGATAAATAAAATAGTGATCTATGGGTTTACTAATACAATAGGAAAATATAGAGTTGAACTAGAAGAAAATATTAAGAACTACAACAACAAAAAGGGAGCCAATATTGAAGTTGAGGTGAGGTATTAATGAGTAAACACCTTAATTTTGAAAATAATCTGAAACATCAAAATGATGCCATAGAATCTATCGTGGATGTCTTTAGAGATGCAGGGATATATGAGACTACTCCGCATAGTAACTATAATTTGGCAAAGGACAGAGATGTCATAGATTCAAATATTGAGAGGATAAGAGGAGAAAAGAAGCTTAGCACTCTCAAAAAAGAGTATAAGGAGGGAGATCCTCTGATCTTGGATATTCATATGGAAACAGGAACTGGGAAAACCTATACCTATACTAAAACTATTTTTGAACTGAACAGAGAATATGGATTAAACAAGTTTATTGTTGTTGTCCCCACCCTATCAATAAAAGCCGGGACAGTTAATTTTTTAAAGAGTGATGCTTGCAGACTTCACTTTAACAGTATTTATAAAAAAGATATCAACTGTCTAGTTGTAGATAGTGGCAATAAAAAGACCACGGCTAAAAGACCTTTCCCTCCAAAGGTAAAGGAGTACATAGAAGGTTCAAAGATGGATAAAAACAGTATTTATGTACTGGTAATTAACCAGGGGATGATAAATAGCCCTACAATTCAAGAAGAGAAATATGATGTTACATTATTTGACAGATTTTCCTGCTGCTTGGACGGTATATCATCAACTAAGCCTGTGATCATAATAGATGAACCTCATAAATTTAAAAGTGATAAAAAAACATGGAAAAATCTAATGAATTTTAATCCACAGTTTCTTATTAGGTACGGAGCGACCTTTGATAAAAAATATTATGATCTGGTTTACTCTCTCGATGCTATAAAAGCCTTTAACAACGATCTTGTTAAGGGAATAGTTGTAAATATCGAGGAAAACAAAGACGGAAAAAATGAATCTATAGTTTTAAATGATAACGACGGAAAAGAAGCCAAGTTTATTTATATTAATGAACTGGGTAAAAAGCAGACTTTTACTCTTAGTAAAAAAGATGACTTTTCAGTTGTCCATTCTGAAATGAAGGGTCTCACTATTGAAGCTATTAATAAAACTAGAGCTCTTTTGTCTAACGGGATAGAGATGAAGAAAAAAGATAAACTTAACCCTTATTCTTACAGCGAAATATTACAGGAAAAGATGATAAGAGAGGCTATAGAGAAACACTTTGATATAGAAGAAGAAAATATGACTAAGGTAAATTCTCCTAGGATAAAAACAATGTCTCTTTTCTTTATTGACTCCATCGAATCCTATAGAAATCAGGAAGACAGCAGTAAGGAACATATAAGAATATTTTTTGAACAGGAACTGGAAAGGGTTATAAAATCAAGAATAGAAAGAACAAATAATCTTGAATATAAAAAATATCTAGAAGATAGCTTAAAAGATATAAGAAACTGTCATGGAGGATACTTTTCTAAAGATAACAGTGGTAGTGATGAAAAAATAGAGAAAGAGGTCAACGAGATACTCCATGATAAGGAATCCCTATTAGATTTGGATAACCCAAGGAGGTTTATATTTTCTAAATGGACCTTAAGAGAAGGCTGGGACAATCCCAATATCTTTGTTATATGTAAACTACGTGGAAGCGGAAGTGAGACAAATAAACTCCAAGAAGTAGGAAGAGGATTAAGAATCCCGGTAAATGAGTATATGAATAGGGTTACCGATAAAGAACATTATCTCCATTACTTTGTAGATTTTGAAGAGAAAGATTTTGTAGAAAATCTTCAAAAAGAGATAAACAGCGGGTCTCTTTTTGACGAGCAACCAAAGGTTTTGACTGATGAACTTCTTAAAGAGATATCCAAAACATACAATAAAGAAGATGATGATGTTTTTGATGAACTTAAAACCTTGAAGATAATTGACAGAAAACAAAATTTCTTAGATCAGGGATTTGAGAGAATAAAAGAGATCTATCCTTTAGTTTTTGAACAGCTTAAGAAAAATAAAGTTAGAAGCAGTAAAGATGGAGATAAAAAAGTAACTTTGAGGCAGGAAAAATACTTAGAATTTAAAAAACTGTGGGAAGAGCTAAATAAAAAGGTACTTATAAAATATGACTTTAAGAGCAACCAAGAACAGCAAGAGTTGTTGAACAATATGATTTTAGAATTTTGGGGGAATGGCCTTTTTGAAAACAGCGGTTTCAAGTTGAAAGTACATAAGATGGAAAAAGGAGATAAAATAGATTTTATCGAGGAAAAAAGTGTGTCATATAAAATTCAAAACATGTCTCACTTAACCTATAAAGAGTTTTTATTAGAGCTGGAAAAAATAATGAAGGTTCCACTCGTCATGATTCATAATATGTTCTTATATCTCAAAGAGAATAGTTCAATTAAAATTAAAGATGGAATATCAAAAAATAATTTCAATTTGAACAACTACCTAAACAGAACTACAATTAGGGAAATTCAAAAATATTATAGAGATTACCTAATTGAAAATTCTTTGAAAAATATGTTCATATCATATGATGAGGTCAGTACAAATATTCACCCAACTACCTTAACCGATGAAATCGGAAAAGCTAAACAAAGTATCTGTTCATCAGAAGTAGGAGTTAATAACAGCATAGAAAAAGTTGACAGCAACTACCTGTTCAATGAACTCTATTTTGACTCTGAGATTGAAAAAGAAAATATTATAGAACATATCTCAGAAGTGGTAGTTTTTTCTAAAATACCTAAAAATAGTATTAAAATTCCAGTAGTTGCAGGAGGAACCTACTCTCCAGACTTTGCTTATGTGGTGAGATATAAAGATGGTAAAGAAACTTTAAATCTTGTAGTCGAATCTAAAGGCAAAGACGAGATAGGTTTATCAACTGAAGAAAAAATGAAAATCAAATGTGTTGAGAAGCTTTTTGCTGGAAATTTAAATATTAAGTTTAAGCCACAATTTAAAAGGGACGAGATGAGCAAAATAATTAGAAATATTACACAATAGTATAAAATAGGATTTAGAGGTGATTCTTTTGGGTAAAGATTTAACTGTTTCTGAAATAGACAGACAGAATATATTAAATAATCCAGTTGCTTTAAAAGAAATTGAAAAGGCTATTGGGGTGCAGGGGTTTATTTTTGAAAATGAAATAAAGTTTACAAAAAAACAATTAGCTGAATTTTATGAGATTGACGAAAGAACTGTTGAAAGATATATTGAAAAAAATTCAGATGAAATAGGAAAAAATGGTTATGTTGTTTTACGTGGGAAACGCTTAAAAACATTAAAAGAATTAGTAAAAGAGCATAGTGGTACCGACATAGATGTCGGCACCAAAACTACCGTATTAGGTATCTTTAATTTCAGAGCATTTTTAAACATAGGTATGCTTCTTACTGAAAGTGAAAAAGCTTCAGAACTAAGAAGTGCGATACTAGATATTGTGATAGATGTTATTAATCAGAAAACAGGCGGTAGCACAAAGTATATAAATCAAAGAGATGAAGATTTCATAATAAGTTATTTTCAGCAAGAAAATTACAGAAAAGAATTTACAGATGCGTTGAAAAATTGCGTAGATATGGGAAATTTTAAATATGCTATATACACAGATAAAATATATGTATCAATCTTCAATGAAAAAGCTAAAGAATACCGTCAAATTTTAAGGTTAAATAGTTCTGAAAATATAAGAGATACTATGTATAGTGAGATATTAGATATAATTTCAAGTTACGAGTATGGTTTTGCTGATATTTTAAACAAAAAAAGTATTGAATTAGGAAGAAAGCTTAAAAGTCACGAAGTGGATGTATTATTTCACCAATTTGAAAATATGGTCTTATTTAAACCACTAAGAGAAAAAGCTAGATTAAAAATGGCTAGTAGAGATCTAGCTTTCAGAGATGCACTTCATAAAAATCTAAAAGAATATATATCTGTCTTGCCACCAGCTGAATTTGAAAGATTTTTGGGTGAAAAAAGTAAGGAACTTTCGGAAAGGCTTGAAGATTATAAAGATGAATTTAAACGTTTAAAGGAAAGGGAATAATATGTATAACTATTTCCCAGTAGATATTGTAAAAAAACTTCATAAAAAAACAGTACAGATCAGTGGCGGTGGGGATACTGGTATAAGAGATTTGGGAATATTAGAGGGTGCTTTAGCCCATATTCAAAATGATCTTTATTATCCAACATTCGAAAAAAAACTTACACATTTATTTTTTTGTGCAAATAAATTTCATACCTTTAATGATGGAAATAAAAGAATAGCAATTGTTTTAGGTGCACAATTCTTACTTTTAAACGGTTATCTTTATATGCTTGACAGATTTATCAGAGATATGGAAAATATAAGTTATCATGTCGCCTCAGGAAAAATAGATAAAGAATTATTAGAAGAAATAATAACATCTATGATAAATGAGGTGGATTTTTCAGAAGAACTTAAATTAAAGATTTTTAATGCTATTTCATAACCAAAAGCCCCTATACGGGGCTCTTTTTTTATTACTAATCTACTTTCTTTCCTTCATGATTATAAGATCCGACTATACTGACTCCTGTTGATGAAAGAGCTTTACTAAATTCACCCATAGAACCAGCCGAAACAACCACAGCACTGTTCCCGTCTCCAGATATCAAAAATGCATATTCATTAAGAACCATTCCACCATAAGCATTTTTACCTCTGAATTTAACTCGTTGAGCCCACCCTCCGTTGCTGAGTTTTAGTATATAGCTGCATTCTACATATTTGATGCTTTTCGGATCGTTTGCATTATCCTTCAAATAATTTTTTACTGCATATGTAACACTATCCCATGGAGATGCTTGTGGGACAGCTAAAACAGTGATACTAATACATAGTAATAACGTTAAAATTAATTTTTTCATAATTTTCTCTCCTTTGAATTATTTTTTAATATATATTTTAATGTAAGTTTTCCATATAAAATATGAAATTTCAAGAAAAAATAATGTCTCCATATTTTTATCTCTTTATTTGAATTTGCATCATCCTCGGGGTATACTTATTCATATCAATCTAGGGGGAGGGAATATACTATGTTATTTTTAATTTGGTTGGCTTTTTCTTTCTTTGTGGCAAAACTTGCCACAGACAGGGGAAGAGGTTTCGGTGCTTGGCTATTGCTGTCTATCCTGCTTTCGCCATTGCTGATGATTATCGTTCTTTTCTGCAAAGAAGATCTGGTGAAAGAGGAGATAAAACAAAAGCAAACCAAGGCCGAAGCCGAAGAAAGAAAAAAGAAATTCTTGGAGAAAATCAGGCTGGAAGAATTGGAAATAGCTCAGGAAAAGGAAAAAGAAGAGGAAGCACTCAAACCTCTTAAAGAAAGAAAAAGATATAAGTATCTAAATTACAAAAAAGAATCTGGGACTCTTACACAAGAGGAATTCATAGAGCTAGAACAAATTATGAGTCAATAAAAATTTCTTAAGCCCCTATAGAGGGGCTTTTTTATTTTTGTAAGAAAAGAAACTTTTATTTTAAAAAACAAAAAGTAAAAATTAATTTGACGTATTATCTACAATAATGTAGAATAAGTAACATGAGGTGATTTTGTGAAGGAGGCAAATGTGTTAGAAATTTTAAACAATTCCTTGAAAGAAAAAAATATAAAAAAAAATGAATTAAGTAATAAAATAGGATGTACCCGACAAAATTTACACTACCATCTTAAAAATTTAAAAGACGGACGTCTTACTTTTAATCTGGAGCAAATAAAAATAATAAAAGATGTCACTAATATAGATTTGTTATATTTTTTTACAAACTAGTTCTACAAATTGGTAGAAAACAAAATTCCAAGGAGGTGAGAGAGTGAGGAATTTTCAAAAGAGAAAAAAGAGAGTACTGAGAAGATATATTAAAAAACGCGTGGAGAAAGCTAAAGAAGATATTAATAAAAATTTTATCAAGAAGAATGTCACTATAAAAGTGGAAATGCCAAGAAAAATAAATAAAAACGATGTTAAAAATAGGTTGCTGTCTTCTATTAAAAAAAACTTATCCTAGATTCAAATTACCAATTGTGATGCCTAAAACACTATCAATAAACAATAAATACGAAGGGGTATTTATTATTTTTCCATTAGCTAGTGATATAGTTACATCTTTTAGTGGGATAACTTTAGTAAAATCAATTTTTTCTATATCTTTTTCTTGATTATCGGCAGCTTGATTGAAACTTTTGAGACCGAAACTTAAATTTAACTTTGATATATCTTCGGCATCAAACGATACTTTGTCATGTTCATTTTCAGATATTAAATTACCGCTCACAAATCCTAGTGGGGTAGTAAATATTAAATAATTAGTTTCCATTCCAGGGACACTTTGAAATGATTTCATTGCAAGTATGGTGTTAAATTTTTGTTTGTGCAAAATTACCTCCTTTGGTAGTAAGACAGCAACCACTTAAAATTTACCTTTTTTGATGCATATATACAAGAAGCCTATTTCAGGGCTTCCTCAGTGCAGTCAAGGGGCTCCCCCGAAGGGTACTCTATCCATGCCTTTCGCTTCTCTTGACTGTATCGAAGAGGCTCTTTGGAAGAGTCTTTACTGCATGTGCAGGATCCTTCTTGAATTAAAATCGGTTGTCCGTTGCTGGTTCGGACATAAATATAGCCAGCATATTTACGTTTTTGGTCAAAAATTTAATGAAATTGTATTTTTTTTGAAGTGTCTCCAGGGTCAGCCACCGACTCTGCCCTGTGGGGCCTTTCAATAAAAATACAAAAATAAAGAGGGTCGGTGGCACGGCTCTAACAGGAGAGTGATTTTTTAATTATGGCAAAACGACTTACTGCAAAAGATATGGAAAAGAAAGAATTTTATCAGATGCCTAAATGGATCTATGAGATTAAAGGTCTTAAAAGCCTTCATAGAGAAATTTATATGCTTGCCTTAAATAATTACAACCTTTCTAGAAATAACGGTTGGATAAACGGAAAAGGCGAGGTTTATTTTAAACTAAGTTATGCTGCACTGGTAGATTTTACAGGAGCCAGGAGAGAGACCATCAATAAAGCTATTGGGCTTCTAGTTGAGATAGGGCTTCTTGAAGCTGAAAAGAAAAATGGAACTGCTACAAAATACTTTATAACTGAACCTGAAATTGATGAAATAAAAGAAAAGACTCAATCAAAAACCAGTACTAAAAATAGTACCAGTACGGAAAATAGTACCGGTACTAAAAATAGTACTGCTACCAGTACGGAAAACCGTACCGATGACCAGTACGAAAAACCGTACCCGAATAAGAATAATACAAATAGACTAAATAAGATTAATATATCTATGCAAAAATCAGATTTTGAAAATTATTGTGAACTAGTGTCAAAAGCAACCGATACACCTCTGATGAGAGTTCAAATGTGTATTAATCCAAGTGATCTAAAAAACCACTCTACAAAAGAGCTGGTAAAAGCTATTAGTGAATCTAAATATTTACAAGGTCTAAGTAATAAAAAGCCGCCAATAAAAACTTTTACCGGCAATAAACAACTGGATAAAATAATTGGTGGGTTTTACAAAGACAGTGATCCAGTAGAGAATGCCATTCCAACAGTACCAGATTACTATTCTAGCCTGAAAGAGGTGGAATCATGGTAAGCCTTAGGAAAAATTATGAGCTCAGAATATTGGCCACGACTCTTTTGAGTGATACGGCTGCACAGGAAGTAGCGGAACTAAGCAACAAACTTTTTACCGGGAAAGAACGTGAATTTCATAAAAAGATATCTGAGATTGTTAAGTCCGGAAATAAAGTTGAGCCTGGTATGCTAGATCAATTCGATATGGAATATCTACAGCGGCTCACTGAGGTAGAATTCAACAGTTCAAATGTTACAGCGTATATAGACGAGCTGAAAGACACTATCAAGCGAGAATTTATCACGAAAGAGATTACCGTAATCTTGTCAGATGAACATTCCACAGCAGATATGATGCTTGAAAAAATAACTGGGAAATTGGAACAGGCAAAAGGGAGAGAGAACCCACACTATACGGAAAAACTCTCGGAAACCATGAATGGTATTTTTGACGAGATCGACAACTGTGACTTAAAGAGCGACCACCTGAAAACAGGTTATGATAATCTCGACAAAAGAATTTCCTTCGAGCAGGGAGATCTTGTGATAATAGCTGCAAGACCTGCCATGGGGAAAACTGCTTACGCCTTGAATCTCACGTCAAAGTTATGTTTCCAAAAGCACAGAGGAGCTTTTTTCTCACTCGAAATGGATAAAAAACAACTTATGAAACGATGATATCAATTCTTGGTGGTGTGGAGTTAGAAAAAATAATGACTTCTTATGGCATGAAAAAGCTCACCGATGAGGACATGGGTAGAATCGGAACCGCTAGAGAAATAGCCGGGAAACTAGACCTTGAAATTGTTGATATGCCAGGAGCCACAATAGGGAAAATAAGAGCAGAAGCTAAGAGACTCAACCAGATAAAGCCTTTAAATTTCATAATTGTGGATTATATGCAGCTTATAAGAGGCTCAGGAGAAAACAGGACACAGGAGATAACCAATATATCACTTGGTCTGAAAGATCTTGCTAGGGAGCTGAGAATCCCCGTAGTAGCTCTTTCTCAGTTATCCAGAGCGGTAGAGCAGAGAGCAGACAGAAGACCTATGATGAGTGATTTGAGGGAGTCGGGACAGATAGAGCAAGATGCCTCAGTCATTCAAATGCTTTACAGAGACGATTATTACAACGAAAATAGTGAGTTTAAGGGCGTTGTAGAAGTCTTAACAGTGAAAAATAGGAACGGAACAACAGGGACTGATATGTTTATGTTTAAAGGCGAAATACAAAGATTTAACGAATGCATAAGGGGGTTATAACCATGACTAAATCAGAGATAAAGCTATATGCGTACTGGCTCTACATGAAAAATACTAAAGGGAAAACGCTTAAGTGTGATTGAAAAAGAGATCCTGGAAAAAACTGTGGCCTTCCTGGAAGAACTGGGAAAGAAAGCCAGCAACATGATGCCTGGTGATCAGAGAAAATATCTGGCCAGGTATAGCATAGGCAGCATGGACAGTCTGAGGAGGTTTTGGAAATTCAAGAGAAAACAACTCGATGACATAAAGGGGGAGTAATGCGGAAAGTTTGGACCAAAGAGGAAGAGCAGTTCATAATCGACAACAAGGGCAAAATGACTGCAAATGAAATTGCGGAAAAACTAGGTGTCGCAGTGGCACAAGTAAGAAATAAAATAGCCCGTTTAAAGCCTAAAAATAAAATAAGTGGAGATGGTGTGATGAACTTAAATAAGCAAAATATGCTCCAAGATGCATTAGAAGTGATTTCGGAGAGGGAGAAAGAGATAGCTGAAAAAGATAATATTATT
The DNA here is from genome assembly GCF_000165505.1 of Ilyobacter polytropus DSM 2926. NCBI lineage: Bacteria > Fusobacteriati > Fusobacteriota > Fusobacteriia > Fusobacteriales > Fusobacteriaceae > Ilyobacter > Ilyobacter polytropus. Next base: position 125,224 of record NC_014633.1, on the reverse strand, counting down.
TCGGATCTCAAATCCCAAATAGAATATGCGGATAACGTCAACAAGTATCTGGATAATGAGCTTAAAAAGAGTGTGCCTCATAAACTGAAAACACCTCATCCATGCATTGAAAAACTTAATGACAAGCTAAAAAAATTTGAGGTAATGAATACAGATATGGCAGTTGACCTTGAAATAGCACATGAAAATATAGATGCGTACAGAGTTGAAAATAAGGCTTTGAAAGAAAAGCTTGAAATATATAACCAGACGATGGGAATACTAAATAATCTCACAGGGAGGGCATATGATATCAAAGGATTATAAAATCAAGAACAGTAGCATATACAACCACTTCGGTGGTTCTGCACAACTAGAACAGACCAAATGTGAGGGATTGGAGTTGCTTCTGTCCCTTCAGAGGTTTCTTATGGATCCTTCCCAGAAAAGGCTCAACGAGGTCAAAGATGAAATAGCAGACAGGATTATTACTGCTGAACAAATGATTGTTAATTCAGCTGGAGCTATCAAGAGAGACTTCGAGATTCACTGTATCCACTTCAAGAATGCATTAGAGGGGCACAACCTCCACCACCTCTTTCAAAACGTCTTAGAGGAGCACAGGGGCGATATTAGGCGTATCATTGAGCAGAAGATAGACCGGACTTTATCCAGGATGGAGAGTGGACACTATGACAGATAATATCAACCACCCTAAGCATTATACTTTTGGGGAGATTGAGGTCATAGATGCCATAGAGGACTGGAGACTTCCCTACCACCTAGGAAATGTAGTCAAATACGTAGCACGAGCAGAACACAAAGAAAACAAAATCCAAGACTTAAAAAAAGCCAGATGGTATTTGGACAGGTATATAGCTAAAATTGAAACCGAGGCGAACCATGGACAAGACTAAAATATTTATACCAGGGAATGTACCAAGCTCTAAAAACTCGAAACAGTGGACTGGGAAATTCCTAGTAATGTCTGACACCTGCAAAAGATATATTAAGACCTCTGAAATGGAATATAAAATCAAAAGGAACAAGTTTATGGAATTACTCCAAGGTAAAGAGAAGCCCTACAGGATAGGATTTTATTTTATCAGGGATTCCAGGAGAAAATTTGATTATATCAACGCAGCTCAATTACCTCTGGATCTTATGCAGAAGTATGGATGGCTGGAAGATGACGATTGTCATAATGTGATACCAGTGTTCTTGGGGTATGAGGTCGATAAGGCCAAAACTGGAATGGTAATCAATATATTAGACAATTGCTAGGTATAAAGCAAAAGGAGATAAGATAAATGTCAAAAACTGCTTATTTGGAAGTTTATAGTGAGAAGATGGATTTGAATGTAGATAACGATAATATATTTTCAGAGGGTGATGAGCATATACAGCAAGCTTTTTTAGAGGATCTAAGAACATCTATCGCCACTGAAGTAGAGATTGAGGTTTGGAGGAGGAAAAATAAACTGGGTTTTACCCATGAAAGAATAGCAAATGACCTTGGAATAAGTGTAAAAACTTCTGAAAATACAATCAATAGACTTAATGTTAAACTAGGCTATCACCTCAGAAGATTAAAAATAAGAGGTAGTAATTTTTTTTAACCCCTATGAATCCTTGGGGGTTATTTTTTATTATATGAGAGTTTTAAAATTTGTATTGGAGGTGGCATTGTGAAACTTACATTGAAACAGAGGGCATTTGCTGATTTCTATATAGAACTGGCCAATGCCACTGAGGCAGCAAAAAGGGCAGGTTATTCAGAAAAGACTTGCTATTCAATTGGAAATGAAAACTTGAAAAAACCTGAAGTAAAGGCCTACATAGATGAGAGGCTTGAACAAATTGAAAGTAAACGAATTGCTAATGCTTCTGAGGTTTTAAAATATCTTACATCGGTAATGAGGGGAGAGTCTGTAGCGGAGATCGTAGTTGTAGAAGGTGAAGGGGACGGATGTTCTTCTGCAAGAAGATTATTGAAAGCACCAGATGAGAAGGAACGACTAAAAGCTGCAGAGCTCTTGGGGAAGAGGTACAGCATATTCACAGATAAGCTTAATGTTGAAGGATCTATACCAGTAATAATTCATGGAGAGAATGCCCTTGAAGAGTAAGAAAATATATCTGCCAGACATCATTGGAAAAGGATATAAAGACTACTGGAATTTTAAAGGCCGTTACAAAGTATGTAAAGGATCCCGTGCATCTAAAAAATCAAAGACCACAGCACTTTACTATATTTACAAAATGATGGAGCATCCTCAGTCAAACCTCTTAGTTGTAAGAAAAGTATTCAGAACTTTAAAAGATAGCTGCTACTCAGATCTCAAGTGGGCAATTAACAGGCTGGGAGTAAGTGAGTTTTGGGAAACAAAAGAATCTCCGATAGAAATTACATATAAACCTACTGGACAAAAGATTCTTTTCAGAGGACTTGATGACCCACTCAAAATCACATCCATAACAGTAGAGACAGGCATGCTCTGTTGGATGTGGCTAGAGGAATGCTACGAGATAACCAATGAAGATAGTTTTAATATGCTGGATGAATCTATAAGGGGGCAGTCTCCAGGAAACCTCTTTAAACAGATCACCCTCACGATGAATCCTTGGAATGAAAAGCACTGGGTTAAGAAAAGGTTCTTTGATGCAGAAAATGACCCGGACATATTGGCTAAGACTACCAACTACAAGTGCAATGAGTTTTTGGATAAGGCAGATCTGAAAGTTTTTGAGAATATGAAAAAGAATAACCCCAGACGTTATCAGGTGGCTGGACTTGGAGAATGGGGTATTGTAGATGGCCTTGTCTATGAGAACTGGGAAGAAAAAGAATTTGATACAGATGATATATCTGCAAGAAAAAGCGTTAAATCTATTTTTGGTCTAGATTTTGGTTATACAAATGATCCTACGGCATTGTTTTGTGGCTTAATAGATTTAGAAAAAAAAGAGATCTTTGTATTTGATGAGATTTACAAAAAAGCCCTAAGAAATAAAATGATATACGAGGAGATCTCTAAAAGAGGTTACTCTAAAGAAAAAATAACGGCTGACTCAGCAGAACCAAAATCTATAGATGAACTAAGAGATCTGGGACTCAGGAGAATAATCGGTGCAGCTAAAGGGAAAGACTCCATTAACAACGGAATCCAGTTTATCCAGGGGTTTAAAATCTATATTCATCCAAGATGTGTTAATTTCATAACTGAGATAAGCAACTACACCTGGGATAAAGATAAGTTTGGGAATACAGTCAATAAACCAATTGATGAATTCAACCATCTCATGGATGCTTTCAGGTACAGCATAGAAGAATACATATCAAAAGCTAGAAAAGGAACTCTTAACAGTGCCCCAATATGGGTTTAAAAGTTGACATTCAAAGGGTTTAAATCAAGGTTTCTCAAAGAATGTAGAAAAATAGGGAAGTACAGATGAACCCTTTAGTCAACTTTTGGGTATAACTAATAATTCGGATTTAGAGAGGAGGATTTAATGCTAAATTTTTTTAAAAAGAAGAAACCTGCAGAATTTTCAAAAGAACCTGTTAAAAATAGAAATCTTATTCGAGAAATTGCCATTTCAAATTTGAGTATCGGAAGTATATATCCAGAAACAAAATCTATTGAACCGGAACTCATAGAAAAAATGTTGCACAACATAACTGTTTCAACACCTGTACTGTCCCTCGTGAGAGGTGTATGTTCTAGAATCATAGAACTTAGGAGCAAGAACGGACCTCAAGATAATGACCTTATACAAGAGATCAACGGAAAATTTGGAAAAATAGAAAATTGGCAGGGATACTTGAAAGAGCTGTCTTTAACTCCTTATTATGGATTCACAGTATTTGAAAAAATCTATAATGATGACTTCACTCTAAAAAAGCTTGTTAAGATCCCTAGATCTAAAGTCAAATATGAGAGATCCACAGGAGTCTGGTATCTTAGAGGTGAAACGGAGATAGAAATGACACCGGATAAATTTCAAATAGCTATCTGGGAAGGCAATCTTGAATACCCTCAAGGGAAATCACTCTTTTCATACGGATTGGCACAGGCCTTTGAAGATTATAATGACCTTGAGGCAAAAGTAAGAGGGATCCAAGCTAAATATGGCGAGATTATCCCAGTATTTGGATTTGATGAAATGGAGGCCGAAACAGAAGAGGGAAGAAAACAGGTAAAAGCAAGGGCTGAGTCTGTTAAAGCTATGACCAGTGGAAATGTTATGGCAATTCCTTTAGGAGGCAACTTCTCTCTTAAAGATTCATTCTTTTTTATATCTCTTTCAGATCTCAAAATAGAAATGCACAAGATCCTTTTGGAGAGGCTTGAGAAGAAAATAGAGAAGTTTATAAAAGGTTCTGTATTCTCAGAGGGAGAAACGGGATCTTATAGCCGGGACTCTGTACAGCAGATAGAAAAAGAAAAGATTGAGGATGATATAGCTGTCTTTATTACAGGAGAATTAAAAGAGATTCTAAAATATGACGGGCTTATCCTTAATTATGATACAGAGGGCCTATATTGGGTAGCGGAACTAGATGAAGGGGAAACTGTAAAAGAGGAACTTGAAAAGAAAAAAGCTGATACAATAGCTATAAAAATAGAAACACTCAATAGGACAAAGGATCTTGGTTATAAAATCTCTAAAGCAAAAGCCGCTGAGATCATAGGGGTGGACGAAGGTGACTTGGAAGAGGTGTCAGCGGGTATAGGGTCTGAGTTCTCCGAGTCTAAAAAAAAAATAGATTTTTACCTTGAAAAGACAAAGGCAAATATTGAAACTCTGGATGAATTTATTGAGGAAAAAAGAGAGGATTTTACAAAGGAAATATTTGAGCAGGCCTTGAGGCAATTAAAAAAAATAAAGTCTATAAAGGATCTAAAAAAAGGGTTCAGTTATGACCTATCAGATTTTCAGAATAAGCTTATTATAGGGGCACTTATAGGGGCTATGGATGAAAAAGAGATGGATATGGCAGAATTTTCAGAAGAGGTAAATCCTTTTAAGCTTCCTTATGATGAGGCCATATCTGCTATATTGGAAAGAGTCCCTGCAATGTATACTACAATAGAGCCGATAACAGAGGAGATTAGGGCAAGATTTACCTGGATAAAGAAGAGCATTGAACTTGAAACTACCAAGAGGCTCATAGGGAACCTACAGAACTCCCTGAAATCTGGTAAGACTTTTAAGGAATGGATTAAAAACTCAGATGAAATACTTAAGAATACAGGGTTTGGGGAGAATGGCTGGTACTTAAATTTAGTATGGAGAAATAATCTCCACTCTGCTTATAACACCGGGGCCTATATCCAGCAAGAGGAGAACAGAGAGAATAAACCCTATGGACTGTATGATGCTATAGAGGATGGTAGAGAGTCTAGCATATGCAAGTCTCTTGATGGTAAAGTATATCCTCTGGATCACGAATTTTGGTTTACATTTATGCCACCAAACCATCATAACTGCAGGTCCAAGCGTATCTCACTTTCAAAAGAGGACGTGAAAGAGTATGGATTGAAGACATCTGGATCCATACCTAAGAGCATAGAGGACTTAAAGGGTAAGATGGGAGATTTTGCAGGGAATCCTGCCAAGGGGATTAAAAAAGCTGTTAAGCAAAAGGAAAATGATATAGATAAGATCCTGGGAATTTTAGAGGAAAATATAGGGGGGGACCTAACATTATATAAGAGCACACAGGAAGCTTTTAAAAGTGTAAAATATACTGGTATCGATGCTGACTTTTCAAAAGAGATAGATAAGAAACTTCTTAAAGTTGTGAATGATTATCCTATAGATAGTGTTCTTACTATGAATGTTAAGGGGTTAAAAAGGAATGGAGAGTTTGGAAGTTATGGAATGGGTCTAAAAAGCTCCAATAAAAATAAAAGCCTACTCGAACTTGCTAATGATCTAACTTTTTCTAATGTTCATATGAAAAATTATGATACTGCAAAGAAAATGCATGTTTTAGAATCAACTAAAAGAGGTAGTAAAAATATGGCTGCTCTGGCTACTGTAGAACATGAATATGGACATGCTATAGATACGGCTTATGCTCTGAAAACTGATTCTGATTTGAAAGAAAGGTTTTTTAAATGGGTAGGGAAAGAGTATACTACCAGAGAAGACATTTCAGAAATTAACGCTGTTAATAATGAGCTCTTCAGCTCTAAAAATAGGCTTTCTGTGAAAATAAAAAATAAACTTATGGAGGATTATGGACTTGATAAGTTTGAAATCAACATAAAGATTAAAGAGGAGTATGGAACCTATGCCGCAAGTGATACAAGTGAGTTTTTAGCAGAGGCTTTTTCTGCAAGTAGATATATTCCAGTAGAAAAACAAACAGATTTTATGAAAAAATTTAATACTTATTTTGATAAATTTTTTAAAGAGGTGTTTTAAATGGAAAAAATTGATAAAATAATGACTCAAACAGAGTACATGGAGCTATTAAATGAATTTAGAATGCTTGAAATGGAAGAAGAAATAACTGGGAAAGATAATAGCGTAAGAATGAATGAGATAAAAGAATTGCTTGAAATTGATGAGGAAGAGGATGATTGACTTTTAAAGGATGACGTATGCTTTTAACAAAAGCATTTCTGTAAAAAGTATTAAAATGAGTAATTGTAGGAATTATTGGAAATAAATATAAGATGTTAAATATTTAAATAAAATAAATTAATTTGTATAGTTTTTTTGATGAAATTAAAAACAAATAACTTGTGAATAAAAAAAATAGAAAGAAAGACTAGATTAAAAATTATGAGAATATATATTTTTATAATTAAAGGAAAAACGTCTATTATTAAGTATGGAGTTTTAAATAGACTCTCTCAAGAATATGTCTATATTTTTGGCTATCTTTTATAGATAACCTTCCTCTAACTTTCCCACCCTAGAAAGCCAGGCTCAGGTCTGGCTTTCTAGCATAAGTACATAAGTAATACTTTAGAAAATAAAATTCACTTGCATTTTTATTTTTACTCTTTTAGTCTGGTTTAGTAGTATTTTTTATATGAATTTAAATGATTGTAAAAACCTTGAAGGTGATATTATGCACATTAATCAAATAAAAAGAATAACAGAGGACTATGTGAGTAGCCTAAACTCTTTGGATCTTCCCAAAATTATTTCTTTAGTTCACCAAGATATAGGTATTTACAGCATGAAAAATGGTGATATTGTAAAATTGGCTTTTGGGATCGAGGAGTTTAAAAGTATTTTTAATTTTTTTAATATAGAATATCAGTTTATTTATTGGAAAATTATCAATCATAATATAAAAGATGAATTTACTGAGGTAATTGTGAGGCAAAAAATATTTTTTCTGGAAGATATTCCGGATGGTCCTAAAGCCTGGGATATGAATGAACAAATTTCAAAAATGGTTTTTAAATTTAAAAATGAAAAAATTAAAAATATTTCTATTTTATATAGTGATTAATATTATTTAGAGAAAAATTCTATTCTAGATTTTAATTTGTTTATATATAATTTTAATTCCTCCAGTTCCATTGCAACATAGTGATCATCTTTATGCAAAGGAAGATAATCAGAAAATAGACTGTTATAATAATCGTATGTGGGTACTAAAATTTCTCTAGATAAACTTGCATTCTCTGCATCTTTTTGTGCTCTTATTTTTAAATTACTTATAAACTTAAAAAATTCAATATTTGTATTTTGTTTCATATGCATCACCTCAATTAGGATTTGAATATTTCATTTGTTGATGGGAGCAACCATATATTCAACTTATATGGTTGCTCTTTGGGAAATTTGGACTGGAAAAGTATGAAGTAAATTATATATTACACAAGACATGTCATTTTTCCTTTTTTTTATAAATTTTTTTTGATTGATAGAGTATTTTATAAAAGCGTATCTTTATTAAACTATTCAAACTCAGAGGAGGAGATCATGAAAAAAGGGATATTAGTTTTAACTACAATTTTGGCTTTATCATCAGTGGCTTATGCAGATAGTAATGATAAAAACTATGAAGTTAGAGGGTATCACAACGGGCGTATGATGGGGCCAGGATATGGAGGATATATGATGGGCGGGTACATGATGGGGTCAGGATATGGAGGACATATGATGGGTCCGGGTTACGATGACTATATGATGGGATCCGGATATCACAGAGGAATGTATGGAGATGACAGATATATGCCACAGCGAAGACTTACTCCTGAAGAAGAAAAGACTTATTTTGAAATGAGGGAGAAAAGCTTTGAAATCCATAAAAAATATTCAATAGAAATCAGAAGAAAACAACTGGAATTAGAATCTGAATTAATGAAAGAAAAACCAAATTGGGAAAAAATTGAGAAATTAAATGGAGAGATAGCAATTTTAGAATCTAAAGTTAAAACAGAAATGATGAAAGTAAATTATGATAAATAATATTTTCAAATCAAATATATAAGTATTTTAAAAGAATGATGGTTGTTCAGATTAATTTTTGAGCAATCATCTTTTTTTGTTTTATGCAATTATTTAAAAAAAATTCTCTAACCCCCACATATCCTTGGGGGTTCTTTTTCATATAGTGAGATTAATTTCGGGAGGTGATTAAAATTTTAAAGAAAATATTCAAGGCTGGAAACTATGGAACGAAAGGAAACTATTCTATAGAAACTCTTAATAAGTGGGTGGAAGCTGGAAAAGAATTTTCAGTAATACCAGGTCACATCCAAGACTGGATAAAATCTGGGTATGCAAAGACCGCCATACCTATAGGAGGGAGAGTCAAATGCTCCTCTGTAGATGATGATGGGTTTCTGTATGGAGAAATCAAATACAACGAGTTTGGAAAAAAAGTCACAGAGGGCGGAGCCTATGAAAACTTTTCTATCGGTATCAGTCCTGCAGGTGATCCTGATCATCTGGCTTTACTTGGCTATGCCCCGCCGCACATCAAGGAACTGGATAAGGCTTTTTCTGAGTTCTCTGAAGAAGTTGGAGAGGTGGAATATATAGAGTTTACAGAAGAGGAGGTAAAAACCGAGATGGAAGTTGCAGAGATGATAGAAAAATTACAGTCTGAAGGATATACAGTAGAAAAAACAGAACCTAAACCTAATAAAACGGAAGAAGAGATAAAAGCAGAAGTAAAAGCTGAATTTGCAAGAGAGATGGAGAGGGATAATCTTAAGGCTAAAGTTATGGCTATGGTTCCACCTTCCATTAAAGGAATAATGGAGTTTGCTGTAGATCAAGCCTTTGTAAGGGAAAATTATGGAAACATAATTGAATTTTCAGAGAATGAAAAAACGCCTATGAAGGATCATATTATGAAGATGGCAGAAGAGGGAGGGCCTTTCAAGCACTTGTTTAAAGAGTTTAGTAAAGAGTTGGGATCTGATTCCGGTCCGAAGAAAAGCAAGACGGCAGATGAGATAATAGAAAATGCACAAAAATTAATGATGGAGGTATAAAAAGATGGCAGAATTCACAAGATCAACAACAACACCTGCGGCAGATATAAAAAGAATAGCACCTGACATGAGAATCGTTCTTGGAGCGGCAGATGCAACAATAGAAACTTTTCAAGTGCTAGCTCAAGACAATACAGATGGGAAGTTCTATAACTATGTAGATGGTGATGCGGCAGTTGGAGTTATAGCAGGTATCTATACTGGACCTGAAGTTACATTGACAGCTTTGGGATCAGACGTAGCCGGGACAATAACATCTCTTGCTATAGTGACGAAGGAAGATATTGTAGGGGTGGACTTTGACACTGATACAGCTGCAATCACCCAGTTCAAACAGTGCGGAGTCATCCTTACTGACAAAATCGAAGGAACAGAGGAGGTTTAATTAGATGAATGAAAAAATGATACATTTGATAGCCCTTATCAATGCGGCTAAACAAAGAATCCAGGTTCCACAGGTTTACTCGAACAAGTTCATGGCTGCCGGAAATAAATTTCTTTCTAATACCGAAGCCATAAGAGTAGATGAGATGTTAGATCACTTTGTCGTGGCTGGAATAGTAGGAAGAGAGGACGTTCTTCCTTTGCTAGGGAAAGACGGGTTTAAATCAATAGAGTTCACTCCTGATATAGTTGGAGGAACTTATGCCTACTCTGCATCTGACCTGACAAATATAAAGGCCGGTGTACCTACTTATACAACAGATGGTAAGGAGATCGACTCTATAGCGGCTATGGAAGCCAAATATGCAAGAATCGCTTCTGCATCTGTTGCAAACAGAATAGAAAGACAATGTGCCGATGCATACCTAAAAGGGACTTACACTGATAAGTCAGGAACTACTCATAATGTAGGAGTAACTTCTGCTATAACTCTTGCCTTTGCAGATAAGGTGGCTTCAGATGTGGTCCTTGCTAAAATCACAGCTTATATCAAGAAATACGGAGTGTCTCCAAAAGTAGAAGCCGGTGTAACAGTATTTAATGCTGTTAAAAATGAGGCTCTAAATGCAGCGCAAAATATAAATGGTGTATCTTTCTCTTTTGTAGGTGAGATTCCTATCCTTACTGTAGCAGGAAAGAAAATAGAGATGCTCATGGATGCCACAGGTACAGATGGAAATAACATTGATACTTCTGCAATGCTTATCCTTTCAGATCCAGCAACTCTTGCAGTAGGGTACGGATGCCTTGTGTGGGGAGATGTAAAATCCAACGAATCTAAAATCGCAAGAGCCGAGTTAGTAGCTGGAGAACTCAGAGTGGAAGAAACTACAGGTCAAAAAGGTATCTGGGCTAAATCAGCTCCAATGCCAATCGTGGTAAACACCAATAAATTCAATAGATACAACTGTACAGGACTATAAGATAGATGGGAGGGCCTGGAGTAAATGGCTAATTATAATTACATGCCGGATAAATTCATGCCGGAGCAGACCAAAAATGCAATCTTACATCACTGGGGATTTGGGGAGTCTGACTTTATCTCTAAGGCCCTTCAGCTGGAAAATGTAGCTATAGCAGTAATTGACGCTGCTGTGAATCTAACAGTACTTAAAGAAGGGGTAAACGGGCCTAGCCTCTTGAGTGATCTCTGTACTTCCTACGTAGGAGCAAAGTTATTTGAGCAGATATCAAATAACGACTACGAAGGGTATGTTGATAACCTTATGACTGGATTCTGGGACACCATAAAGGAGATAAAAGAGGCACAGGAGAAAGCCTCAATAAGTCCAGAAGAGGAACCGGAAAAATATGCACCGGGGATAATGGTGTTTTAAATGTTAGTCTGGGGATTTGATACAGATTATTTTATAGGCCCGGCATTAATAAGTTTAGACGGAATAAATTTAGGTCCAACTCTGGAAAGTGAAGAAGTCAAATTGACAATAACGCCTATAACAGAAGAGATAAAAACGGACGTAGTGAAAGAACCAGTTGAAATCAAGCAAGTTGATGAAAAGGTTAAATTCCAATGTGCGATTCCGTATACCTCAGATCTAGCTGAAATGCTAAGTCTTAAAGGCAATAGTCTAGAGCTTCTAAGAACAGGGGAACTTGTAATAATTTCGTCTGGAATAAAAATAACTCTATACAAAGCGGCTGTTACTATGTCTTTGGATAAAAGATACTCATATAGCAAGTTCAACACTCTTAGTATCGAGGCCACAGGATTAAAAAACAGCTACGGCTTTAAATATAATATTGAAATAACTTCGTAGGAAGGAGGGAAATAATGGACGTTATAACACTTGGAGTATGTAAGATAGACTTTACTCTTGAAGGTGGAAATGCTGTAACAATCAATAGAACATTGGAAGAGCAGGACACAATCTTCACAGCACCTTATGAAACTAACAAGATAAAATTTGACCAACTAGCAGGAGCACAAGCCGGAAATCATTTTATTTCTGAGGAGCCAACTTTGACTTGTTCGGTAGAATTAGACCTTGACACACTTCCAGACCTTACAGGAGCTTACAAGTCCGGTACAACAGGACTAGGGATGGCAGCACATGGCCAAGCAATTAAATTCGGAGCTATAAATGTTCATCCTGTTTCTGCCGGAGCCTCTACAGCTCACGACATAATCGGAAAAAGAGTTTATTGTGTAGTAACTAATCAAGTTGAGTACAAGAATGAAGGTAAGACAAGAGCGGATCTAGTTTTTTACTTTTCAGCAAATCCGGAAGAAACTGACGCAGATTATGGTATGCCTTATACCATTGGTACATATTCATAAAATACATAGCCTTCCTACGGGGAGGCTTTTTTTAGAGGTGAAAATAAATGATAATTTACGACATAGATAAAATAATCCGTGAACCTCTGAAAGTTAAAATGAGAGGTGAAGAACACGAGGTAAACGAACCTACGTTAAGGACCTTTGGAATCATCCAGAAGGAACTTGAGGAACGTCTAGAGGCGGATCCTATAGAGGGGCAGAAATGGTTGATAAAATTATTGGTCCCAACCATTCGACTAGAAGATATTACAAATTCTGAACTGTCAATTCTAGGAAGGATATGCACAAAGGTCCTTAGTGGAAAACACATGGGAAAGATCCCATCCCCGGAGGAGATAATGAAGAGAATCCTATAGAAACAAAGATCTCTTTTCCTTATCTTGTTATGAAGTACAAAATGCTGACCGGGGCAGCTATGGAAGAGATAATGAATACTAACATATTTGAATTTTTTACCCTTCTGGGAGCCTCTGAGGCTGTAATTTCAGAGGACAGCATAAGACTAATGAAGATCTACGATAACAAATTGCTGTTAAAAAGCAAGAAAAACGCCTCTCAATACCCGGATCTGATGAAGTACCATAAAAGGATCTACACAGAAAAAGGTGTTAAACAATGGAGGAAAAAAGCTGACATAGCCGGACTTGAAAGACTAAAAGCTATGGTCGAAAAAGGGTGATCTTATGGCTAAAAAAGTGACCTTTGAACAATTCAAGGCGATTTTAGATGAAAAAACAGCTAGGGCCAAAGACTTAAAGCCTGTTATGAAGAAAATCTCAGGGGATATGCAGACAAAGGTGGATTTTAGATTTAGACAAACTAAAGGTCCTGATGGGACAGCTTGGATTCCTCTAAAGGAATCCACTATATCTAAAAGAAAAGGAAGAAGCAGTAAACCCCTCAGTGATAGCAGTGCCCTAAAACTTTCTATTCATGAGAAACACGACTCAAGTTCCGCTGTGGTTGGGTCTGATCGACCTTATGCTGCTTACCAGCAATTCCCTGCTAAAAAAGGGGAATTCAAGAAAAAAGAAAAAGAAACTGTCAAGGCTCATAGCCGAAAAGCTCATACAAGACGGACAAGAAACGGGGAAACAACAGTTAAAAAGCATAACGTAAAAGCACATGAGCGGGATAATCAAGGTGCTCCTTGGGGAGATAAACCGGGGCGGCCTTTTCTTGGATTCTCCGAAAATCAAAAAACAAAATACAAAAGATGGATCAGTAACTTTATTCAGAAGGGAGGGAGTTGAAATAGATGATTGGTAAGGAAACCTTTATCATTGAACAGAAATTGACGGTTGATAACAGCGGACTTATAACGGGAAATAAAGAGGCTAAAAAATCCACGGGTGCATTGGACGGGGCCGTTGGTGGGGTAACTAGTAAGCTAAAAGGAATGGTAACACCTGCAAATCTTGCCGGAGCTGCTGCCGCTTATCTTTCTTACAGGACTGTTCAAGCTGTCAAAGACTTTGCAGCCTACGAGAAGCAAATGTCATCGGTGAACACCCTTCTGAAAGTGTCCAGAAAAGAGCTGACAGAGTACGGGAACGGTCTTATAGATGTGGCTATAAAGACTGGGACAACTAAAGAGGAACTGGCAAGCGGGGCATATGAGGCTCTGAGTGCAGGAGTAGACGCTACAGATCTGCTAAGCTTCATGGAAACTGCTGCAAAAGGTGCAGCTGCCGGAATGACAGACGTAACAACTGCTACAGATGTACTCACATCCACAATAAACGGATTCAAGCTTGAAAGCTCCGACGCAACAGATGTTATGGACAAGCTTATCACGATACAGAACAACGGTAAGATAGTCCTTGGAGAGATGTCCACTGTCATGGGTGATGTTGCTGATATCTCAAATTCTCTAGGTGTGAATCTGGACAATGTGGGAGCTGCCCTATCAACAATCACAATGAGCGGTACACCTGCAGCACAGGCAGGGACTAGAATAAAGGCTATGTTTTCAGAACTTGCCAAAGAGGGGACAGATGCCTCTAAAGTCTTTGGAAAAATAACAGGACAAAGCTTTAAGGAGTTCATAACAGAGGGCGGAAACGTGGGGGAAGCCCTTCAGGAGATGGAGAAGTACGCCAAGTCCAACGGAAAACAGATGATAGACCTCTGGTCAAGCATAGAATCTGGGCAGGGGGCTATGGGATTGACCGGTGAAAATGCAGAGGCATTTACCAAAAACTTAGATTCCATGAAAAAATCTGCCGGGGAACTGGAAACAGCTTACCAGTTGGCTTCTGCTACTATTTCTACAGAATGGACGAAGCTTACAGGGACGATGAATAAAAAGTGGATGGAACTCGTAACAAAAATGAGGGATCCGATCATAGTAACTTTACAAGTAATAAGAAGAGGACTTGGTGGAGAAACTGATGATGATCTGAGGAGTGATGCCACAAAATCCCTTTCAGAGGCTGAAAGTAAAATAGCTAAATTGGCCCAACAGGAAGATGAGCTTCAGAAGCAGATAAAGGAGAATGAAAAAAATCCGACGTGGTGGGCTGAAAAAGGTTGGGGTGGTACTGAGTCGCTCAAAGTCAAATTGGCTAATATTCAAGAAACTCTCAAGAAAGCCACATGGGAGTATGAAAAGGCCAACAATGATATAGCAGCTCTCGACATAAAAGCTAAATACAAAACACCTTCAACGCCCACAACCCCTCCAGATGACCCAAAACCCAAAGGGGAAACAGACGAAGAAAAAGCAGAAAAAAAGAGAAAGTTACTTGAAAAAATAGCCAACTATGAAGCTGAACACGCTAATAAAATCAACTTGATTGACATCCAATTTTTAAGATCTAAGAGTGAATATCAAGAAAACCTTAATGAACAGCTAAAATCCGGGCTTATTTCAAGAGAGGAATATAATAAAAAGCTAGAGGCTTTTGAGGAAGAGAACACAATAAAACAAAATACAAGCTATAAAGAGGCCCTAGAGGACCTTAAAAACTTCTATACAAATGCGGGAGAGATAGCAAAGGCAAACGCTATAGAGAAACAGATCCTCGAAATAGAAGTGAAGATCACGGGTATGGAAGGGGATTTGCTAGATGGCTTAGAAAATCCAGAACTAGAGGCTTTTAGACAGAAACAACTTGAGGATCTCACTAATTTCAACAATGAAAAACTTATAAGAGAGTGGGAATACCTTGAGGAAATAGGAGCTTTGAGGTTACAAGGTGAAATTTCAGAACAGGAATTTACAGATAGAAAAAATGATTTTGATTATAACCAGAGAGAGCTTGAGAGCCTTTTTAGGATAGAACAACTTGAGGATCTAAGGAGCTTTTATCTAGAGCAAGGGAATATGCAGGACGAGGCTCTTGAGGTTCAAGCAACGATAAATGAAAAAAAAGCCCAGGTGAATAGTGCTGAGAAAAAAGCCACTGAAAACAAAATGAAGTGGGAATCTTGGGCTGAACGTTACAAAGTAGACGTATACGAGCAATCTGCCGAGGCTGTAATGGACACTTATGCAGCTCTAGCGAGTGGACAAATAAAGGATCTGGCAGCCTTTAAGAGCTATTGCAAAGAGAAGATTGCTGAATTACTACTTGCTAAAGGACAGGAACACATGGCAGAGGCTATTTCTTGGACGGCAACTGGTTTTGGGTATTTGGCAAGTCTTAATCCGGTTATACAATCTATGGCCCCGGCAGCTTTTTTATCCGCAGCCGAACACGCAGCCGCAGCGGCACTCTTTGGAGGAGCCTCAAGTGCTCTTTCTTCTGGATCCTCTTCTAGTAGTGATGACACTACAGAAAGTGTATCAAGTACAAATGATAATGATATAGCAGCCGCAGAAAGTACAGCCTCAAGTGCTGATGATGAAAAGGTTCAGATCTATGTTAGTACAGAGGAAAACGCTATGGCGAAGGCTATGGTCAACATCTTAGAGAAGGAACTTAATGATGAATATAATGTTTCAATTATAGGGAATAAAAAGTGATAAGGGAGGTGTAAAAATGCAGATTTTAACAACTATCAATAGCCTTGAACCTTATAAAATCAAGGGTATTAAATATGAGGGGTATGAGAAAGATTCTGACGGATCCATTTTAAACACTTCTGAAAGTGGCAAGGAATACAACATAATAAGATGGCTAAAGCATAAATACGCCTTATCACTCCAATGGCTGACCTATGATGAAATAGAAAACATTATAAAACAGTTCCAGACAGCTAAAAAGAATCAGGAAAAAGTGACGATAACGAAATCAAAACTTACTTCAAAAGGGTATTTGGATCTTAAAACTACAGCCGGAGAGCCTGTTTTTTCATTTGAACTAACTGATTTAAAACCTTCTCAGAAAACCGGTACTAGCTTTTATGATCTGACAATATCCTTAATCGAGAGAGTTGATCTGGTATGAAGTATTATCATTACGCCATTAAAATTTTTGATTCTCTTAGATCCGGGACAAATGATGAAAGCCCTTTATATGTTGCTACAGGTGAGGGGATCTATCTTGATGGTATAGAGTGTCTGGCTATAGCAAATACGCCAAGCGACATAACTTCAAGCATAATGCCTACAGACAGTAAATGTTCTGTATCATCTAGCAAAATAAGAATAGGGAATCCAGACTATTCAATATCACAATGGTTCTATGAGCGGCAAAATTCAGAAGGGACCATGACCTACGGAGAAAAAGTTGAGATCTACGCTGTAGACGCTGATAAAAACACCTATTTAATCTATATGGGAATTATAAGAGAAATAAACAACGATACTCTTGAAACTTATTATGAAATAGAGGTTGCAGACGTACAAGAGAGGCTAAAAACTTCTATATTTGATAGAGAGTTTTCTAATTATCAAGCTGAAAGCATTAGTGATATAAACGCTTACAGGCTGCCTCATTATGATGATGGGGGAACAAGAAAGGGATTCACTATTATAGAGCAGGACGAAGGGGACACAGACGATAGCGGAAACGCTGTAAATACAAGAGTGATAACTTTTAATGGTCATGTGATTGACTTTGTGGAAATGATCTACCAGATAGCCTTTTCTACAGATACCCTTGATGTTCAAGTTTTTTATTTATCAAATGATTGGCAAGATTTTGTGGATCTGGACTCTTTTAACTCTGTTAGGGCCTCATTAAGTAGCAGCTCTTATCAATTCTATTTTGAGTTCAGAGAGGCCGTTGAAGATCCTTATGAATATCTGAAAGAAAACATTTACAAGCCTTGTGCTATATTCCCGTATGTAAATTCACAGGGGAAACTAGGGATAAAACTACACAAGCAGCCGCAATCCAGTGACGAGGTGGCTACTTTTTCAGAAGAAAATATTGTTTCTGTAGATAAGAAAGCTATCACAGATAACAACGTAGTGAATCATATCCAATGTAAGTACGGGTGGAAGTTTAAAGATGATGAAGAATCGGTCATAAGATACTTTGGAAATGCAACGTCATATAATAAATTCAGAATGTTTATACCTACTGACAGCCCACAAGAGATTGAAATAAGAGGGATCAATAACCTTTCAGATACAGCGAGGGCCACGTTTGCTCAAGGGGTTACAGACGCTATATTCTCAAGGTACGCTCTACCTTCAATAGAAATCTCTTTGACAGTTCCATTGGAAGAGGCTACGTCCTTGAAAGCTGGTGATTATGTTTTTTTCTCTCATAATACAGTTGTTGCTTGGGAAGGGGACAATCCGGGACTAGCAGGAATAGGAGCGGTGGAAGATGAAGAAGATCCTTTTGGCGGATTGGCATTTATGGATCTAGGGGTTGAATGGGGAGCCTTTATAGATGGAAATAATCTTGGGAAAGCTATTGACGGCACTTGGGTAGTCACTACCACAGAGGCTGAGATCTCTCATAAACTTTTTAACGATACAACTGACCCTAATTTTAAAAGTTGCTTAGAGAATCATAATAGTGTCAGCAGCTTTTTAAGCAATCAAGGAGGTTACTAAGTGGGAAAGAAGCTTATGGAAATAACTGAATTTAAAAAGAAACTAAAAAGTGGCCAAGCCTCGATAAAACTATTGGACACGGGATTTTCACAGCTCACAAGGAAGATCACGAGCGATCCCGGAGCGAGTTATTTGACGGCAGAGGCGGCAGATCCTTTTAGTAAAGAATTGATAGTATCACTAAATGCTGCACAACTTGCTTTAAAGGCGAGATACCAGACGCTTTTTTCAGCTTATAACACTTGGGTAATTGGAAAACAGGCGAGCATGCCGAATCTAGAAACCTTTGGCTATGAGTTTTCCGCTGTAGAGGATCATTCAAACGGATATGAGGCAAATGTGACCTCAGCCGATTATTATATGCTTACTAGTATAATAAACGCTGAGAAGGAACTTTATGAGGCCGGGAATTATTGGTTTATGAATAACCTTGAATCAAATATAGATGTTATCAAAGAATGGAGCAAGACTCAAAATTATGGCAGTACGACTTCAAAAGTCATAGGGTATTTTGAAACAGGTTGGGACAGAGTGCCGCTCTGTTATTCGTGCAGCGTGTCCGGGGTAAGTTGGTCAAATGTAGGAGGCGGTGACGATAAAGTCTGGGTACACGCTTGGAACTTACACAACATTCCAAACGGAGCAACGGCCACATTTGAAATAGAGGCCTCCTACTGGACAGGAAGTCAAGATGAAGGCTCCGAAGTCATTGAAAAGGGCTACATGTATATAAAAAGAACCGTTATAGACGGGGATTCATATTATACTTGTTGGGCTACAAAAGGCGGCTTAAAAGATCACGGAAGAATTGACAGCTATGTAAGAACAGGATTAACAGCCACACATTTTGATACAGATACACCTAGCTTTTCTTGGTTACAAGAAAGGACATATTCATAAAGGAGGGCCTAAATGTTAGAAACTATAAAAGCAATAAAAACTTATATCCAGACCGGGATAAAAAGCACAGCTATGACTATTATAGACACGAGCTTTGCTGTTTCAGCTTGGAAAATGAACTCAGCCGGGGAAATGATAGCAAAAGAGCATTGGAGTTTGGATAATGAGGATCTCGCCACAGCCACAGCAGATGATTTTACCCTAAGACACTCTGTAGATATGAGTTATACTTCTGACCTAAGTTCTACAGTAATTTCTAAGATCTATGTGGAAATAGACGTTGAAAAGAATCCTAATAAACTTATACCGTCTACTTTACAGGCTGAATTGGATCTTTTATAAGGGGGGGTGGACTAATTGAATTTTAGAGGTGGAACTTTTAAAGAAATTCTTTTTAATATATATGCGGATCTTACAAAGGATCTTGAAACTAAAAAGACCGATCTGGAAAGCTATGCAAATGATACTGTTATTCAAAATGCCAAAGATACGGTGGATGATTATATCACGGATACTAGCAAGCCGGATCTGGACAGTTATGAATCAGAAAAAGAAACCGAGCTTAATACGTATACAACAGCTAAAAAAAGTGAATTAGATACCTATAAGGGAGAGAAAGAAAGTGAACTCGAAACTTATACAACTACTAAAAAATCAGAGCTTAACACCTACGAGATACAACTTGAAGGATCTCTGGATGACTATCTGATAATAAAAAAATCAGAGTTAGATAGCTACGCTCTAGAAAAAATTTCAGAGATTGAAGAAAGTACCGAGGTTGTTTTTGAATCTAGCATAACAGATGATTATACCGAACCTAGTTCAAGTTTGGTCGCTAGTCAAAAGGCACTATATGATGGTTTGTCTACAAAATCAAATACTCATACTCATCCTTATAGAGCGGATACTTGGACACCTACAGCCTCAGAAATAGGGGCTTATCCCTCTACTGGAGATACCTCTTTGATAATAAACGGTGTGACTATTACTGTGGAGGTGTAACCTTATGAAAATGCGATATCTAAGGTGGTACGCAGCCGGAAGTTCTTCAAATACTAGCAATCACATAGTTGAACTAGAAGCCTTTGAAGGAACCACGAATAAAGCAAGCGGGATAACAGCTACCTCAAATTACGGAAGTGCTTCAAACTTGGATATATTAACAAATGGAGATAAAGCCACAAGTCCTTATTGTAGCTTTGGTGGTTCTACTGTAGGGTATGACTGTTATGTTCAAATAGATCTTGGGGCAGTTTACGACATTGACACTATAAAAGTATACCCTTATTGGTCAGACGGAAGAACTTATTATTCTACTAGAGTAAACACTTCACAAGATGGTTCCGTTTGGGTAGCCCCTTATGATTCAGTAATTCAAGGAACTTTCGTAACAAGTTCTAGCGGCTACACAATAGATTGTTCAAAATATTTTAGGTTTGGAGATTATGACTTTCCTTTATACTCGACAGCAAATGTTCCTTATCTTAAATGTGGCGATATGTATTTACAACTTACTACTGACAGTAGCCTTTCAACTGTAAGACCTAGGCCAGTATTCACTAAAGATGGTACAGCTAGATATATTCAAGAGTTACCTTCTAGCTTTACAAGTTGGACTACTTCAAATACAACTTCGCAAAGTACGTCAACAAGTTGGACTACCTCAAATAGTACAACTACAAGTTGGTCTACTTCATATTCTACATCATATTTGACTAAAGAGTGGACAAGGTACGGTGACTATTCTGATTATACATATTGGTACACGAGTAAAACGACATCAAGGACAACCTCGAAAAGTACCACAACGAGTTGGACCACTTCACAAAGTACAACTACAAGTTGGACCACTTCCAAGGCCACAGGTAAAACAACTAAACAAGGAGGGTGGATATAAAAGATGGAGTTTGACACTAAAAAAGACAGACTTGGAACGGTAATAAGAAAAAAAGATATTCCTTTTCAAGACTTCTTAATTGAAGAGTGTAAAAGGCGTAATATAGAACTAATGTACGATAAAGAAGATATAGAAAGTGAAAGAGAACTTTTAATTTTTACTGAGTTTTTCGGTGGAATGGGTGGCGTTATGATAAAGCCGCAGAACTTCACACGTCAAATGAAACAATATCATCAAGCTTTTTTAGATGATACACCTATAAAAATTGATTTTTCAAAATTAATAGATTCAGCCGGGGACAAATACTTTTTAGAAGAAATAGAAGAAATGCCGGAAAAGGTAGCTTTGCTTTGTGGATCTAACTTTTTAGGGACTCACACAAAGAAAGAGTTGATAAATGAAGCTGTAAACCAAGGGGCTATGTTAAAACCTCACCCGGTTACAACTGAGGACGTTTTAGAACTATTAAACCGGACTTGGAAAGGTAAGGTTTACGGTCCTATGCAATCTGGATTCACGCTATATAAAAAAGCTAAAGAAATATGGACAACTAGATTCTCTGAATTTTCTCTATTTGCTATTCTTGAGGGGAAAAGCTTAATTTTATAGATGACGATTTATTAATTCATAGAGGGAGTTATAAGAGCCTGAATCTATATTTAGAAATAACGGAAAATCAAACTAAAGAAGGATTAAATAAAATATTAAATTCTAGTTTGTCCGGGATCTTTTTCTCTGAATTTAATACTGAGGCTGACATACTCAGGTATCTTGATAATTTTGAACAAAATATCTTAGGGAGGTAACAATGGAGGAAAATGTTTTACATTTAGAGTTGATACTGACAATGGAGTGTAATGCTAATTGTGATTATTGCTATCAAAACGGAGCGGAAAAAGTGCCAGATATGGATGAAGAGTTCATTGATAAGTTATACGAAAAAATAAAAAGTGAAGAGTATTACAACAAATTTGTAATAGCTCTCTTTGGTGGAGAACCTACTCTGGCAGAGGATAAAATACTTTATTTATTGGAAAAGTTAGAAAACTTAAAAGATTCTAAAGTTTTTAGATTCACTATGCCAACAAATGCTATAGACACTGACGCTGTACTGAGAATAAAAAAAGCTATAAATAAAAGAGGATGGGAAGTATCTTTCACATTAAGCAACAAAGAGGATCTAACCTTGTCAAATATACCGGATGAAATATTGATTGAAAGTTCTTATTCTTTTATATTTAATTCTAGTAATTATACAAGTATTACAGAGGACCTTATAGACACTCTTAAAAATTCTAAATTAGGTGGTGGAATTGTAATAAAGCCAGATGTATATAGTGATCTTTCTTCTATCCCGGCCTCAGATGTATCAAACATTTTAAAACTTGTAGCTGATAAAAAAGCCTTTTTCAATGTAAATTTAACGAATCCAGACGCTACAGCCTGTGTTATGGATGATCTTGAAAGGGTAACGGTATTTTCTACCGGAGAATTTGCTATGTGTACCAGAATGACTATGGGTTGCTATGAGGATGGGTATATAGGACATATTGACACTACTACTTTTCAAGAAGCTGTGGCAAATAGAATTGAACTAGCTAGTCAGATATCGGAAACCGGTATGTGTTTATGTAAAACTCAAGCAGCTATAGAAAGTGCTAATTACGTTGACGAAATAATTCAAGCTACAGACGGAATTTATGACGGTTTGGTTGTAGCAAAGGACTAGGTGATTAAATGTACTACTTTATGAAAAATGTTTCAAATAAAGATACTTTTCAATATATGACCGGTGATTGGTACGGGGAAAATATGGCGGATCCTGTTAATCGAGAGGAAAAAGTAAAAGTTATGTGCAGCTTTTTAGAGGAAAATACAACTTTAATCCCGGAGGATCTATCAATAGTGGACTTTGGATCTGGGAATGGAGCTGTGCTTGAGGCTATGAGTAAATATTTTAAAAGTGTTAAAGGTTACGAAATAAGGGAAAGCATTTTAGAAGATTCTTATCAAAGAGAAAATGTTGAAACCTTAGATGTTTTGGAAGGGATCCCGGAAAGTTTTGATATTGGACACGCAAATATATTGATGTATTTTTCAGAGGATGAACTAACAAATTTCTTTGAGAAAAATACCGGGGATCTGAAAGCTCTAATAATTACATATAGATTTGGATTTGTATTAAATGATGAGGCCCGGATCAATTTCTTGACTGAAATAAAATTTAAGGCCCTTGCAGAAAAGTATGGATTTGAATTTTATACAGATCCTACATTTTCTAATGTGTCTTATATGATTAAATCTGACTATTTGAAGTAGGTTAAGCTTATGATTAAACGCCTTAATACAAGGAAGCACCTTGCAGGGCTTATGACGGCCTCAGAAAATTTAAATATCGAGAGTAGGATCTTAAATTTTAATCAAATTGAAATAGAACCAATAGAGCTATATGGTTCCTATATAAAAAATAAATTAATCGGTTATATTGGAATAAATACCTATAAAAATAAAGCACTTCAAATATTCGCTTTAAAAACTGATGGCGGCCCGGCTTTTTATAACGATATCATTAAATTTTTAGACTATACAATGTTGTTCTTGGATTGGGCCACGTTTGAAGTGATGGAAAAAAGTCCCGGAGAAAATCTGGTAAGGATTCTTTCAAAGAAAAAGCCAGAATATAAGATTCGGGAACTTCATAGGGAAACAACTAAAAATGGATCCAAAATAATTAAATATATAGGAGGATCTTATCAGTGAAAAAGGAGGAACTGTTTTGAAAATGAATCAAGCGGGATATGACTTAGTAAAAAACTCAGAAGGCTTAAAATTAAAAGCGTACTTATGTCCAGCTGGGAAATGGACTATAGGTTATGGATCAACCCTATATGAAGATGGCTCAAAAGTAAAAAAAGGAGATACTATAACCAAAGAAAGAGCAGATAAATTATTAAATAATTTAATTTCTAAATTTGAAGAAGAAGCAAGAAGACTAATCAAGATTGAACTCAATGAAAACCAATTTTCAGCTTTAGTTGATTTTATATATAATTTAGGAATTGGAAATTTCAGAAAATCTACATTATTGAAAAAAATCAACTCCGGAGAACTTGAAGGGGCCTCTGAAGAATTTGAAAGGTGGATTTATAGCAACGGTAAAAAACTAGAGGGATTAAGAAAAAGAAGAAAATCAGAAAAAGAACTATTTTTAGCAGAAATTTGAAAGGGGGAAAAATTGGATAAGAACTGCGGACCACTACAACTAGACCATGAAAAAAGAATTTCTGCTCTTGAGACTTCTATAAAAGGGGCATTTTCTAGAATGAACCATATAGAAGAAAATCAAAAGATTTTAACAGATATGAACGCTAATATAAAAGTAATAGCGGAGAGATACACAGAGTTAAATAAAAAATTTGATAAGGTTGAAACAGATCTAGAGGAACTTAAAGGAAAATCTGGAAAGCGATATGAACAGTTAATCAGTTTAATTATGACTGTTGTAATTAGCGGAGTTTTAGGAGCTTTTATAAAATCTTTGTTTTAAAGTGGAGGGATATATTATGGAATTTTTAAGTAAGTATGGATTGGTTATTTTCTCCGGGGTAGTTTTTTTAGGTGTTTTTTTCAAGTTCAAGAAAAAAGCCCATCAATTAGGAGACAATATAGGGGATAGACTGCCGGAAACTGTTAGGAAGGAAATGGGTGAATATATCGAAGCTTTTGCAGAGGGACTAAAAGGTGAAAACTATGATGGGGACGGAAACCTTGTAAGTAATACCCAAATTGATAATGCGATACAAAAGGTGAAGATTGATTTGGGTTTGAAGGAATAACCCTGAAAAAACTGGGTGTTGAGTTAAGTTTTAACCCTTTGCAATATAAGACTAAGCTATTCACAGTAAGGTTCAATCTTAGAGGGGATTCTATACAAAGTATATTTAGAAATATTTTCAGATGATAAAAGCCAGGGGTCGAGTCCCTGGCTTAAATTTTATATAATGTGGGCAATATCTTATTAAAATAACCTTGCCTACCTAATTTTAATATATCTTCTTTATTTGAATTTAAAATTTCCGTATGTTCTAATGGGAATTCAAATAAATCGCTATTATTTGCTATGTACCATGATATAAATAATAAAAACAATTCAGGCTTCTCACCTGAAAGACTTGAGTAAAGATTTGCTGCATCAAAAATTAAAATCTCTGTTGCTTTAGGATTAAAATTTAAAAATTCATCAGAATCTTTATCGGCATGCTTAAAAAAATTTTGAGCTGCATTAAATTTTTTTATAACTTCTTTTTCATGCTCTTTTTTTACTCCATATTTAAAAAACATTTCTCTTATTGAAAAAGAAGAATTTTCTTTTTTATAATTTAAATCTCTAATAACATTATATGCTGCACAAGTAAGAGTATGAATAGACACAGGATCTTTTTCATTAAAATATAAAATAATTGCTGTTTCCAGTTGTCTTTTAACTATATCTAATTTTGAAAGTGTTAATTCTTTCATAATTCTCCTTTTTTCTTTGCCATTTCTTTGCCAAATAAAAAAGAGAAGAACTTACATTCCTCTCTAACAGTTAATTTTAATGGTGCCACCTGGCGGAGTCGAACCGCCGACCTCTACCTTACCATGGTATTGCTCTACCTACTGAGCTAAGGCGGCGTAAGGCTGCAGCAAAAGTATATCATCACTTATTAAAAGTTGTCAACTTTTTTATTTATAATCTTAATTTTTAAAAATATTAAATTTATAGAGGCTGACCTTTTAGAGTCAGCCCCTATACTTTCTTACTTACCTACTTAATCCCTGCAGATCTTCATATCCTTTGCAACTCTCGCCACAGTTTCAGACACTACCTTTACAACTCTCTCATCAAATGGATCAGGAATTATATAGTCATCTCTCAACTCCGACTCCTCTATTACGTTAGCAAGAGCTATAGCTGCCGCCATCTTCATCTCTTCAGTTATTTTTTTCGCCTTTGCATCTAGAGCACCTCTAAAAAGTCCTGGGAATGCAAGAACATTATTAACCTGATTATGGAAGTCAGATCTTCCTGTCCCCACTATCCTAGCTCCTGCTGCTAAGGCCTCATCAGGCATTATCTCTGGAGTAGGATTTGCCATGGCAAAGATTATTGAATCAGTATTCATAGTCTTTATCATTTCAGGCTTAAGTATACCTGGAGCTGATACCCCTATAAATATATCTGCACCCTTTACTGCATCTCCTAGTCCACCTTTTAGGTTTTCTTTGTTGGTAATAGTAGAGAGTTCTCTAGAAAGGAAGTCATATTCCCTAGTTTCATCGTCTCTTGCGATAATACCATCCTTATCCACTGCTATGATATTATTTACATTGAGCTCTTTTATCATTTTTATTATCGAGCTTCCTGCTGCTCCTGCACCGCATACCACTACATTGGCATCTTTTAGATCTTTTTTCAATAATTTATAAGAATTCATTATAGCAGCGGACACTATGATTGCAGTTCCGTGCTGGTCATCATGAAATACAGGTATGTCTAATTCATCTTTTAACCTTGTCTCTATCTCTACACATCTAGGTGCAGATATATCCTCTAGGTTAATACCACCAAAGCTTGGTGCCAAAAGCTTACACGTTTTTATTATCTCTTCTGTATCCTGAGTATCGAGGCAGATTGGAAAAGAATCTACACCGGCAAATTCTTTTAATAAAATGGCCTTTCCCTCCATTACAGGGAGAGCAGCTTCAGGCCCTATGTTTCCAAGACCTAATACTGCAGATCCGTCACTTATTACAGCCACCATATTCCCTTTAGATGTATATTTGTAGACATCTTCCTTATTTTCCTGAATCTTTCTACAAGGTTCTGCAACTCCTGGAGAATATGCAAGACTAAGTTCCTCTCTGTTGGTTACCCTTACTTTTGAGATTACCTCTATTTTACCCTTATTTTCCTCGTGTAGCTTTAAAGACTTTTCATAAACTGTTGACATGACGACCTCCTAATAATTATTTTCTATATTCAGCTTGTCCTGTTTCGTATTGATCATTTCCATAAGTATCATTGATTACAATAACAGGAAAATCTTCTACTTCAAGTTTTCTTATTGCTTCTGATCCTAAATCTTCATAAGCTATCACTTCAGCTTTTTTGATGCACTTTGCTATAAGTGCAGCAGCCCCACCTGTGGCAGCAAAATAAACCCCTTTATTTCTTACACAGGCATCTTTTACCTCTTGAGATCTTCCCCCTTTACCTATCATTCCTTTTAAGCCCTGATCCAAAAGAGTAGGAGCAAAAGGATCCATTCTATAGCTTGTTGTAGGCCCTGCACTTCCTATAGGATTTCCTGGCTTAGCAGGAGATGGCCCTACATAATATATAATCTGACCATTTACATCAAAAGGTAATTCTTTTCCTTCTTCTACTAACTTTACAAGTCTAGCATGAGCTGCATCTCTTGCAGTATAAATTGTACCTGTTATTTGTACTATATCTCCTGATTTTAGTTTTTCTGTATCTTCTGCCGTTAAAGGTGTTGTTAACTTAATCATTTTTCCCCTCCAAATTTAAATGATATATTATAGGATTACTTCTTTATGCCTAGCTGCATGACAGTTTATGTTTACAGCAACTGGAAGTGATGCTATATGACATGGATAACTGTTTACTTTTACAGTTAGAGCTGTTACTTTTCCACCTAGACCTAGTGGCCCTACTCCAGTATTGTTAATAAGCTCAAGAAGTTCATCTTCTAATTTTGCATTTACAGGATCTGGACTTTTATCATTTAGATCTCTCATAAGTGCCTCTTTGGCTAGAAGAGCAGCTTTTTCAAAAGTTCCTCCTAGGCCCACACCTACTACCATTGGAGGGCATGGATTTCCTCCACCGGCTTTGATAGCTTCAATTATTAGATTCTTTACTCCCTCTACACCTGCTGCAGGAGCGAGCATTTTTACATAACTCATATTTTCACTTCCTCCACCTTTAGGAGCCACGATAATCTTCACCTTATCTGATCCAGGTACAAGTTTAGTATGAATAATTGCAGGAGTATTGTCCTTTGTATTGACTCTGTCAAGAGGATGTCTTACTGCAGATTTTCTGAGATATCCCTCTTCATATCCTTTTCTTACACCGGCGTTGATAGCCTCATAGATGTCACCGTTTATTTTTACTTCTGTACCCACTTCCAAGAAAACTACTGCCAGTCCAGTATCTTGGCACATAGGGACCTGGTCATCAGCAGCGATACCATCATTTGTAATTATCTGCTCTAAAATGTTTTTTCCTACAGGAGACTCTTCTTTCTCCAAGGCTTCTTTGATTTTCCCCATTACATCCTTACCAATAAAGTAGTTGGCCTCTATACAGAGTCTTGCAACTTCTTCTGTTACTTTTGTCAAATCAAGTTCTTTCACATTAACCACCCTTTTTTAAAATTTTTTATACTACCGAGGCATTTCTTAAATTATAACAGACACATATATCCCGTATCACATAATTAGATTATATCTTTTATTGGTGATTCTTAAAAATTGATAAATACAATCCTCAACAAATATATCATTTATAAGTTATATTAAGCGACAAATTATTCTAAAACAAAACATTTAATCTCAAAAAAGCATTTTAATTCTCTATTAAAATTTAACACAGAAAACAGTTTTAATGCCACTTTATTTAATTAAATTAATCTTTAATAATTATAATAACTCTGCCTCTTGCAATCAATCCTAAAAAAATCACAAAAAAAATACGCCCCACTCTCTGTACCTTACGAACAAAGAAAGTAAAACGATTTGTTGTCTGAAAAGGCGTGAAAAAAGGATTTTCCACAGCTTAAAAGACCTGTCATTTACTTCTATCTTTCATTAAAATGAATAATAATCTCTAATAATAATATAACTTTAAAAAACCAAAGATGCAACTTAAGTGAAATAAATAGCTTTTTTAATTTTTAAAAAAAATTTCATAAACAAAGAGATTCTATATATTTTTGTAGTATAATTTAGAGAATCGATTTTATTCGTCTTGTTTTAATCGAATTTTTTTAGGAGGAATACAATTGAAAATAATAATTTACTTTATCATTTTTACATTATCATGTTTGCCTGCCAAGTCTGAGATACCGATAATAATAAAAGACTCTAACGGAAAAATAACATATGAAAAAGACCGAAATGGAAACATCATAAAAAAAGATTTTTTCAGCTTTAAATATGATGATTTGGGAAGGATTATTTTTTTAGATGATGGAGATATCACAATGACCTACGCCTATAATGATAACCCCGACAACAGCACCGATGTAACTGTGGTCATGAGAGAAAAATCCAAAAGAAGAGATTTTTCCTATAAGATCATAAAAAAAGAGACCCCAACTATGAAAACAGAAGAAATTCACGGTCGTACAGTTGCCTTTCATTCCGGATTTTCCCAGAATAAGCTACTTTTTTCAAAAGAAACACTATTAGACGAAAAAGGAAAACCCTTTGAAATTCTAGAAAAAGAATATGTCAGACGTATAGGAAAGGACTCGACTCTTTATTTCATGAAATATCCAATTATAAGAAGATTTACCAGAAAGGTCCCCACCAGGAAAAGAGGATGGTCCGAGATAAGTTACACAACAAACGAGGAAGGATATTACAGTGTAAGAAAAGGCAAAAACTTCGTAAACTATACCACAGAAGCTATTTACAGACCCCAGAGTTTTATCACTGGTAACGGTATAGGGGTTACAGTGAAGGTTTACAATCCAAAAGGAAGATTAGATTTTGTCGAAAGTAATGGACGACGATTTTCATACAACTATTTTTACATTGGAAAAAATGAAAAAAGACATATAGAAAGACTAGAAATCATAAACAGCGGAACTCTACTAGAAACACTTTACTATACTTATCCTGATGGATATATTGACCCTGAGAAAAAGTTAGATCCTAAAACTAAAGTTGTTGAGGAAAATGATACCTCAGAAGAAAATGAAACTGTCTCGGTTTTAGGAGATTTTAAAAGTATCGACCTTTCTAAAAATACTTCTACTAAAAAAATAGCTCAAGACTTAGAAGTACCTATTTATAAAAAAGAAGTCCGATTTAGAAGATATGATCAGTAGTAATCCTTGTAAAATACAAATACCCCACTATTCAATAATAAAATACAGCATATTAAATATAATTAAATTTTGTCATTCTTCTGGATAATTTCTTGTACTAATTCTTCTTTATATTTTTAAAGAAGGATATAACTGTTTTTTACTGAATTATATACTGTATAGGATTTTTTTGGGTTTTTATACTTTTAAAATAGGGGTGTAAGATTATGTTAATTGAAAACAAAAAAATACCTGAATTAATTAGAAATTCTTGTGAAATTGTAGACCGTCTCAACAAACAGTTTGGAGAAGTAACAAAAGATGAAGAATGGAAAGAGGAATACGGATACTGGATAAAAGAAAATGAGAAGTACGGCCTTTGGTTTGGAATGCACTTTGGTATATGGAATACCTTTGGTTTTCCGCTATGCTTTAGCATCAACCAGAAAGAAAGCGATGATTTCAGTAAAATAAAGCTCTTGCTCGATTCTCAAGGCTATAAAAGTCATCTTTATAAATATGCAGACAATTATCACGAATTGGTAGTTCCAGTAAGAAAAACCCATTTTAAAAATCCAAAAGTAGAAAATGAAATAGGAGAAATTATCCGGGAAATAATAGAAATTTTAGAAAAAAATATAACCTAATTAAAAAATCAAAATAATACAGACATTTCCATGTCAGAATCTTTACTGTTAAACTCGAATTTTACTGAATATACTTTTATAACAAGATAAAAGAAGAGGGGAAAATTCCCTCTTCTTTTAAGTATCTCTATCAGAATAATTTTAGCAGACAATTTCCCATAAACATGATAATTCATCCTATACAAATACCATAAAATTATTTATTTTCATCCAGTTTTAATATGTGTCCAAGTTTAGTCTTCTTGGTTTTAAGGTATCTCAGATTATTTTCATTTGAGTCTACCTCTATACCCTTTCTTTTATTTACCTTTACTCCGTATTTCTCGAGGCCATTTACCTTCCTAAGGTTATTTGTCATGACTCTCACAGATTTAACCTCTAAAGCCTTTAACATTTGAGAAGCTACAGCATAGTCTCTTAGATCAGCTTCAAATCCTAGCTGCTCATTTGCCTCTACTGTATCCAATCCCTTGTCCTGAAGTGCATAGGCTTTTATCTTGTTGATAAGACCGATCCCTCTACCTTCTTGTCTGAGATACAGGATAATCCCAGCTCCTTCTTCGTCTATTTTTTTCATAGCTTCCTTCAGCTGAAGTCCGCAGTCACATCTCATCGACCCTAATATATCTCCTGTAAAACACTCTGAATGTATTCTGATAAGAACATCTTCCTTACCTTTTATATCTCCTTTTATAAGAGCAATATGCTCTTTACCATCCAATTTATTATCAAAGGCAACTATTTCAAAATTTCCAGCAATTGTAGGCATAGTTGCAGTTGCATAGACCTCCATTAGTACATCATGTTCTTTTCTGTATTTTATGAGGTCTTCTATAGATACAATTTTTAGGTCATGCTCTTTTGCAAACTCTTTTAGGTCCATAAGTCTCGCCATTGTTCCGTCATCCTTTAGTATTTCACAGATAACTCCCACAGGCTTTAAACCCGCAAGTCTTGCAAGATCTACAGCAGCTTCTGTGTGCCCTGGTCTTGCCAAGACTCCTCCGTCTTTTGCCACCAATGGGAAAAGATGTCCCGGTCTTTTAAAATCCCATGGTCCCTTGCTTTCATCTACTAGATCAGTTATAGTTTTTACTCTGTCTGCTACAGAAATTCCAGTAGTGGTACCTTCTGCAGCATCTACTGAGACAGTAAATGCTGTCCCGTGAGAGTCTGTATTTCTATTTACCATTTGAGGAAGGTGCAGCTGATCTGCCCTCTCTCTTGTCATAGGTACACATGTGAGACCTCTGGCGTATTTGGCCATAAAGTTTATACTCTCATAGCTTACCTTTTCCCCGGCGATAATGATGTCACCTTCGTTTTCACGGTTTTCATCATCTACCACAATTACCATTTTTCCGGCCTTTATATCCTCTATAGCTTCATCTATTCTATCTAGCATAGTAATTCATCTCCCGTTTTTAAAAAAATCCGTTTTCAAAAAGGAATTTTTCATCGATTCCCTTCTTCTTTTTCTCCTCTTTGCTGTTATCAAAATGTAAAAGCCTTTCCACATACTTTCCTATAAGATCAGTCTCAACGTTGATATAATCTCCGATTCTTTTATAGCCCAGAGTGATCATCTCTTGAGTGTGTGGTATGAGTGATACACTTATACTTTCCTTTGTAAAGTCAACAATTGTTAGACTGGCTCCATCGAGGGTTATCCTACCCTTTTCAACCACATATTTCATCAGTCTAGGCTCTACGCTGATCTCATATATTTTTGCAATTCCTTCCTGTTTTATAGAGATTATTTTCCCCTCGCAGTCTACGTCCCCTGTAACCAAATGACCTCCTAGTGGAGTGGCCAGCGTCAGGGATTTTTCAAGATTTACCTTTGACCCACTTTTCAGCCTTTTCAGGTTTGTTCTTTTTACTGTTTCAAACATACAATCTGCCGTAAAATAATTATCACCTAACTCTACAGCTGTGAGACAGGTACCGTTTGTTGCTATACTATCACCTATCTTGGCACCCTCAAGTACTTTTTTGCATTTTATTTTTATTTTCAGGGATTTTTCTCCTCTTGCAACAGAGATTACTTCCCCCATCTCTTCTACCAGTCCTGTAAAAATTTGGGTCACCCCCTTTTTTTAATCTTTATAAAATTCCACTGAAATATTATTTCCATACTGATTAAATTTAACATTTTTCAGTTCAAAAGCTTCCTCAATACTGTCAAATGAAAATCCTTTTATAAAAGGTATCCCTTTTTGGTCTCCCAATATCTTAGGGGCTATAAATATCTCTCCTCCATCTATAGCATTCTCTTCAAAGGCCTTAGATATGAGGTAACTTCCTCCTTCAAGTAAAACAGAATCTATCTTAAGTTCACCAACTTTTTTTAGAATATCACTTATTTTAAACTCATCCCCAGGAAGCCAGGCAAAACGAACCCCCCTCGCTTCCAAGAGTGATACTTTTTCTGAATCTTTGTTTTTTTCTGAAGTTACTATTATGCTCTTACCGTCTTTCATACTTGCAAAATTTGAATCACTGGGAACAATAAGCTCAGGATCTATTACTATCCTAAAGGGATCATTTCCGCCTTCTATCCTTGCATTGAGCCGTGGATTATCCATAACAAGGGTATTTGCCCCTACCATTATTCCCATAAAACGGTGTCTCAATCTTTGTACCTTCTCTCTAGAGACCTCGTTGGTTATCCATTTAGAACTTCCTGTTCTGGCAGCTATTTTTCCGTCTAAGGTAATAGCACATTTAAGAAAAACAAATGGTTTTTCCGTAGTTATGTACTTCATAAATACCCTATTTAGTTCTAAGGCTTCTTTTTCCATCAGCCCAACTTCCACCTCTATACCGGCTCTTTCTAGAATTTTTACTCCTCTTCCTGCCACAAGGGGATTAGGATCAAGACAGGCTATCACACACTTTTTTATACCCATCTCTATTATTTTTTCAGCACACGGAGGAGTTTTCCCGTAGTGAGAGCAAGGCTCTAAGGTCACGTAAATCGTGGCGCCGCGACACTCAGATCCTGCCTCATTCAAGGCATAGACCTCAGCATGAGGACCTCCGTATTGTTTGTGATACCCTTCCCCTACTATAGTTCCGTTTTTCACCACCACGGCTCCTACCATAGGATTTGGGTTTACATTCCCTTCTCCCTTTAATGCGAGTTTTAGAGCCGTCTCCATGTATTTTTTATCCATAGTTTACATCCCCTTTAAAAGGTTTACCATTTCTATAGCAGATACTCCTGCATCAAATCCTTTGTTTCCAGCCTTTGTACCGGCTCTTTCAATACACTCCTCTATTGTATTCGTTGTAAGAACTCCAAATATTACAGGGATACCTGTTTCTAAAGAGACTGAAGCTACTCCCTTTGAAACCTCCGAGCATACATAATCAAAATGCGGAGTGGCTCCTCTTATTACTGCTCCAAGTGTAATAACAGCATCGTATTTCCCAGATCTTGCCATTTTTTGAGCTACTAGCGGCATTTCAAAGGCGCCTGGAACCCATGCTAAATCTATATCTTCCTCAGAGACTTCATGTCTTTTTAAAGCATCTAAAGCTCCACCTATTAATTTAGACGAAACAAACTCATTAAATCTTCCTGCTATAATTCCTACTTTTAGACCTTTTCCTGTGAAATTTCCCTCAATAACTCTCATAATTCCTCCTTGTTTTTCCATTTATTATAAATATAAAAGCCCGGATAAACTCCGGGCATAGTTCTTACTAGGATTAGACTGAAATTAGCCGTAAAAATACAGCTCTATAAATCTCCTTCTCCCATCCAGACTTTACTGTCGGTTCTGGAATTACACCAGATCAAGGCCCTATGGCCTTCGCGGACTGTCACCGCCGGTCGGGAATTTCACCCTGCCCTGAAGATTCCTATATTTATTATTTTCATAACTAGTATAACTTCTTTTTCCCTGTTTTGTCAACTCCTAGAGAAAATATAAAAATTTAATATTACAACGCTTCAAAATACATAGCTCGATTTTAAGCCTCTTTGTAAATGTTGATATCTCTGCTTTTTCTGAGTTCTTTCACCTTAGCTCCTATTCTTTTAAAATGTTCACTTTGAAAATGTGCTTCGAGACAGTCCATATCTTCCCATTTCTCTATAAAGGTAAAGGTTCCTGCACTTTCTGTATCTTCATAAAGAACATACTCTATACACCCCTTCTCCTTCCTAGTCTCATCTATAAGTTCCCTAGTCAGGCTTTTAAACTCCTCTGTCTTTCCTTCTTTCAAAATTGATTTCGCTACTACTATTATCATTTATTTCCTCCCCTGTAAACTTATTTTAATTGAACAAAAACAAAATAACAAAAAATAAAGGAATATCTTTTCTCACTTTGTAAAGGTATTATAAGAAAGAGATATTAAAGTTTTCAAAAAAACGGATTT
The DNA here is from genome assembly GCF_000165505.1 of Ilyobacter polytropus DSM 2926. Taxonomy (NCBI): domain Bacteria; kingdom Fusobacteriati; phylum Fusobacteriota; class Fusobacteriia; order Fusobacteriales; family Fusobacteriaceae; genus Ilyobacter; species Ilyobacter polytropus. Next base: position 90,118 of record NC_014633.1, on the reverse strand, counting down.
AGTTTCTCAGATTTTAAAAATTCCATTTTACCCTAGGAATCATTTAGGGAGAAATCGTAAATTTATTTTTATTTAGGATCTGGGATATACTAAAGATTCTATTGATTTTTTTAAGATTTAATAGGAGTTGATGATGTCAAAAATATTGAAGATGAGGTATAACTCTTGAGACAATTGAATATTGAAAAAAATCAAAAAGACAAAGCTAACGAAGTAATTGTTATGAGTTAGCAGTTTATCTTTTATCTGCTATACTAAGAAACAAAATTAAAAATGTTTCATTTAAAAAGAGCTTTAACTCTTTTTGATAAGAATTTTTCAAGGTCGGCTAAAAAGTCGACCTTTTTTATATACTTTAAAATTTTGGTTTTCCTTTAAGTAAGTGAGCTCTTTATAAAAATCATTTTACCTCTATACCCAAAATTTCTACAAGTTTACTTTTAAAATCCTTCGACCTTTTATGCAATTCATCTATAGCGTCTGCAGTCCCTTTGGCTCCCTTTCTGCCCAGAAAAAAGAAATGATTACCTGATAATTCAAGACTTAACTCTTCAGGAGCTTTTCGGACCATCTCCCTTATCTTTTTCCACTCTGTATCGTTAAATTTTTTTAATCTCATCTGAGGCAAAACATAACTTTTGGTTATCTTATTTACTATAACCATCCCCCAGTTATACTTGTCTGTCATGGCGTGTCTGGCATCATCTATTGAATCATTGGTTATATTTGCAGTGAGAGGATATCCCGCATAATCATATCCTGCAGAGTCTTCTATGGTTTCACTAAAATTTTTAACAAATTCCCCACCTCTATACCTCCATCCATGGTTAAAAAGATTTATGGGAGTATTCCCAAAATAATGTGTCCTTCCAATTTCACGAGGGATTAAACTGTCACTTTCTAACCCATTTAACATTGCGTTTTCAGCCACTGTTCTGGCTTCTCTTCTTCCGCTTCCAAAAACTGCATAACCTTTATCACCAACCATAAATATTCCTTTATCATCATTACTCTTTTTTAATTTTGGGTATATTGTAGGAGACGACAATCCAGGCATAGGAGGTGTCGCAGCTAGCCCTATCCATAGTTCTATATCCAGTTTTATTTTTTCAGCAGCTATTCCCAAAGCATGGGATACCCTCCCAGCCATGCTCCACCCTACGGCTATGACTTTATTTTCCAGGTTGTTTTCCTGTATTACATCTTTTGAAGCTAGAGCTATCTGCTCGCCCCACTGTTTAATTGTAAAACCCGGGTAGGCTCCTTCAAACACCTGATCCTTTACCTCCAGTGGATAAGAAAGAAAAAGTAAATTATAACCTCGCTTATAAAGCCAGTAGGCCAAAAACTGTTTAGAATCAAAACTTTCATGAACACCGTAAAAAATTCTAGCTGTGCTGTTTGCCCCTGGTGATACTACAACTAAGGGCATATTTTTTTCTCCAGGAACAAATTTCATCATCACCGGATAATTATTATATACACGTATCTCCTCGCCTTCAAAGAGTTTTCCTTCTGCTATTTTTGAAAATAAAAACATCATAATAAAAATTGAAAATATGTATATATAACTGCCGTTTACAATTAATTCCATTTTAATCCCTCCATTCACTATCTATTCTAACATTTTTCAATCTTTTTTATACCAGAATTCAGAAATTCTCAATTTTTTTTGAATTTTTAAATGAATCAGTTTCTTTTCATGATAAAAATAGTGATATATTCGACTTGTGCAAAAAAAGTTTTAAGTCAAAATTTAATAAATACATTCTAAAAAGTTGTATTTTTGAGAATTAAAACTCTGAATATATAGTTTATAAATATAGAATTTGGCAGTTTTAAGCGTCTATTATTAATAACAATATTAATGCTTCACAAGTTGATCTCTGTAGTAGACTTACTACTATTCTTATAGTAAAATATAAGTAATAAAAATTTAATATAAAAGGAGTGATATACTTTGGTTAGTCTACCTATACATGATCCTGTCTTAATATTTGCTATTGTTATGTCCAGTGTACTTGTAGCACCGCTGTTTGCTCAAAAATTAAAACTCCCAGGGATAGTAGGTCTTATTGCAGCAGGTCTCATAGTAGGGCCACATACCTTCGGAATATTGGAAAATGACCGAACCATAGATTTACTAGGGACAATTGGGCTCTTGTATATCATGTTTGAAGCTGGTCTTGAAATAAACCTCGGAGAGGTAAAAAAGAATAAACATCACAGTATATTGTTTGGACTGCTGACATTTTCAGTCCCTTTGGTTATGGGAATTCTAAGTGGAGTCTATATACTAAAAATGAATTTAATGGCATCGGTGCTCATGGCTAGTCTTTTCTCATCTCATACTCTAATAAGTTTTCCTATAGTCAGTAAACTGGGATTATCTAAAAAGAGCTCTGTCTCTACAACCATAGGAGCTACTATTATTACTGATACCTTGGCATTTTTAGTAATGATAGTTGTCATAGCATCCAACCAAGGAAACCTTGGGGTTTACTTCTGGATAAAATTATTTTCCTTAAGTACTCTATATGTTGCATTGACAGGATTATATCTTCCGAGACTGACAAGGTGGTTTTTTAGAAACTATTCTTCAGAGTCTGGAGTTGAGGAGTATGTTTTTGTAATAGCTGTGTTGTTTATTTTGGCCCATCTATCACACATGATCGGTTTAGAGCCTGTTATAGGAGCCTTCTTGGCAGGACTTGTATTAAACACTCTTATACCTGAAAAGAGTACCCTGATGAACAGGGTACAATTCATAGGAAGTTCTATGTTTATACCTTTTTTCTTGATATCTGTAGGAATGATAATAGACGTAAGCCATTTCTTTACAGGGACTGGAGCACTAAAAATATCCCTGACAATGATTACAGTGGCGATACTGTCTAAGTATCTGGCAGCAGTGGGGTTTGGAAATAAGGTGAAGCTTAAAAAATCAGAGACAAATTTGATGTTTGCAATGAGTGTGAATCAGGCTGCGGCTACACTGGCAGTTGTAATGATAGGATACAGAGTGGGGATATTCAATGAAGATATTCTGACTGGATCTATAATGATGATAGTCTCTACTTGTTTTTTAGGAACTATTTTTACAGAAAAATATGCAAAAGAAGTGATGTTGGATGAACAGACCAATTACAAAGTTTCATCTGATGTAAAAACCGATAGAATACTTATACCTGTCAGTGAAGCAAACAATTTAAAAGACTTAATAGAATTTGCTTTTTTAATAAAGAAAAAAGGAAGCCATGAGCCTTTATATCCACTTACGGTGGCTATAGACGGTCAAGATGTGGAGAGACAGATTTTAGAAGGTGAGAGATTCCTCGCCAAAGTAGTTACCCATGCAAATTCATTGCAAAAGAGTGTCATACCTCTAAATCGAATAGATATCAACGTGTCCAATGCCATAACAAAAGTTATTAAAGAGTACAGGATTTCTAAGGTTATTATAAACTGGAATAATATAAAAAAAAGCCACAACAGAGTCTTTAGCAAGGTTATAGATCAATCGGTGAAAAAAAGTAATGTAAGCATATACATAACAAGGATAATCCATCCTGTTGGGATAACAGAAAATATGTTTCTAATAGTCCCTCCTTTAATTAACAGACAGATTGGCTTTGTTGATGAATTTTATTCTATAATTAAGATGGCCTTATCAATAAACTCCAAATTGGTAATAATATCAGATGAACCGACAAAAGGGGAATTACAAAAGATAATCCTTAAAAACACATCTAATCTTAACTATGAATTTAAGACTTTAAATAGCTGGAAAGTTATTGAAGAAAATCTGTCAGGGATAATAAAGGATAGTGACATGATTATTCAGATAATGGCAAAACAGGGACAATTGGCATGGCGTCTTACTTTTGACAGACTTCCAAATAAACTTGTGGAGAAATTTGTAAACAACAATCTTATCGCCGTCTATCCTTCAACTAACTGCAACGGTGAAGAAGAGTGTTCCTATGAAAATACCAAGGGGGATATCTCTATTATAAGAAGATTATCAAAAAATAATTTTTTGTTTGATTTTTCTGAAAATAATCCTGAAAAATTGTTAAAAATAATCACAGATAAATTTTCAGATGAAAGAGAAAGCCGGGAAGTATATGAAGATTTGAAAGATGTACTTAAAAAATATCCGGTAGAGCTGACACACGAAACTCTTCTTATTCATACCTATATGGAGTCTATCGATGATTATCAAGTATATATTGCAACAAATAAAAATAAGTTTTCAGTGGAGAATGTAAAATCAAATCCTAAGGTTATCATAGTACTTTTGTCACCAAAATCAGATCCTATGAACCGACACTTAAAGGTTCTTTCTGAAATTGCGAAAATAGTTACTGATAAAAAAATGCTTTCGGATATACTGGGTTCTTGCAGTTATTCAGAATTTTTAGAAAGGATAAACCAAAGATAGAAAAAGTAGAATTTTCATAAAAATTTCTTATTAGATGTCAATTTCATTGAGAAAAAAGTAATAAAGTAGCAGACAATCATTATTTTAAAACACAAGTTTTTATTTTCTTGTGTTTTTTTATTAGGAAAATAATTATGCTTAGAATTTTCCCCCTTTGTTAACGAAGGTCCATTCACACAGGAAAAAAAATTCAAGAAAAATGTCTAAGTTCAAAAAATACAAAATATATGAGAAATATGATTCTCCTCAGTGAAAGAAAAAATATTGAGATTAATTTTTGAGCATCCAAAAACCGAATTTTCTAATAATTTATTGAAAAATAAAAAAAATAGGTGTAAAATACTGATTATTTAAATTTTCAATAATTGGAGGAATGAAAGGTGAAAGCTGTGGCTTTAAAAAGACTAAGATCAAATAATGATTTTAAAATAGGTATGAAAAGTGCCGCTCCCATTTTCATGGGATATTTCCCAATTGCCGTGACATTTGGACTCATCATAAAATCTGCAGGTTTGCCGGGTTATATGGCTGTACTTATGTCCATGACTAATTTTACCGGGGCTACTCAATTTATTTCTACTACTATGCTCTTATCAAAAGCATCTCTTTGGAATATCCTTCTGACGACATTTATGATAAATGCCAGATATTTTATTATGTCTTTATGTGTTGCCAACAAGCTTTCAAGAGGGATTAGTACCAAACTTAAAGGAATACTAGCCTTTGGAATAACAGATGAGGTCTTTGTCTTGGCCATGACAAAAGAAGAGACCAACGTCAATTTTATGTTGGGATCACAGCTTATGTCGTGGCTTGGTTGGGTTGGAGGGACACTTGTGGGGATAGTTGCAGCCGACTTCCTGCCAGGATCAATATTAGCCAGTACCGGTATAGCCATATACATAATGTTTCTCGGACTTATTCTTCCAGCTGTAAAAAATTCAAAAGAGATTGCAGTTGTCACTCTACTGGGAATACTTATAAGTTCCATTTTCTTTTATACCCCGCTTCTTAAAAACTTTGTGGGCAACTGGAGAGTTATTATCTCTATTATACTCACATCTGCAATAGGGGCACTGCTTTTCCCAGTAAAGGAGGACGAAGATGGAAACTAAATTTTTGATGGTAATTCTAGGTAGTATGTTCATAAATTACTTTTTAAGGGCTGTGCCTGTAATTTGCCATACAGGAAAGAAACCAGGTAGTTTTTTAAAATCATTTTTAGAATATATTCCCTTTGCTGCAATAGGAGCACTTTTATTTCCAGATGTGCTTTACTCTACAGATACTATGTGGATATCTCTTGCAGGACTAATATTTGCTGGAACACTTATTCTTCTCAAAAAAAATATGCTCTTAGTTGTATCTGGTACAATTTTCTTGGTTTATCTTTTAAACATGATTAAACCTTAATAGTTTAATTTGACATATTTTGAAATTTTATGCTCTACTGTCTAATGACAATTAAAAAATCAAAACAATCATTTCAATATTTTAAAAATAGAAAAAGATTATTTCAATACAATTATAGCACTTCCGTTTCTTTCACTTTCAGTCACCCATGAGACAAAATTGACTCTGCGAGGACTTTATTCTTCCAAGTCAAAATCGATAATTCCCATAGAAATAAAAGATCAATAAGACAATATAAAAAGAGGTGTAAAAGTTATAGAATATGTTTCTTAAAATCTATACTTTGCACACCTCTGGAATTTTTAAAAATCTATTAACTTTCAAAAATAATAAAGTTTCAGTTTATATTTCTATATCTTGTTTTATCTCCTCTTGATTTTTAAATATAAGCACTCTTCTTGCAAAAGGAATCTCTATTCCTTCTTTTTCAAATTCATCTTTTATCATATTTCTCAGCTCATAGGCCACACTAAAATGATGCCCCGGTCTCACCTTAGTTACGGTTCTTATAAGAAGCTCAGATTCCCCAAATTCTTTTATCCCTTGAACTATCATTTCCTCTAGCACACTAGAATTTTTTTCTTTTATCTGCTTCCCTAAACTAGTGAGAACGTTAAAAACATGTTTGAGATCACTTTCATAGGCTACCCCTACCTCTACCACAGCAAAAGTGTATCCCTTAGAGTAATTTTCAACACCCTCTATCTGTCCGTTTCTAAGTATATGAAGTTGTCCGTTAGGATCTCTTATTTTAGTAGTTCTGAGAAGGACTGATTCCACTATACCCTTAGCTGAACCCGTCTCTATATAGTCACCCACTAAAAATATGCTTTCAAAAAGAATAAATATTCCTGCAACCAAGTCATTGATGAGAGACTGGGCACCCATACCTATGACAATACCTAAAATACCAGCACCGGCTAGTATAGGCATTGGATTTATATTCAAAGCTCTCAACATAAGTACAAATGCAATAAAATATATTATACTCTGTAATATAGATTTAGTTATAGGCACAAGAGTTTCTCTTTGCTTGTTCAGAACCTGTTTTTCAGACTTCATCATATACTTATCAACAAAGAATTTCAAAATCTCTACAATAACCCGGGTTATAAAGAATATACCTATTATTTGAACTAATGCAGTTCCAAAAGGAACAAATCTTTCAAAAAAACTAATCTGCAGCATCGCTAATGAAGTAACCCATACATAAATAACATATTCCAAGCATCTTCTAAATAGTGGCAGTAAATTATTGAGTCTATTGTACCATCCTACATAATCTTCACGGTACCAGTATCTTTTACTAAGATCTTCTAGACTATCTACAACTGCTGTAGCTGCCTTTGTAAATAACATTCCCCCTGAAATGATAAGATATATTTTCAAAAGAACGTACATATTGCTTAAAAAAACCTCTGGAAAAAGCATTAAATTCATAGCATATATTACAACTAGAAATTTTACAGAATTTTTTATGATTTTGCGCAGTCTGAGAAAAAAACTATCTATAGTTTCATTATTTGAGCTTATATTTTTATATTCTTTTGCAGCGGCTTGTGCCTTATCCAATATTTTCAAGATTATTTTGATTAAATAATTAGCCCCTATACACACCAGTATTAGTTTTACTGACCCTATTAGAGTTTCAGTCCAAAATTTATTAGGAATTTTAGATGCTAGGTGCAGAGCATTTTCATAAATACCGATTTTTTTATAAAATAGATATCCATTGTATCCCATAAGGAGTATAAAAACAAAGATGTAGCTATATATCAAAAGTCTTTTTATTTTTTTCAAAACCATTTTAGAATGCTCTTTATATTTTTTTAAAAAGGGTATATAATCTGTTTTCTTGAATAAAATCTTGAAAATAATATACACAAATAAAAATAATAGACTCAAGGTTATTATTTCACCGACTATAAAAATAATATCTTTTAGGAAGTATTCAAATGGTTTTAGCATCTCCATCTTTTCACCTCGCTTTTATTAAAAATTACAATCAATATAATCTCATTTTGATCTCTTTATATTCAGTGATATACTTGAAATCTAAGTCCAATCCTACTTTTTAAAAAATCATTATTCCAAACTTTGGCTGTTATAAAATAAATATGTATAAAAAAACAGCTCCTAAAAGCTGTTTAAAGTTTCTTATGGTGCGGAGGGGGAGACTTGAACTCCCACGTCAAAGACACTAGATCCTAAGTCTAGCGCGTCTGCCAATTCCGCCACCCCCGCGTTTGAGTGGTGCGTCACACAGGGATCGAACCTGTGACAACACGATTAAAAGTCGTGTGCTCTACCAACTGAGCTAGTGACGCATATTATTATCATACCTATAAATTTTGTAGTTTCCTTTTGTTGAAACAACAGATATGATAATATCATAACTCCATAGCTTTGTCAAAAGTTTTTTTCAGTTTGACAAAAATATAAAGCCTAAAACTTATTTAAGCTTGTCGTAAAAGTATTTCAAAAGGTTAGGAAGATCCTTTGCCACATAATTCCAAGAATGAGATTCACCCCTATAGAGGTGAGCATTGTAATTAAATCCGTATTTTTTAAGCCTTCCCACAACGTCTATCCACTGCTGCAGCATAAGATATGGCTTTTTATCCTCGTCTCCTACACTTAGGTAGAAGTACTTGTCCTTTAGCTTATGAGGATTTTTTCTTCCATAGGATTTTATAAGAGAATAGGGATCCTGTTTTATTATTTGATACCCCCAAGAGCCAAAAACCTGCACAAAATGACGACCGTCACCTTCTCCGAAAATAAACTGAGGCACGTAAAGCATTCTTATTACCCTCATTACTCTCCGGTTAACAGCTAGCCTTATAAGACTTATGGCCCCTGCAAAACTCCCTGCAGCCTTAAACTCATCTATATTCCTTAGGGCGATCTTTAAGGCCCCGTGACCTCCCATTGAAAATCCTGCTATCCCAATACTTCCAACTGGATATTCTGATTTTATCTTTGGAAGAAGTTCTTTTACAAAATAACTTTCATAATCATGTGATTTTCTTTTTATAAAATCAGAATACCAGCTCTCTCCATTATAACCCGAATCAGGCATAACCAAAATCATCTCACCTATTTTACCACTATGCAAAAGTCCTTCGTAATTTTCTATAATTTTAGCTCTCTCAAGCCAGTCATCTGCATTGTCTCTCATACCATGCAGAAGAAGTATACATGGGTATTTTTTTTCTTTTAATACCCTCGGAGACATTACAATATATCTCATGTTTTCCCCTGTACAAAAGCTTTTTATATATCTTACTCTTATTTTTATATCCTTGCTAAAGGTCAACGCCTCTGATTCCCATTCCCATTCTACCATTTTCTCTCGATACCATACATCTGGAAAGGTAAGGGTTCTCTCTATTTTTCTTTTTATTTTGTTCTCACTGGTTCCTGTCAACAGATAAAAAATCAAAAGAAGCAGGGTTACCCACCATATAAAACCAAACATATATTTCACCCTTCTGAACATATTCTAAAAAATTATACCAAAAACCAATTAAAAAGTAAAACTATAGTAATCCTATACTTTAAATAATCCAGTAATTTCAAGTTTTTATAATTCTTTTTCTTGTAATTGCTGTATTTTTATCCATAATTAAAATCTAAAAAATGTTCTAAAATACGTCCTCAGCACTAGATAACTGACTTATATAATTATAATAAAAGATGCCGGCTAACCGGCATCTTTTAAATAATATTCTTTTTAAAATTCAGCACTTTTAGGTGTTCTAGGGAAAGGAATTACGTCTCTTATATTGGTCATTCCAGTTATATACATCATCATTCTTTCAAAACCTAGACCAAATCCTGAATGAGGAAAGCTTCCATATCTTCTCAAGTCAGTATAAAAAGTGTAATCCTCTTTATTAAGATTCATTTCTTCCATTCTTTTTTCTAGTAAAGGAAGATCGTCTTCTCTCTGAGATCCGCCTATTATCTCTCCAATACCAGGAGCTAACAGATCCATTGCCCTTACTGTTTTATCATCTTCATTCATTTTCATGTAAAAAGCTTTTATATCCTTTGGATAATCTGTTACAAATATTGGTTTTTTAAAATGTTCTTCAGCTAGATATCTCTCATGCTCACTCTGAAGATCGATTCCCCATTCTACAGGAAAATCAAATTTCTTTCCACAGTTTTCAAGAATCTCTATCGCCTCAGTATATGTAACCCTTCCAAAGTCATTATTCAATACATTGTTTAGTTTTTCAAATAAGCCTTTCTCTATAAAGCTGTTGAAAAACTCCATCTCTTCAGGACATTCATCCATTACATATTTGATAACATATTTTACCATTGCCTCTGCAAGTTCCATGTTTACACCGAGATCTCCGAAAGCTACTTCAGGTTCAATCATCCAAAATTCAGAAGCGTGTCTCGATGTATTTGAGTTTTCAGCCCTGAAAGTTGGTCCAAAAGTATATACATTTCTGAAAGCAGCACAGTATGTTTCCACATTTAGTTGACCACTTACAGTGAGGTTAGTCTCTTTTCCAAAAAAATCTTTAGCTTCGTCTATAGAACCCTCTTCAGTTTTAGGAACATTATCCAAATCTAATGTAGTAACCCTAAACATCTCTCCTGCTCCTTCACAGTCTGCCCCTGTGATAATTGGAGTGTGTACATATACAAAATCATTTTCTTGAAAAAATTTATGAATAGCATAAGCTAGAACCGATCTAACTCTAAATACTGCAGAAAATGTATTTGTCCTCGGTCTAAGATGGGCAATAGTTCTCAAGAACTCAAAAGAGTGTCTTTTATTTTGAAGCGGAAAATCAAGGTCAGCTTTTTGAAATATCTCTACCTCACTAGCTAGTATTTCTATAGACTGTCCCTTACCTTGAGATTCTACAAGTTTACCTTTAATAACAAGAGTAGACGAAATAGATACTTTTGAAATCTCCTCAAAATTATCGAGTTCACTTTCAAATACTACCTGAATTCCTTTAAAAAAAGATCCGTCATTTATTTCAATAAATCCAAATTTCTTTTGAGACCTTATTTTTTTTACCCATCCTGAGATGACAACTTCTTTTCCAATAAAGCTTTCACTCTCTCTAAAGAGTTTCTTTACTAAAGTTTTTTCCATCTTATCCTCCAATGCATTTTTAATATATTTCTTATTCTAGTTATACTCTTTTGCAGTTATCTGTCCTAACTATACTCATCATCCTAATTTTTATATTTAGGTTCATTCTCATCAACTATTTTTATACTATCTAGGTGGCCCTTAACTTGTGCCTTAAACCTCTCAAGATACATGTTTCTGTATTTTTGTCTGTCTATTTTTTCTTCCTCTGTTAATTCTCTTTTTTTTGATTCACCAGCATAATAATTAACCTTTTTTATAATATCTTTCATATCCATAACTAATCCTCCATTCCATATAAAAAAGCTCTTTGCGAGTATACGCAAAGAGCTCAGCTTTCCCAGTATTAAATCCAAGAAAGTACGGAGATACTTACACGAGCACTCGATACCTTTTACTCTGACGCGGCAATTACGTCCATGCCTACTAATCTTTTAGACTTTCAGGTGGAGGCTCCAAGGTGTTCTTCACTAAAGACTTCGTTACCGGACTCACACCATAACCGGCTCGCTCAAACTACTTTCTAAAGTTACTCTCCTCTTCATGGCCTTTATTTATATAGGGTAATTATACTTTAGAGTAAACTTCTTTGTCAAGGGTTACTTTCCACTGTCACCATAGTTTGATAATACTCTTGCACTAGGGTCGTCTACGTTACAACCTTCCCACTCTTTATTTGGCATCCAGAAGTCTTTTATCCACTCTGCTTTACCAGGGAAGAACTCTTCAAAGATATCTCTGTATAGCAGTGATTCTTTTGTAAATGGAGTCCCATAAGCATATTTTTCTTTTGCCTTTTCTACATCTTCATCAGAATACTTTTCATCAGCAAATGCCTTGATACAGTCAACTAATGAGTGTCCTACAGCGTCACTAAAGGCTGCTTTTTCTCTGTATAAAATGTCTTTCGGAAGGTATTCTCCACCTTCGAAAGCCTTTCTAAGAAGGTATTTACCTTTGTTATATGTATTTAATTTTTTTTCAGGATTGATCCCCATTACATAGTCTACAAAATCTAAGTCACCAAAAGGTACTCTAGCCTCTAGAGAGTTTGCTGATATACATCTGTCAGCTCTTAGTACGTCATACATATAGATCTCTCTAAGTCTTTTTTCCGCTTCTTTTTGGAACTCTTCTCCACTTGGTGCAAAATCTGTATATTTATATCCAAATATTTCGTCACTGATTTCACCAGTCAATAGAACTTTGATATCAGTATTTGCTCTTATATATTTACAAATAAGGTACATTCCCATACTTGCTCTAATAGTTGTTATATCCCAAGTCTCAAGACAGTATATTACATGCTTTAAGTTATCTAAAACATCTTTCTCGCTGATAGTTACCTCTGTATGCTCAGTTCCCAGGTATTCAGCTACCTCTTTGGCATATTTAAGATCTATAGGATCCTTTTCCATCCCTATTGCAAAAGTCTTTAAAGGCTTTTCAAGATTTCTCTGAGCAATTGCACAAACTAAACTTGAATCTAAACCTCCACTCAATAGGTACCCGACTGGTGCATCAGAATCTAATCTCTTTATTATCCCTGCTTCAAGTCTTTCTCTTATACCTTCTGTTATCTCTTCAAGGTCTCCGTCGATAAATTGCGTATACTTTGTCATATCTCTGTAGCATATGAATTCTCCACCTTTATAGTAATGTCCTGGAGGAAATGCAGCTACATCTTCACAAAAATCAGTTAAGCCTTTTGCCTCACTTGCAAATGCTATTTCTTTGGTAGTTTTTGAATAACCGTAAAAAAGTGGTCTTATCCCGATCGGGTCTCTAGCAGCTATTACTTCGTCAGCTCCGGCATCATACATAACCATGGCGTATTCTGCATCTAGATATTTAAACATCTCTACACCCATTTCCTTATACAACGGAATCAGTACTTCACAATCACTATCTGAGTGAAATTTATATTTATCTTGAAGGTCCTCTTTTATTTTTCTAAAGTTGTATATCTCACCGTTACATATAGAAATACTTCCGTCTAGCATAAAAGGCTGCATTCCGCTGTTGCTAAGATCCATTATTGATAATCTGTGAAATCCCCATACCCCTTTGTCTTTTAGTATTTCTGTAGAGTCAGGTCCTCTATACACAATTCTTTCAAAACTTTTCTCAAATCCTAATAGTTCCGCTTCTTTACCTGAATAATACATGATTCCACACATAATTTACCCCCTATTTTTAATAACTTATTTTTTATAAAAAAAACTCTTTGCATGCATATGCAAAGAGCCTTGACTTCCTTCAAATAGAAATTTCAATTGAAATTTCAAGAAAGTACGGAGCTGCTTTTATATGCACTCGATACCTTTTGCTTTAACGCTGCAATTACGTCCACGCCTAATAATCTTTAGAGACTTTCAGATGGCGGCTCCAAGGTGTTCTTCACTAAAGGCTTCGTTACCGGACTCACACCATAACCGGCTCGCTTAAACTACTTCCTAAAGCTACTCTCCTCTTCTTAGCTTTTATTAATTATTATTTTTAAGTTAGAGTCATTATACACAGTATTTACATCATTGTCAAATACTATTTTTAAATTATTCAGATAATAATTCCTCTATATTTTTTCTCAATCATATGCTTAACTTCACTTGACTTTAATATTTGATATAACCTTTTTATATGCTTTTTTTTCTTGCTTTTATATTTTCCAGCAAGAACATTTATATATTTTTCATTATACTCTTCTAAATAAAGAGAAGTTTCAAAAGAATCTGATTCTTTTTTTAAAACCTTATTTTCTTTTACAATTACTGCATCTGCCTGATCTATTACCCTTAGAAGATACTTGGGACTTATTTCTAAAAGTCTTATATTTCTTGGATTTTCCAAAATTTGATATTCATCATTCACTCTTATCAAACCTGTATTTTCTAGAAGTTTTAGAGCTCGAATCTTATCACTTTCAATGTTTGGAATTGCGATGACAATATTTTTAAACTCTTTTATACTACTGTATTTTTTTGAATATATCCCCATTCTTTCAAAATATACATCTCCATAAGAAACAATATTGGTGTTGTTTTCGGTGTTATACAAATTCAAAAAATCTTTATTTTGACAATAACTCACATCTATAACATCTTCTAAAAGATCAATATTAGGCTGAATATAGTCTGAATACTCTATTATTTCAAGTTCAAATTCTTCGTCTTTAAAATTATTTTTTATAAAGTTAAAAATTTCTGAAATAGAGTTGGAAGCAACACCTACCCTTAGAGTTATTTTACTTTCACTGTTCTTAAAAAATAAAAATTTTGCACTAGAAAAAGTAAAAAACAAAATAAAAATTCCTAAAAAAGCTGTTTTTCTCATAAAGTCACCTCTAGTTATTATAGCATAATTGTTAAAAAAATAAGAATTAAGTTTAGTGTTTTAGAAATATATATTCTCATAAAATTATTTATATCTAACTTTTAAATATAAACAGAATTTTATTAATAAGCACCGTATTTTTCTATTAGATTTTTTTTATTAACATTTAAAACTATTCCGAGTGCAGCAAAAACAGTTATTAACGAACTTCCTCCGTAGCTGAATATTGGAAATGGGATCCCAGTAACTGGCATAAGCCCTGTTACAACGAAAGAATTAATCAAAAGCTGTGTAAATATAAGACTTGCCATTCCTGCTACAAGATACTTTGCGAAATAATCTCTTGATTCAGCAGCTATTGTCATAGACAAACTAAATATAGTATAAAATAAAATTACTATCAATAGAACTCCTGCAAAGCCCCACTCCTCACCTAAAGAAGCTAGTATGAAATCTGTATGTATCTCTGGAAGATAGCTGTATTTTTGAACTCCATTGGCATATCCTTTTCCAAATATACCACCACTTCCCATTGCGATCAGAGATTGCCCCACTTGGTATCCTACATCATCTCCATATTCACCTTTCAAAAGGCCATCAAGATAGCTTTTTACTCTTTTTACCCTGTAGCCCACACCTTGAGTATCATTTATAAAATAGTAGATATAGCTTAAACCTGATATTAGTGTTGTCGATGCAATACCAATAAAACCAGCTATTATTTTTTTGGATATTTTAGATAGAAAAAGCATAAAAAAGAGTATCGATGTATAATGAATTACCGTTCCCAAATCCCCCTGCATTATTATTAAAAAAACAAATAAAAAGAATATAGGTGAAGTATTTAGTATTATCTCAAGATCTTTGAAATCTTTTTTTTCTCCATTTTCAAATAATTTTGCTAAAATTACTATATAAGGTATTTTCAAAAATTCTGCTGGCTGTACACTGAAGGGACCTAGTCTTATCCAACCTATAGCTCCATTGATTACCGGAACAAATTTAGGAGCAATCTTAGCTCCTATCAAAACAACTAACAAAAGGAATGTAGAGATACAGAGGAAAAATCTTATTATTGATTTTTTTTTATAAAAAGTATAGGGGATTTTATTTGTTATCACAAATGCTATTATTGCAACAACAAACCATATAAAATGCTTTATTAAAAACTGAAAAGATGAACCACCTCTATAACTATATGTTGCAGAGTAAAAACTGGCACTGACTATATTTAAAAGGCTTATACCAATAAAAATCCCCAGACATATCCATATTACAAGTCTTCTTGCCTTATTTTTTTTTATTTCCTTGTCCATGCTCAGTCTTTTCTCGATGGACATTTTTTCATAATACATACTTTGCTTTTCTATTTTCATCCATTCACACTCCAGTCATGAATTTTTTATGTAATTATACCATAAATTAATGTTTAGCAAAGTTTTCTTAAAAAGTAATTTTTCACAAATTTCTATAACTACTTTAAAAAGTCCAAAAAATAAAAAAATGGCGCTTCCAGCTGGACTCGAACCAGCGACAACGCGATTAACAGTCGCGCGCTCTACCAACTGAGCTATGGAAGCACATATTTAAAAGCTTGGCAAGTACCTATCCTCCCAGAGGGCTGCCCCTCAAGTACTTTCAGCGTATGCAGGCTTAACTTCTGGGTTCGGAATGTGACCAGGTGTACCCCTACAGCTATTCTCACCAAGCTGTTATCAACATTTATATATTGATATCATATTCTTTTGTCTGTCATGGACATTCAAAACTATATAGTAGATTTAGGTTAAGACTTCGACATATTAGTATTGGTCAGCTAAAAACCTCACGGTCCTTACACCCCCAACCTATCAACCTCCTAGTCTCGAAGGTGTCTTAGTTCATATAGAACAGAGTACTTATCTCAAAGCTGGCTTCCCGCTTAGATGCTTTCAGCGGTTATCCGTTCCAAACGTGACTACCCAGCTGTGCCACTGGCGTGACAACTGGTACATCAGAGGTTTGTCCATCCCGGTCCTCTCGTACTAAGGACAGATCTTTTCAATACTCTTGCGCCTGCAGTGGATAGGGACCGAACTGTCTCACGACGTTCTGAACCCAGCTCACGTACCGCTTTAATGGGCGAACAGCCCAACCCTTGGGACCTTCTCCAGCCCCAGGATGCGATGAGCCGACATCGAGGTGCCAAACTTTGCCGTCGATATGGACTCTCGGGCAAAATCAGCCTGTTATCCCCAGAGTAGCTTTTATCCGTTGAGCGACGACCCTTCCATTCGGAATCGCCGGATCACTATGTCCTGCTTTCGCACCTGCTCGACCTGTCAGTCTCGCAGTCAAGCTCCCTTATGCCATTGCACTCTTCGGTTGATTTCCATCCAACCTGAGGGAACCTTTGAACGCCTCCGTTACTCTTTCGGAGGCGACCGCCCCAGTCAAACTGCCCACCTAGCACTGTCTCCATGCGTACAAAGCACAGATTAGAATTTCAAAATTACGTGGTTGGTATTCCACCAGCGACTCACACACAGCTAGCGCCATGCCTTCATAGTCTCCCAACTATCCTATACACGTAATGCCAAAACCCAATACCAAGCTACAGTAAAGCTTCATGGGGTCTTTCCGTCCTACTGCAGGTAACCGGTATCTTCACCGGTAGTACAATTTCACCAGGCCTCCCGCCAAGACAGCTCTCAAGTCATTACACCATTCGTGCAGGTCGGAACTTACCCGACAAGGAATTTCGCTACCTTAGGACCGTTATAGTTACGGCCGCCGTTCACCGGGGCTTCAATTCGGAGCTCTCACTCCTCCTCTTAACCTTCCGGCACTGGGCAGGTGTCAGCCCATATACATCGCCTTTCAGCTTAGCATAGACCTGTGTTTTTGCTAAACAGTTGCTTGAGACTCTTCACTGCGGCCACCAATCGCTTTAGTTCGCTTGTAACTATCACAATCAGTGGCACCCCTTCTCCCGAAGTTACGGGGCCATTTTGCAGAGTTCCTTAGCGAGAGTTAGCCTGTACGCCTTAGGTTTCTCACCCTGAACACCTGTGTCGGTTTCGGGTACGGGCGGTTATAATTTAACGTTTAGAAGCTTTTCTCGGCAGCGTGGGATTTGCGCCTTCGTCCGAAGACTCCGCGTAACACCTCAGATATAACCTGGCGGATTTTCCTACCAAGTCACCCTACATGCTTGCACATGGACAACCGTCGCCATGCGCGCATACCCTTCTGCGTCCCTCCATCACAAACTATAACCGGCGCAGGAATATTAACCTGCTTTCCATTCGCCTACGCAATCTAGCCTCGGCTTAGGTCCCGGCTTACCCAGGGAAGACAAACTTTACCCTGGAACCCTTGTTCTTCCGGCGAGGGGGATTCTCGCCCCCTTTCTCGCTACTCATTCCTGCATTCTCACTTCTGATACCTCCAGGGTCCCTTATCAGTTCCCCTTCAACGGCCTACAGAACGCTCTCCTACCAATCCAACTTAAAAGTTGAATTCCACGACTTCGGTTTATAGCTTAGCCCCGTTACATTGTCGGCGCAGAGACTCTCGACCAGTGAGCTATTACGCACTCTTTAAAGGTATGGCTGCTTCTAAGCCAACCTCCTGGTTGTTACAGAATCTCCACCTCCTTTCCCACTTAGCTATAATTAGGGACCTTAGTCGGTGGTCTGGGCTGTTTCCCTTTTGACCATGGATCTTAGTACCCATAGTCTCACTCCTAAGCTCTAGAACTATGGTATTCGGAGTTTGATTGATTTCGGTAAGCGGTACGCCCCCTAGACCATTCAGTGCTCTACCCCCATAGTTGAACGCTTAAGGCTGCACCTAAATGCATTTCGGAGAGAACGAGCTATCTCCTGGTTCGATTGGCTTTTCACCCCTATACCTACCTCATCCCCCGGCTTTTCAACGACGGTGGGTTCGGACCTCCACTGTGTCTTACCACAGCTTCATCCTGGACAGGCATAGATCACCAGGTTTCGCGTCTACGACCAGCGACTGTATCGCCCTATTCAGACTCGGTTTCCCTACGGCTCCGTTATACTTAACCTTGCCACTGATCGTAACTCGCAGGATCATTCTCCAAAAGGCACGCCATCAGTCCGAAGACCTCTGACCGCTTGTAAGCACACGGTTTCAGGTTCTATTTCACTCCCCTCCCGGGGTTCTTTTCACCTTTCCCTCACGGTACTATTCACTATCGGTTAACAAGAGTATTTAGCCTTACGAGATATGGTCCTCGCAGATTCACACAGGGTTTCACGTGTCCCGTGCTACTCGGGAGAGAACACACAACTTAAAGAGTTTACCTGTACGGGGCTATCACCCGCTACGGCGGAACTTTCCAATTCCTTCCAGTTACGTCTTTAAAATTGCCGGATACCTTGTAGTTCTCCAGGCGTTCTTCCCACTACCCCAATACAGCAACGGCTACATCCTTGACACTGTATTGATTTAGGCTCATCCCCGTTCGCTCGCCGCTACTTAGGGAATCGTTTTTACTTTATTTTCCTCGGGTTACTTAGATGTTTCAGTTCACCCACTTACCTCTTTCGCGCTAGATCTTCAATCTAGCAGGTTGCCCCATTGGGAAATCTGCGGATCAATGCTCAATTGCAGCTAACCACAGCTTATCGCAGCTTATCACGTCCTTCATCGGCTCTTGTTACCTAGGCATTCTCCGTGTGCCCTTAATATCTTAACCTAAATTGTTCATCAGCTAACTCTCTTTCTTGACAAATTTTACTTCGAATGAAATAAATCCATCCTCGAAAATTTCTTCAGAAAAAAAATTTTATGTTGATTTCTCTACTATATAGTTTCCAATGTCCATCTCAGTAATTATTCAAACCTTTACAGGAAAGAACAATACCAAATAAATAGAGAAGGTCGTCTGTGCTCCTTAGAAAGGAGGTGATCCATCCGCACGTTCCCGTACGGATACCTTGTTACGACTTCACCCCAATCGCTAATCACACCTTAGGAACATCCCTCCCGTAAACGGGTTAGGCCTGCTACTTCAGGTGCAACCAACTCTCGTGGTGTGACGGGCGGTGTGTACAAGACCCGAGAACGTATTCACCGCGACATTGCTGATTCGCGATTACTAGCGATTCCAACTTCACGCAGTCGAGTTGCAGACTGCGATCCGAACTAAGAACAACTTTCTGAGATTGGCTCCCCCTCGCGGGATCGCTACCCTCTGTATTGTCCATTGTAGCACGTGTGTAGCCCAGCCCATAAGGGGCATGATGACTTGACGTCATCCCCACCTTCCTCCTGCTCGTCGCAGGCAGTCTCGCATGAGTCCCCAACTTAATGATGGTAACATACGATAGGGGTTGCGCTCGTTGCGGGACTTAACCCAACATCTCACGACACGAGCTGACGACAGCCATGCACCACCTGTCACCAAGTTCCTCCGAAAAGGCACCTAAGCATCTCTGCCTAGTTCTTGGGATGTCAAGGGCTGGTAAGGTTCCTCGCGTTGCGTCGAATTAAACCACATGCTCCACCGCTTGTGCGGGTCCCCGTCAATTCCTTTGAGTTTCATACTTGCGTACGTACTCCCCAGGCGGATCACTTATCGCGTTAGCTTGAGCACGGAGGTTCGACCCCCCACACTTAGTGATCATCGTTTACGGCGTGGACTACCGGGGTATCTAATCCCGTTTGCTCCCCACGCTTTCGCGCTTTAGCGTCAGTATTCATCCAGTGAGCTGGCTTCCCCATCGGCATTCCTACAAATATCTACGAATTTCACCTCTACACTTGTAGTTCCGCCCACCTCTCTGATACTCTAGCCTTCCAGTTTCCAACGCAATACGGAGTTGAGCCCCGCATTTTCACATCAGACTTAAAAGGCCGCCTAGACGCGCTTTACGCCCAATAATTCCGGATAACGCTTGCGACATACGTATTACCGCGGCTGCTGGCACGTATTTAGCCGTCGCTTCTTCTGGTGGTACCGTCACTTTCTTCTTCCCACCTGAAAGCACTTTACGATCCGAAGACCTTCATCGTGCACACAGAATTGCTGGATCAGACTTTTAGTCCATTGTCCAATATTCCCCACTGCTGCCTCCCGTAGGAGTAAGGGCCGTGTCTCAGTCCCCTTGTGGCCGATCACCCTCTCAGGCCGGCTACCCATCATCGTCTTGGTAGGCCATTACCCTACCAACTAACTAATGGGACGCAAAGCTCTCCTCTAGCGCATATAGCCTTTCATAGTTCCACGATGCCGCAGTTCCATAATATCCGGTATTAGCTGTCGTTTCCAACAGTTGTCCCAGTCTAGAGGGCAAGTTCTTTACGCGTTACTCACCCGTCCGCCACCGTACTATCACCCGAAGGTGAATTCCAGTCGACTTGCATGTGTTAAGCATTCTGTCAGCGTTCATCCTGAGCCAGGATCAAACTCTTCATTCAAAAAGTTTATTTAAATCTCTTGCGAGATTATTAACACCTAACTGTGTCCAAATCTTGTTTGGACTTCTTTGTCATCTATGATGACGATTTTGACTTCCTTCTCTATTTAATTGCTAATGTCCTTTTGTTTTTCTCTGTGCAGCTCTCTCGTGCACAAGGAGTATAATATCACAGTTGAAAACATGCGTCAACATTTTTTTTATTTTTTTCACCCGTCTTTAATTATGCCTTAAATACTGTATAAATATCAAGAAAATTTCTAGTTTTTATTTTTAAATTTCCTTTTTTCACTTTTGTACAGCTAAAATTTGATTCAATCTAAATAAGTTCTTAAAAATAATATTTATAAACTTTCAAAGGAATATTTCAAATTGTATGTATTAATTATTAATATAGAAATAAAAATTAATAACTGAATTGGAGGGATATATGTGTTTCAAAAACAAATAATGATGAGAAAAGTAATGTACTCACTAATACCCATTTTTATTATATCCATTTATTTATACGGCCTCAAAGCCATAAGCTTAATTGCTGTTTCTTTTTTCTTTGGAATAACCACAGAATATTTCTTCCTAAAAAAAAGGAATAAAAAAGTAACCGAAGCCGTTCTCGTGACATGTGCTTTATACTCTCTGTCTATGCCACCGGGAATACCTCTTTGGATTGCTGCTATCGGAATAATATTTGGAGTCTCTATGGGAAAAATGGCCTATGGTGGTTTTGGACGTAATATATTTAATCCAGCTATTACAGGGAGGCTCTTTATATATATAGCTTTCCCCAACATGGCAAATAAATGGCTTATTCCCGGAAATTTTGGACTAACAGATGGAACAGCTGGTGCAACCCCCCTTGAAATTTTAAGAAACGGGGGAATTCCAAAGATAACAGATCTTCTTTTAGGTACTAGGCCCGGTTCACTAGGTGAAAGTTCAGGAATTCTGATAATAATTGCTGCAATATATCTCCTCTATACCAAAACAGCCAGCTGGAGATCCATGGGAGCAACTTTGATCGGTTATCTTATGGTTCAGACCTTTTTATATTACTTTGGATTGGGTGCTAACCCCCTATATGGTATTTTTTCAGGAAGTCTCCTTTTTATCTCTATATTCATGGTGACTGATCCGGTTTCATCTCCCAAAAAAAATAATTCCCTTTTTCTCTACGGATTTCTCATAGGTTTGTCTGTCGCCCTTATAAGAAGCTTTTCCCTTTTTCCAGAAGGAACTAGTTTTGCAATTCTTTTAGGAAATACCTTTGCACCTTTAATGGATGAAATCATAGGGAAAGTAAAAGTCAAAGAGGTGAAGTCATGAAAAAAGATTCTCTGATATATACTGTTACCTTTAGCTTTATTATTACTTTTGTTTTTGTATTTATTCTTGCTGTCGCCTATGAAGGAACGGCTGAAAGGGTAAAAAGACATCAAAAAATTTCTGAAACAAGAGCCTATTTATCTGCCTCAGGAATAAAATTAAACCCTAATGAAGATCCACAGGTTAAATTTTCTGAAATTTTTGGAGGTGATTTCAAAGATAAGGAAGTATTAACTGCCAAGATAAACAATGAAAACATCTTCCTTTCGAGAATTTCAGGAAAAGGCCTTTGGGGAACTATTTCTGGTGTCATTGCTGTCAATAGTAGCATTGATAAAATAATCGGAATAGAGATCACATCTCATTCTGAAACTCCAGGCTTAGGTGGAAGAATAGAAGAATCGTGGTTTTTAAATCAGTTTAGAGATGAAAAAGTTCCAGACAACATAAGTATAATTATGGGAACTGGACGTGGGGATACTGTTTCAGATAATGGCCTGGTTGACGGGATAACTGGAGCCACTAGAACCAGTGAATCAGTAGAAAATATAATCAATAAAAAGCTTTTACAGCTGAGAAATTTAAAAAGGAGGGGTGAGATTTGAATACCGCTAAAAATTTAGCCAAGGAAAATATATGGAACAACAACCCTGTTTTTGTTCAGATATTAGGTATATGTTCTACCCTCGCAGTTACCAACAATCTAACTAATACCTTTATAATGACTGTGTCAGTTACCTTTGTAACTGCTTTCAGCAACTTGTCAGTTTCCATTCTGAAAAATTATATACCTAGAAAAGTCAGAATGATAATGCAAACTCTTATCATCGCATTTTTTGTAATAATAGTAGATATAATGTTAAGGGCCTATCTTCCGGATATAAGCAAATCTCTCGGACCATACGTAGGTTTAATCATCACCAACTGCATTATAATGGGTCGAGCTGAAGCTTTTGCTCAGTCGAATTCTCCTCTCATCTCCTTTTGGGATGGTATAACTTCCGGTATAGGATATATGTGGGTACTTATGATCATAGCATTTTTTCGTGAACTATTGGGATTTGGAACCTTGTTCGGAATAAAAATCTTAAGCAGTGAATTTACTCCTTGGACTATTATGGTCATGGCTCCCAGTGCATTTTTTATCCTTGGTATTCTCATATGGATAGTCAAAACAAATATGATGAGACAGGATGAAAAAAACGAAATTCCCGCAAAACAAACTAATTAAAAATGGAGGAAAAAAATGATACCTGATATACATCCTTTTACCCTTTTTTTGGCTTCTATTTTCACAAGTAATATACTTCTTGCAAATTTCCTAGGTATGTGTTCTTTTATATCAATATCAAAGGATATGACATCATCAAACGGTCTCGGTATGGCTGTCACAGGAGTTCTTACTCTTACCTCTATGATAAACTGGGTAGTTTTAAAATATATTCTAATTCCATTAGACCTTCTTTATTTGAGATTTATAGTTTTTATAGTAGTCATTGCAGCTACAGTACAGATTCTTGAGATGCTAATAGATCGTCTTTCTCCGAGCCTCTATATTGCCCTAGGAATATTTCTGCCTCTGATTACAGTAAACTGCGCCATCCTGGGTGTGACTCTTTTTATAGAAATAAGAAATTACAGCTTTATTCAAACAGCTTCCTATGCTTTTGGTTCAGGATTAGGCTGGTGGCTTGCTATAATGGCCCTTTCAGCAATACAAAAGAAAATTAAAAACTCACCTGTTCCTGCAGGTCTTGAGGGGCCCGGCATTACTTTGGTCACAATAGGATTTATGGCAATGGCATTTATAGGTTTTTCTGGAATGCTTATCGTTCAATAGGGAGGTATTTTAATGGATTTTTTAATTGCTCCTCTGACTGTGGCGGCAATAGCCGGCGGATTGGCAGCCCTTATATCTGCAGTTGATAAGGTGGTAAATAACTACGGAGATGTAAAAATTGATATAAACAACGGTAAAAAAGAGCTTGAAATAAAAGGCGGAGAAGCACTTCTCTCCTCTTTGTCTTCAGAAGGTATATACCTCCCCTCTGCCTGCGGAGGACGAGGAAGTTGTGGAGCTTGCAAATGCCAAATTGAAACAGATGTAGGACCCGTTCTTCCGACTGAATTTCCATATCTTTCAGATGAAGAAAGGGCAAATAACACTAGATTGGCCTGTCAGGTAAAAATAAAAAAAGATCTTAGCATCATGATCCCTGAAGAACTTTTTAATGTAAAGCAGTTTACAGGAAGTGTTCTAAGTATAAAAAACATAACTCACGACATAAAGGAAGTACTTGTAGATATAGGAGAGGAAACAATCGAATTTACTTCTGGAATGTATATACAGCTAATTGTTCCTCCCTACGGAAAAATTAAAGACTACAATCAAAGAGCCTACTCCATCTCTTCTAGTCCCTCTGATAAAAACAAAATTGAGATGCTCATAAGACTGGTCCCAGGAGGTATTGCCACAACATGGGTTCATAATTTTCTCAAAGAAGGCGATAAAATAGAGCTTGTAGGTCCCTTCGGTGAATTTCAAAAGCAAGAAACCGATGCTGCTATGATCTGCATTGCAGGAGGCTCTGGTATGGCTCCCTTTAAATCTATTTTATATGATATGTTTGAAAAGGGCGAAACAGAAAGGGAAGTTTGGTACTTTTTTGGAGCTCGTACTTTAAAAGATCTTTTTTACTTGGAGGAGATGAGAGAGCTAGAGGCAAAATGGAAAAACTTTCATTTCATTCCAGCCTTGTCTGAGCCTCAAGAAGATGAAAAATGGACTGGAGAAACTGGCCTCATAACAGATATTTTGGATAAATATCTAAAAGAAAAAACATCTCATATAGAAAGCAAAGAGGGCTATCTCTGTGGAAGTCCGGGAATGATAAATGCCTGTATTGAAGTTTTTGACAGCAACGGAATCTCTGAAGATAAAATTTATTATGATAAATTTGCATAGAAAGGAGGATTTTTAGAATGAAGATGACCCCGTATATGATAAAGGCTCAATCAAATATGCTACCTGGGAAAATAACAGCCGAAGGATTTTTAGGAGATGAAAAACTAAACTTAAACGAAATAATCACAAGAGATGAAGGAGAGATGATAAGACTCGGTATGAAATTTCAAACTGTGTCAGATCTATTGAGGGATCTTATGCACAAGGGAGAGCATGCTCTAGGGGAACCTGTTACCATAGAAGATAAATGGATCGTACAGACTATAGAGGCTAGAGGAAACCTTCCATGTCCATTTGAAGACGGAATATTTGAAAAAGTAACTGTGCAGTTAAAACTTATCTCCTCTGAAGAAACTATTATCTATACAGACCTTTCATTGCATCTTTTAGAAAAACATCATTTTCTCCAGGGAAAGGGATCACCTTTTAGAATTGAACCGATGAAAATTAAAAGAATTCTATGTCAGTAAACAAGTTCACCTCTATACGTTGATCGTATAGAGGTGAACTTGTTTTTATCAATATCAATCTCCAAAACATATTCCTACAGACCTTCCAGTGTGCACTAAATAGGAATTTTTGCCTACAAATTTATAATTTGATATGGCTTCCTCGATAGGTACAGATGTTATTGTAGAATTTTTTACTGATACCATCTTGCCATACTCCTTATTTAGAACCAATTCAAATGCCTTTACACCAAACTCAGTGGCAAGAACCCTGTCAAAGGCCACAGGTGTCCCACCTCTCTGAAGATGACCTAGTACAGTAACTCTTATATCTTCCTCACATCCTGCTTTTTTCAGTTCATCTGCCAGTTTATAGGCCACACCACCTAGCATGGGGTTTTCATAGCCAGCTTCATTGCTTTTCCTGCTGTATACCTCACCACCGACTCTTTTAGCTCCCTCTGCTACAACGATAAGTGCAAACCCTTTCCCATTATCAAACCTTTCCTTTAATCTCTTTACAATTTTGACCGGATCATATGGTATCTCAGGTATAATACACACATCTGCTCCTCCTCCTACAGAGGAATGAAGGGCTATCCAACCTGCATCTCTTCCCATTACTTCCATTATAAGCACTCTGTTGTGGCTAGCAGCCGTTGTTACCAGTTTATCAACCGATTCTGTGGCAATTTGCACAGCAGTCTGAAAGCCAAATGTATAATCTGTAGAGAAAAGGTCATTGTCAATAGTCTTTGGAACTCCTACTATGTTCAGTCCTTTTTTATAGAGTTCATATGATATCTTTTGTGAACCATCCCCCCCTATACTTATTACCGCCTCTATACCCAACTCTTTCAATTTTTCAATCATCTTATCTGATCTGTCCTCAGTTGTCCATGTCCCATCCCCTTTTTTTACAGGCCATGCAAAAGGTCCTCCTTTGTTTGTAGTACCTATTATTGTTCCTCCTCTGAAATGTATCCCTGCAACAGCCTTCTTGTCTAATATAACTATCTCTTCAGGCTCTTTTAAAACCCCGTTAAATGACTGTATACTGCCGACAACTTCCCAATCTTTCTCCTGAGAGGCCCTTTTTACAATTGCTCTTATCACTGCATTTAGTCCGGGGCAATCTCCACCGCCTGTCACTACCAACACTCTTTTTTTCATAATCATTCAGCTCCTCATTAATTTTCAATAAAAAATCTCTTTTATTTATTTCCCCAAAACTGCAGTTTCTCCAAAAATAGTTAAAATTCCAATTAAGGTATCCATGATTTTATATACACCAAATGACTATTTATCCTATTTTTTATTGTTTATGATAAGATTTTATAGTAAAATATTTTTATAGCTTGTCTTTTAAAACCAAAAAATTTTTATTTATTTTATTTATAGGGGGATTATATGACTTTTTCAACTCTTTTTTTTATCTCCGTAGGTCTGGCGATGGACGCCTTTGCCGTTTCTCTTACTGAAGGAATGGCCTTGAAGAAAAACCATATAAATCATATTTTTAGAGTTGCCTTTGTCTTCGGGATTTTTCAGGCTCTTATGCCTCTTTTAGGATGGTTTATAGGGGGACTATTTTATGACATGATTTCAAAATATGAGCATTGGGTAGCCTTTGGACTTCTTGCTTTTGTTGGGGGGAAAATGCTCTTAGAAGCCTGGGAAAACCAAAAGTGTGAAACTGAAGGAAAATGTGATGTTTCTTCAAATATCATATTACTAGGTATTGCTACCAGTATTGATGCCTTAGCAGTAGGATTTTCATTTTCTCTTCTTCCAGGATTAAATATTTATTCTACAATCTTTATCATCGGAATAATCACATTTATTATATCCTCTGCAGGAGTATACATGGGAAATAAAGCCGGACAACTTTTGGGCTACAAGGCCGAATATGCAGGAGGCTTTATCTTAATCGGAATGGGATGTAAAATATTATTTGAACACATAGCGTGAAATTAGCTGCCTCTCAAGGCAGCTTTTTTTATACTTTTAAATATTGAATTTCGAAGGAAAAACCTCCTTTTAATGGTAAAGTCACATATCCAACTTAATTTTAGGAGGTTATTAACTATGGAATTTGAAAAATTATTAAAAGAAAGAAGATCTGCAACTTTTTTTGATAAAAACAAAGAGCTTGCTGATAATCTTATAAAGGAAATTATAGACCTATCGACTTTAGCTCCATCAGCATTCAACACCCAGCCATGGGAACTAATAATAGTAAAATCATCAGAAGCCCGAAAAGAACTTTATGAAAAAGCATGTAATCAGCCAAAAGTTTTAGAGGCTCCTGTTACTATAGCTATAGTAGGCAAAAAAAATGGATATAAAAGAGAAAATCCAATATGGGATGAAAAAATAAAAAATAAGACTCTAAACAGCGAGTCTCTACAAGCTTATATGGATATGTGTGAAAATAAACTTTATAATAGTGATGTTAAAAAAAATGCCTATGCTGTGAGAAATGCCTCTCTATTTGCAATGACTCTTATGTTTGTGGCAAAATCTAAAGGCGTGTCTACGCACCCTATGATAGGTTTTAGCGAAGAGGCGGTAAAAGAACTTTACTCTATCTCTGAAGATAAGGTTGTGGTAATGCTTATTTCAATGGGATACTTCAATGAAGAAAAAAAACTTTTTCCAAGAGAGAAAAGATTTTCTTTCGATAAAATTTCAAAAGTATACTAATAAGTCTTGCTGACTAAATAAAGAGGACCTGAAAATTTCAGGTCCTCTTATATCTAATTTTAATTCCAAAACTTTAATTTCTGCCAAAAACTTTTCTCACCGGTTTCTGTAGTATTTATATTATCTGTCTCAACTTCGCCCTCTATACCATCAGAAGACTCTCCTGAGATTTGTAACTCCCCATCCTCGATGGGATAGATATCATCAGTTTTACCAGATATGTCTTCTGTACCAGATTTTTTCTCCTTGAATTTCTTTTCAACTGATCTTAGAAATCTTGGGATTAAACTTTCTTTTTTTTCTTTGGTTTTTTCTTCTTTTACAGCATAAATTTTTTCAAGCTCTTCTCTATACTGTGCTGCCTGCCCACCAAATTCTTCAGGATTTTTAATTGGATATTTTTTTAGATTCGGAAATTTCTCATCAAGAACACTATTCCACTTCTCTATATCATCTTTATATAAAGAAAGTAGGAAGTCAATATTCCCAGCAAACTTTATCTCTTTTATTACATCTCCGTATTCCAATTTTTGCATCACTTCAAAATCCTTATCAGCCACATACTCTCCAAAAATTGTATGTTTTCCATTAAGCCAATCTGCCGGATAAAGGGTTAAAAAATATTGTGAGCCTCCTGTACCTGGCCCTGCATTGGCCATCGCCAGCATACCCTGCTGATAAAAATCAAGCCAACTTACTGTCTCGTCTGGTATAGTGTATCCAGGCCCTCCCTTTCCAGTTTCAGTAGGGTCTCCAGCTTGTACGATAAAGTTGTCCACTGCTCTGTGGATTTTATTATCATTGTAGTAGCCCCTCTGAGCCAGATTTATGAAGTTTACCACTGTGATCGGTGCAGCCTCAGGATACAGATAAAAATTTATTTCTCCCTGGCTGGTTACAAAAGTAGCTCTTATATCATTATATTTCACTGCATTCATCTCATTGTCCATTTTTTTTAAATATGAGCACCCACTCATCAAAAATACTGCCATTACAAGGGCTGCAAATGTAAATAGTCTTTTCATCTTGTATTTTTCCTCCCTTAAACTCTTTGATTTTAATTTATTATACAACATTTCATGATAAATATAAATTTTTTTAATAAAACTACTGTTTTTAGACGAAAATGTCTAAAAAAAAGTTTTAAACTACACTATTTATTAAAGATTTAATTTCTGTAATTTAAAATTCAAAAATCAACGTTTCTTTCATCCTCAGATACCAGCTCAAAATACTTTAAAATTATTAGAGAGATAGATACTCAAATCTGCATTAAATTTCTTTATAATAAATTAATCAGAAAAAAAATATCTTTTAGATTCATATTTTCCACTTGAGGCCTTTTTATTTGCTCCTTTTAATGGTAGAATAGTTCTGTTGATTTTTTATATTTATAATTTGTGTAAAAAAAATTACACGATTTCAAATATAACTTTTAAGCATAATTACCCTTTAGGGAGGACTTATAATGATTATAAGATACGTTGAAGATAGAGATGCTGAGAGCATCGCAGAGATATACAACTACTACGTTGAAAATACAACCTTTACAGGTGACGAAACTCCTTTCTCAAAAGAACACATGAAAAATAAAATTAAAGATATTTCAAAAGACTATCCCTGGCTTGTTTTAGAAGAAAATTCTCAAATTCTTGGTTATATATATCTCAATCAATGGAGATTTAGAAGTGCCTATAGACATTCTGCAGAACTTTCTGTATATATTCGAAATGGTGTAAGAACCAATGGCCTAGGATCAAAACTCTTTAGCTCTTTATTAAAAGAATTAAAGAAAAAAAACTTACATACTATAATAAGTGCCATTGTACTTCCAAATAATGCCAGCATTAACCTTCATGAAAAGTTTGGATTCAAAAAGGTGGCACATTTTAGTGAAGTTGGATATAAATTTGAAAAGTGGCTCGACCTAGGCTACTGGGAACTTGTTTTATAATTTTTTCTAAAATTCACCTTTAATAAAACCAAAAACTTATTTTTATAAATTAGTTTAAATCAACTATAATATAAATTTAAAAATAAAAAATCCCCCTAGAAGTCTTAAATCTAAGGGGGTTTTTATTTCAACATATAAAAAACCCTCAGGAAATTTCCCAAGGGTCAAATTATTAATAATATTTAGGAAGATCAGGAAAAGTTTTTTCAAGTGTTTCATTAAGTTGATTTAAAGTTTCCTTATTTTTCTCTATATACTCTTCTACGTCTCCGGTAATAACTATAGTTTTTATTTTATCTCCTTGAGTTATAGCATCTACAACTTTTTGGTCTTCTTCACTAACTACTTCACCGAAAATACTGTGCTTATAGTTTAACCAAGGTGTTTCAACATGTGTAATAAAAAACTGAGACCCATTTGTGTTTGGGCCTGCATTGGCCATAGCTAAAATTCCCTTTTTATCAAAAACTACACCCTCTTTGAATTCATCTCTGAAGTTGTATCCAGGACCTCCTGAACCAGTACCGGTAGGGTCTCCACCTTGCACCATAAAGTCATTTATAACTCTATGAAATTTCAGGCCATCATAATAACCTCTTTTAGATAAATTTACAAAATTTAAAACTGTCACTGGTGTTACTTGAGGGAAGAGTTTTATATTGATATCTCCCTTGTCTGTTTTTATGCAAGCTTGTAAGTTAATGTTTTCCACTATTTCTACCTCCTGATCGAATTGGACAACTTTTCCTAAAAGTCCTTTATTTTTAAAACCATAAATTGCCACAGTTATTAGCATAGCTATTACTATCCATTTAAACACCTAACCATCTCCATTCTATCATATATGATAACTTTTTTAAATTATTTTATAGCGTCTTTATAAACTTTTAAAAGTTCATCTTTAGAAATTGTTCCAAAAATATCAATAGGCCATTTTTTTTCAAGTTTTTCATTTATTGTGACCATTTTATCGTGTAATTTCATTATCTTTTTAGATAATTTATTATATGAACTTCTTATTTCAGGAAGTTTAGTCAATATTTCCATCTGTTCATCTTCTTGAATAGCTTCAGACAGCTCAGTTTCAAGCTTTAATTCTTTATCTAAAATTTCACTGGCCTCTTGCAAAAGAATAGATTTTTTTTTATCTAATTCTGCTAACTCATACTTGTAGAGATTTTCAACTGCTTCAGATCCAGAGTTTCCCCTATACTTTTTCCTTTTTAGAATTTCAGAATTTATAAAGTCCTCTGAAAGGTCATTCTCTTTCATAATTTCATAAATATATTTTTCTATACTTTCAAAATTATAATCCTTTATATTTTCACCTGGGTCTGTAGAAAAAGCTCCGTAGAGTTTTTCATATTTGGTAAGCACTTCTTTTTCTAGAGTATTCACACCTTCATAATCTTCTAGTTCCCTGTATCTTCTTATTTCATCATCTATTTTTTTTAAGACTTTTAGCACGACTTCAAGTCCTATATCTTTAAAGTCATTGTATTTCACTTATCCTCCTTTCTATAAAATTATGTGATTTTTTCTAATTTTTAAGTGATTATAAACTATAATTACTTTAGTTTTTAGAAAAAAACCTAAAATTTCACTTTTAAAATTGTCATCCTCTTTAAATTATAATTTGATCCTAACATATAAAAATACCGGTCTATAGACCGGTATACATTATACACTAAGTCTCTTTATTTTTTCAATAAGGTTTTCTATATCTACTTCCTTATTATAATCTACGTCATAAATTTTAAAATCAAAATATCCATCAGATGTTTCAGGAACAACGAGCTTTGGATTTTCACTTCCATTAAAATAATCATACACTACAACTATTGTCCCGCTTTTTCCCATTTTATCTGTAAACCCTTTAAATTTTATAGCTCTATCTTTTTGAATATTAAGAGCTTTCTTTATAAAGGTTTCTCCCCTTTTATCATCTATGATGTCGAGTAACCTATGGAAGGCAGGACACAATCTTACACCAAAAATAGGGTTAAGATTCCCCTTTGGAACAAAATGAACAACGGACATGAGATCACCTCTATTACTTTAAAAATGTATAGTCGTCATTTTCTATAAATTCTTTCAGTTTTTCAAAATACTTTTTAACTTCATCAGGAACTTTTTTCTTTACAGAAAAATTAAAACCATTAGTACTGTATTTAATTATAACTTTCTCAGATCTATCAACCTTTTTTAACTCTTTTAATAAGTTTCTAAGCTCATCTCTGTTCAGATCTTTATAGTCTTTTACTACCTGGGATGCTTCCATCTTATCTTTCAAAATAAACACCAGTTTATTTAAAATTTCAGCTTTATCAGCTCCTAAATATTCTATTATTTCAGTAATTTCTTTTGGATAAGTTATTGCGTTTTTAATTCTGTAAAAAGTCTTTTTACTTATATGATATTCTTTTAGAATATCTTCTATTTTTTTCTCTTTTTTAGCAGCTTCTCTGTTGAATTTATAAGATTGTTCTAAAATGCTCAAATTTTTTCTCTGGATATTTTCATCAACAGATACAGAATCTAATAGCTCATAGGGAGTTTCTTTATCAAAAATAACAACCCTGTCCTTGCCTTTTATTGAGCCTCCGGTTATATATATTTCACTTATTGCTCTAGCCCTTCTAAGTCCACTTACAAGTCTGTATTTACCTTTTTCTTTTTCCTGGAGGTATATGATATTTAGAAGTCCTATCTTAGATATACTCTCTTTCAGCTCTTCTAGTTCTAGGTCCTCAGATGTCAGTGCCAGCCTATTTATAAAAGTAACATCTTCAAAGTCTATCTCTTCTATAAGTTTTGGCTGCATATGAACAAGACGTCCGTACTGTTTTATTATCTGTTCTTTCTTTTCTTCAAAACTATCTTTTTTTTTCTCTCTGTTAAGAAGTGGATTATTCCCCAATCTATTAGCAACCATACTAACTTTCCTCTCTTTTAAGAATTTCCTTACATAGGCCAAGGTAGTCCTTTGCACCATTACTTCTAGATGCATAGTCAAATATGCTTACTCCATAGGAGGAAGCTTCAGTTACTTTGACATTTCTTCTAATTTTAGTATTAAACATTCTTTCACCAAAAAATTCCTTCAGCTGTTCAATAACCTCATTATGAAGTTTTATTCTACCATCTACCATTGTTGCGAATACTCCACCTATTTCTAGTTCTTCATTCATTCTTTGAGTAATTAGATCTATAGTGTCCATGAGTTCCACAATTCCTTCTAATGCATAAAATTCAGTTTGAACCGGTATATACACTTTTTGAGAGGCAATAAGAGCATTAAATGTAAGGTTGTCAAGACTCGGAGGACAATCAATTATTACATAATCATATCCATAAACCTCTTTTAGTATCTCCTTAAGCAGATTTTCCCTTCCTGGAACTCCACCTAGCTCTAAGTTAACTTTGGACATTCTGATGTTTGTCGGAAGAACATCTACACCTTCTTTGTTCACCATTATATCATCTAACCCTAAATTCTGTAGGCCAAATGCTCTATCTTTCATCAGATCATAAATGGTGTTTTCAAGCCCTCTTTTATCAATTCCAACTCCTGAGGTCAAGTTTCCCTGAGGATCAAAATCAATTAGAAGTACTTTTTTCCCTAATTTCTTGAGCCCGAAGCTTATGTTCTGAGCCGAAGTTGTTTTTGCTACTCCACCTTTTTGGTTTAAAATCGAAATAACCTTCATTTCCCTACTTCACCTGCCACTTTTTATATGGTATTCATCTTAATATATTAACACACTTTAAATCAATTTAAAAGTAAAAGCCCCTATAAAAATAGCAAAAGAAAGAAGCTTTAAATACTTCTTTCCTTTAAAATTTAATATTTATATGTGGTTGTGCTTCGGCATTTCCCTTTAATCCTGTACTACATCAAATTTTTGTCCTAGTTAAAATATCTTTAAATTATGTAAAATTTAAATGTTTTTTTTAGGAGGTCTAGCTCCAAAATACTGATACAAATAGCACTTTATTCCACCGTTGTAAAGTTTTCTGTTTTTAGTAGCTTTCTTTTCAAAAGCTCTCTCAAATTGTTCATAAGAAGTTATCACATAATATGACCATTTAGGAAATCTCATCCTGCATACGTCCCCTAATATCCCATATAATTTATTTACTGATTTGTCATCTAGAAGTCTTTCTCCATAAGGTGGGTTTGTTATTATTGAACCATACTCTGAGGGTGATTCAATTTCCAAAAGATGTTTCTTTTCAAATAAAATATCATCCTCTATACCTGCCAAAACTGCATTTCTTTTAGCTGTTTCTACGGCCTCTCCATCTATATCCGACCCGTATATTCTCACTTCCTTATCATGATCTTCACAGGAATAAGCCTCATCCCTTACATCTATCCACTTGTTCTTTTCAATAATTCCCCATTCTTCTGAAGCGAATTTTCTATTTGATCCAGGGGCTATATTTCTTGCTATCATAGCAGCCTCTATAGGAATTGTCCCTGTCCCACACATTGGGTCTAGAAGAGAAAGCTCTCCACCTCTCCATCTAGATATTTTTACAAGGGCAGCTGCAAGGGTTTCTTTCATAGGAGCCTGATTTATCTCTGCCCTGTAGCCTCTTTTATGTAGTCCTTCACCACTAGTATCTACCATCACTATGAATCTGTCTTTATTTCCCTGTACCTTTATTTTATAAACTGCACCATTTTCACTAAAATAATCCTTTTGATATTTTTCTTTCATTTTTTCAACTATGGCTTTTTTAGTTATCCTCTGAATATCTGACTTTGAATAAAGCTTGCTGTTAACAGAACTTACCCAGCTCACAGGAAATTCTGCATTTTCAGATAAAACTTCATCCCAGTTAAGTTTTTTTACATTTTCGAAAAGCTGTTCAAAGGTAACTGCATTAAATTCCCCCATTTTTAAAAATACCCTGTCTGCACATCTCAACCATATGTTTGCCTTTGGAATATCCTCTACTTTACAATCAAATTCAACTCTTCCGTTAAAAGTCTGTACATTTGCAAATCCCAGGTCTTTTATTTCCTGAGCCACTATACTCTCTATCCCCATCGCAGCTGATGCTATCAAGGTTACTTTATCCATAATAAAACTCCTTCTCAAATTTAATTTTCCCCTCATTTTATAGAAAAAAACAATATGTGTCAACAAATAGAAAAAGCTGATGTAGGGGTACACCAGCTTTTCAAAAGGGGTTTTTACGGGAGAATCTTGAAATATGATTCTCTATAATTTAGAATCTATAAGCTTTATTCCTAAAAAAATAATTTTTCCTCTTTAATTTTTTTATAAATTTTATAAGCCTATTATTAGATTCTAAAAATAAACTTAAATAGCAGTTGAAACTTTCAATCAATTATAATTTATAAAGGATTATAATTGAACCCATTAAAATTAACACAATTAAAAAGAGTGGGAAAGAATTCCCACCCAAATTTAACAACATCCAAGAGTATCTTCAAACTCATCTTTTCTAGCTGCACATATGGGACATAACCACTCTTCTGGTATATTCTCAAAGCTTGTCCCTGGCTCTACTCCATTTTCTGGATCTCCCCTTTCAGGATCATAAACATATCCACATATTGTACATACCCATTTTTTCATGAAAACCACCCCTTTTGTAATAAAAATTTATTTTAATAGTTTTTTTACGCATTTAATTTTAAATACTCATCCAAATTTCTTCAGCAATATTTTACAGCATATCTTATCTTCCCTTATTTATCAGAAAAATTCCACTAATAAATGATACTCCATTAATATAAAAAATTAAAATAAATTCTTTATCAGGCATACTTAACCCTTAATTTCTTAGAATTATGAAATTCCTTTTTTATCCAGTATCTTGTAATATATTATTTTTATCATAGCAAATACAGGAACTCCTATAAGCATTCCTATCGGCCCACCTACGTTTCCTCCTATCAAAACTGCAGTTACAACCCAAAATGGATTCATGCCTACTGAATTCCCCAAAATTTTAGGTCCTAATATCCAGCTATCTATCTGCTGTGCCACTAATATTGCTATCCACATTGGAATCACTTTTAAAGGCAGTGTAAATAAAACCAGTACCGTACTTATAATACCTGCTATTATTGACCCTATATAAGGTATCATATTCCCAAGTCCTATGACAAAGGAGATTAAAACAGCATAAGGTACATTCGTAAAAAACATTATTATAAAGCATACCACTCCAACAAAGAGTGAAACCAATGACCTACCAGCTAAATAATTCAGAAAAATTTCCCTGCTTTCATAAAGAAAATCTAAGGTTTCATTAACAGCTTCCTTTTTTAAAATAATAGACAAAGTTTTCCTTATAAATCCTATAAAATATTTTTTGTATAACAAGAAATATACTGCAATTAAAAAACCAAAAAATACATCCACTATTGAAAAAGTCAGCTTGACTATTTTTTCAAAAAAACTAATTACTAAAGATTGGGTGTTAGCTACTTGGGAACCTATAAAACTCATAAGGTTTTCCTTTAAAGTTTTTTCATCTAAAAAGGCAAGCCTATCTTTATTGGCTTCAAAAACCTTAATGACCCATGTTTGAGATTTAGTTTTCATCTGAGGAAAACTTTCTATCAGGTCCCCTATACTCTTTGAAAGAGGTGGTATAACTATTAAAAATACACCTATTAGAATAAAAGAAAACACTAAAAGTGAAGTGACTATCCCTAGCCTCCTTCCAAATTTAAATTTATTTGAAAAGAAAGTTATTAGCGGTTCCAAAATCACTGCAATTACAAGTCCATAAATAAAGGGCTGAATATATTTATAAAAACTACTCATTATTAATTTTAAGCTTTCCAGATCCTGAAAAAAACTTTGAATTATAACAAGAAATAAACCTATAAAAAAGATTTTCACATAAAACTTTTCATCTTTCATTATACCTCCACCCATAATTTATTTGTTAATTAATAATAACTCTTTACCAATAAAAATTCAATAAACAGTCTATAAATTATATCCTACTATACTTACACTACATCTTTTTTAAATAATTTAGATACTTCCTATATCTTAAAATATTTTTCAGACACTTAATCAACTCTTTTAAACTCTTATTAGCAAATTGTAACAAAATCAAAAAAACCATGAAGCTGCCGCTTATTTCAAAGGGTTCAATTTCATGGTTACAGTTTACCACAGTCTATTCTTTTTCCAAATTTTTATGAATTATATTCTTATCAAAATTATAAGAAAATTGGTACTAAAGTTTTTCTTTCTTTTTCTATATGATTTTTCTATAAAATTATATCCTTTAAAAATATCTCTCTTAACTCCCCGGGTTTCATGTCTTCAAGGGTAAGATTTCCAAATTTTACTCTTTTTAAGTAGGAAACTTTATTTTTTATGGACCCTACCATTTTTTTTACCTGATGATATTTTCCCTCTTGAATAGTTAGGAATATTTTATTCTGTTCTATATATTGAACTTTTGCAGGAAGACATATGTGCGTCCCTATATCAACGCCCTTTTCCAGATCTTTAATATCTCCTTCGGAGATGGGTTTGTCGAGCTCCACATAATATTTTTTTGAGATTTTTTTGTCAGGGTGAGTCATTTTATAATTTGTATCCCCGTCATTTGTAAAAAGGAGAAGTCCTTCTGTATCTTTGTCCAATCGTCCTACGGGAAATAGATCTTTTGTCTCTAACCAACCTGGTAAAAGCTCCATAATAGTTGGATGGCGATCATCCTTTACAGCAGTAATATAACCTTTGGTTTTATACAGAATGTAATATCTCAGAGTTTTGAATTCAAGATGTCTGTTGTCGAGGGTGATATCATCTCTATCCTCTTCAATCCAAAGGCCGAAATTTAAGGTGACTAGGCCATTAATTTTAACCCTTCCTTCTTCGACTATTTTTTTTATATCTTTTCTGCTCCCTACGCCGCAGTTAACTAAATATTTTTCTAATCTCAAGTTATCTCCCCTATACCATTTTATAAAGAATGTACTACTATATAAATATAAAAAATAAAGTGGCGTGCTTAGATCACACACCACCTCTAAAATAAACAATAATTAAAAAAATTGTATCATAAAATAATTTTTTTTTCAATATGTGCTGAAAAGTCAATTATTATTGAAATAATAATTTATATGAGTAACAAATCCCTGTTTACATATTTACTATATAGTTTTTTTTATTCCCTAGATTGTCGAATTAATTGCAACTGTCTTAGCTCAGAAAGGACTATAAAGAAAATAAAAATCAGGGATTTAAAAAGATGACTCCTGTTCAATACAGAAATCATCTTCTTTTATCAACTTGTTTATACTTTTCTAAGTCTCCTTGACAAAGGATTCAGTTTAAAATTCACTAGATTTTTGCTTTGGATTTTATATCTCTAAAAGTTTAATTTTTTTAGATCTTATTCCCACTCAACAAAATAAATTTCTACTCTTTCTCTATCTACTATTTTTATTAACTTTTATTTTACCTATTTTCTATATAATCATTTTTTATACTGTTTTTTAATTTTTTTAGGATCATTTTAGGAGCACTTTCATTTTAAGCCATCCAATAAATCAATGACATCTTTTTCCTTATCAGGATATAAATGTGAGTACGTATTTAATGTAGTTTCTATTTTTTCATGTCCTAATCTTTTAGCTATTGCAAGAGGGCTGACTCCTAAGTGGATCAGCAGACTGGCATGGCTATGCCTTAAATCATGCACCCTTATTTTTTTCACTTTAGCTTTTTCACTATACAACTTCATATCGTGATGAAATCTATATTTGGTACTTATTATTAACCTATCACTAGTTTCTACATTATATAATGTATCTATGTAATTTACTAATATATTTGCCAGATTTTCAGTTATCTTTATAATTCTATTACCTTTTGCAGTCTTTGGATCTGTTATTACATCCTCTTTGTTAAGCCTTTGGTATGATTTGTTTATTCTTATAGTCCTATTTTTTAAATCAATATCATTTATTGTAAGAGCCAAAAGCTCCCCTATTCTTATACCCGTCCAAAATAATATATTAAATCCTACAAAAGAGATCGATTTATGGTGTAAGCATTCTGCAAACTTCTCAAACTCTTCTACGGTCCAGATATCCATTTCATCAGCCTGCTTCTTCCCTATGGTCCCCGCTTTATGACATGGATTTTCATTTAGAGAATGATATTTGACAGCATAATTTAATATTGCCACCAACTGATTATTTATGGTTTTTATGTAAGTCTGACTATATAATTTATTTGTTTTAGGATCTTCATATTTTATTAATTTGTTTTGCCATTTTCTTATTAAAACTGGGGTTATTTTGCCGATTTCCATTTCTTTAAAAAAAGGTAGAACCTTCTTTTCTATAATATGTCTTTTGGTCATTATTGTATTCTCTCTTAAACGATGAGAGAGATCCTCCAAATACATTTCATACAAGCTATTAAAACTCATTGTAATCTCAAATTTTGATTTAGCTATAAACTCTCTTTCCCATTCCTGGGCTTCTCTTTTTGTTTTGAAACCCCTTTTAAATTTTTGGATCTTTTCACCTTTATAATTTGTAAAATAAAAACGGGAGATCCATTTCCCGTTCTTATCCTTAATGCTTGCCATTTTTCTCGCCTAGACCCAATTTTTCATATAGGAAGGTTGAATTAACTCTTCCTCTTATAACTATATATCCCTCTGCTTTCATTTCATCATTTATTTCCTTCATTAGCCTATATGCTTTCCCTTGCTTTACCTGACATATCTTTTCAACGTCTTTGACCGTTAATAGCTGTGCCATACTTTAACCTCCTTTTAATTCCAGCCCTTTTCTTCTCTTAGCTGCTTAATCCTAGCCTTTTGTTTTTTCTTGGATATCGGTTCAATGTAGTGGTCTTTCGTAACAGTAAGACCACTATGCCCGGCAAACTCGCTGGCTTCTTCAATGCTCCCAGTAAGCTTTTTCACTAGATTTATACTGGTCTTCCTAAGAGAATGCGGATACAGATCCGTTATCCCAATCAATCGCCCCATTTTTCTTATCCTATCACCTATCGTGTGTGAACTCATAACGTTCCATTGGCCACGATATTTAGTTATAAACAGAGAATCTATCTCTTGCCCATCAAGTTCCTTCCTGACTTCCAACCATTCTTTTATAAGAGATTTAGCCTTTTCATAAAAAATTACATCAACAATTTTCCCGTGTTTTTCTCTTACATCTTCAAAAACACCTTCTTCAATATTCAGTCTAGACAAAGGCAGCTTGCTTATAGCCCCAATTCTATTCCCTGAGTCTAGGAAGATCTCCCATAGAAGCCTGTCTTGGATATCAAACTCATTTGTTTTATATCTCATTGCCACTCTTATTTCAATTATTTGCTCCATAGTTAAAAAATAGGACTTTCTTATTTTCTCCTCTTTTGCACCTTTTACACGGTCCAACTTATGCAAAAATGGGTGGGTATCAATTAATCCTCTTTTCACGCTCCATATATAAAAAGAGCTTATAGCTACAACTTTATTATTTACTGCCTTTTTATTTACTCCTTTGTCCTGGGACCACGATATAAACCCTTCTATTATGTCTACAGAATCTTCCATGAACTCTTTCGAATATAGACCTATATTATCCCATTCATTTTCCAAATAAACCAAGAAGTGGTAAAATGAATTCTTATAAGTCTTGTAAGTAGTCTCTTTGGTGTCCTTGTTTTTTATTATGCTGCTCTTCAAGTATTTGTCATATAGTTTAATGTTTTCTTTTGATAAGTTTTTCAAGTTTTCATCAGTAAGGTAACGGTATGCCATTTAAACCTCCATAACTATAAAAACGTAATTTAATATTTTTCAAAATGCCTAACCCAATAGCAGGGCATTTTATAATTTCAAAAAATTGATATTTGGATTGACTCAATCTGATCTAGTAGGTTATACTTTTGGTGTAGAAACAAATGCCGTTGATGGGGTGGTTCCCGGAGGTTATATGTAACACCCTTCTTAGTAAATTGGACGTTTATAACATAAGCCATCTCTTTGAGGTGGCTTATGTTATTTACAAAACTTTTACCTGTTCCTCCTAAAAATCCAAAAATTTATACACTCTCAAATCCCAATAGTTCCATAAAACCTGGATTGTCGAGATTTGCGCAAACAAATTTAAAAGCATTCATATACGGTACTTTTTTTATTTTCATAACCTCTTCAACTGCCATTTTTATTATTTTATCCTCAAGTTCAGAAATATCTTTTATTTCAATTTCATTATCTTTTCTAATTATCCTCATAATTACCCCCAAAACATTTTTTTATTCTTACAAATTCCAAATTCTAATCAAACATTTTAAATTGTTTCTCGCCATCTACAATATCAAATTTAGGCTCTTTAGCTCTCGGCTTCCTAACCTTCTTGAAAATTATATCGCAATCTTCTTGATCCCTTTCAAATTCTTCACACTCTCCAAGATAAAAGGTTAGAGACCCACTGTACTCACCGCAATGTTCAACTACATCACAATCCTTACAACTAAAATCTTCTTGATTGTCCTTGTCAATTCTTACAGCTTTATAATGTTTTCCCTCAAACTCCCTGATCTCTCCAACTTCCATTGACCTTGGATTTCTGCAAAAGATATAGCATTCTTTTTCAGATCCTTCTTTTTCTTCATCTCTCACGCTTGTTACAGAGACGTTACCACTATATCCCCGTGAAGTCTTGCTAATAAATTTCACTTCTATATCTCCATCTTGTTCTTTTATGGCTTCAAGTCGCTTTATAAGTTCTAATACTTTCACTACTTAACCCCCCTTATAAATTCCAAAATTTATTTAATTTTCATTACATTTTCACCTCAAATTCTCCGTTATCGCATCCGCAATTATTACAAACCCATCCTGTAACGTCTTCATTATCTGTTATTTCAATATCTTCTATATCATCAGAAGGATAATAACTAACACCGGTGAATTTACCAACTACTGATTTATAAAAATCATCTTCATTCCCACATTTTTTACATTTCATTTTTTATCTCCTTTTTGTATAAAGTTCTGATTTTATTTACTTTTTGAAGTTAATTTAAACATTTTGACAATTACAAACCATAGCCAAAATAATATTGAAAAATCTATTAATCTGACTCCTATATATTTTAAACAAAATTCATTTAACATTTTTATCCTCCTATACCTGTGTTTTTTCTTTCCAAGCACTACACCCATCTACATTTACGACTTCTTGGTGGTATGTACAAAACTCCCTCAATCTGTTAAATTTACAGGTTTTACAGAAACATAAAATTCTGTATTTTGGTATATAATTTTTAGGATTAATTTTTCTATTCATTTTCTCAACTCCTTATAAATTCATCAATTGTTACCATGTTAATATAAATAATTTCCCGTACACCGAAACATCCCTTATTATCCTTTCAAAGTACTCTCCAGTTTCAGAGTTTGTAATTCTTAAAAATAAAATCTCTTGACTCAAATCTATTTCTTTTAATTTTTCAAATCTATCTCCGCCATCATCTTTTCTAACAGTATTATTTTTAATTCCAGACTTTTCTTTTATAAAAAATTCTGGTAAACTTTTAAAATTAACTCCTTTCATTTACCCCCCTATACCCTGTCTGTAAAATCCCTACATGCTGGGTTCTCTATAGTATTTTGTCCCTCATATTCAACATGATCTTCTCCAAGCTATTTAATTTTTTTTGTACTTTTCACTCTATCTTTATTTGGTGCTATTTCACGATAATACTCCTTGAGCCAATTCATTTCATGTGCCAACTTCTTTTTAGACATTTTCTTTAAATCTTTCAGATAGCCTTCTACTTCTTTGTAGTTATCCCAACTATATTCAAGCCCTGTCATTTCCAGAGAGATCCTCACAGCATCCTCATAACCTTTTATATTTTCGAAAAACTCTTTTTCTTTAATTTTAGAATCAAAATCTATGATGCTCTTTTTTACAGAATTTTGATATGTTTTAACCCGCGTTATAAGATCTTTGGTTCTTCTTATAAAATCTTTTCCATATTCTTTTTTCACCAGTTCCTCCATGGCTTTATCTAACTCAGTTATGCAAAATTGTAGTTTTCCTATTAAAGAGAAATCTGTTATTCTTGAGTGTTCTATTTTGTCTAGTTCCGGGAAAAATTTCCTGACTGGCTCCAGGTCGATTTTTTTTCCTTCAACCCTGATCAAGTTATTTTCCTCCCACTCAGCAACTTTTTTATCTAAATAGTTATTCAAGTGTTGGAGCACCGGTTCTTTTTTTCCTTCAAGACTCAGCTTAAAACTACGGATTCTGGTTTTATTTTTCCTTAGGAAATCAATGCTTGCTTGTTTATTGATCTCCAAGTTTTCCTCATCCAAGGCGGATTTCACATCCTTGACTGTATCCTGTAAAGATCTCCATGAGTACTTTGGATAAGTTACTGCCATGTGTTCCATCTC
This sequence comes from Ilyobacter polytropus DSM 2926, assembly GCF_000165505.1. Classification (NCBI taxonomy): domain Bacteria; kingdom Fusobacteriati; phylum Fusobacteriota; class Fusobacteriia; order Fusobacteriales; family Fusobacteriaceae; genus Ilyobacter; species Ilyobacter polytropus. Next base: position 46,517 of record NC_014633.1, on the reverse strand, counting down.
TTCGAATGTGATATCCCAAACTCCTCCAAGCACTACTGCATACGTTACTACCTCCCCTATAATCCCGCCTATAATCGAGTGAGGTTCTATCCCGAAATATGTGTCCTTCACTATTTTGAGATGTTCTTTCTCTAATTTTCTGTTACTTTTCTTCCTCATGTTTTTTATTGCCTTCATGAGAAGCGGCTTATGCCATTTCTCATTCCATTTTTCAAAAAGCTTTTCCACATCTACCTTTTCAGCTATCATTTTCTTCACATCAGAAGCTATAGCTCTCTCTGTCTGTTTTTTATTCATTTTCACACCTCACAAACCAACTTATTTATATAGTCCACTCCCTTTTGAAACACCACTGTTTTTATATTGATGCTGGTAGTCCCATTCGGCTTTGTGAACCTGCTCTCTACACATCTGAAATACCCTCTGTCTATATATTCCTGATAAGGCTGGTTGTTATTTTGCAAAACCTTTCTGTCTCTCAGGATTTTAAAGAGTTTATTCCTTCCTATTCCTTTATTGATTACCTTTGCCACAGTCCCGATATCTATTGTGTCTTTACTCTCAATGATCTCGTTGTAGAACTCCTCTTTGGGCTTCATTTCCAGGATCTTCTGTTCTTGCTCCTCTAATCTCTCCTGTTGTTCTGCAGCAAGTAGCAGAGCTTCACGGAATGTCTGAGGTACTCTTTGAGTTTCCTGTAATGCCCTTTCCATCTCATTGAACTTATTTATATAATTTAATTTAAAATCATTGTATCCCTGAATATTGAACATATATAAAGTGAAGCCATCCTTGGTAAGAAGAAATTCTCTATATTCTTGTTTATTTTGAGGATGTATATAAGAGCTTGGTATTATTAACTTTTCATGGGTATGCACAGATTTGAGCACCCCCTCTAAATCTCTGCAAACATTCTTGTGTTCTTTCCCAAGTTCCTCAGCTACTACCCTGCTCGATACTACCAGTCCATAGTTTTTGTTATTTTCGATTTTGATCAGTTCCATACCTACCTCCAGTTTTTAATTTTGATAAATCCCCTTATTTCATAAAGTTAATAAAAAGTGAAATAAGGAGATCTAAAAAATCAAAATTGTTACCTCCTCCTCAGACACTCTTCAATCTCTTCTTTTCTCAAACACTCCACCACAGTTATATCCCCATACTTGGCCACAAGTTCATCCAAAACCGCTGATTTACCACTTATCCCAAATTTCATCTTCCTTTCACCTCTCCTTGGTGTACCTCTGCTAATAACGACTTGATAAATATTTCCGGATACTGCCTGTTATTTTTAATTATTAATTGTATTTCATGAGCCTCAAGATCGTGTTTTCTGATATCAGCAAAAGTCAGCTTGAATGGTCTTATGAGCTCACGAGCTATTTCCGTTTTAGTCATTACCCCTCCTATTCAGTGTTTCGTCCCCCATCTTTCTCTTTTACTTTTCAAATTTTCAGTTATTATTTTGAGATCTATAATAGAACTCCTGTCTTTTATTTTCTCGATGCACTCTGCCACAAATCCTATTAACCACATCCTTAGTTCATCGTCCATCTCTTCAAAGTGCAGCTCTTCCCTCTGTAAGATCTTCCTTGTCTTAAAGTAGTCTCTGTCAAATGTGACCATCTTCCTTGTCGCCTCTTCCACCAATAACCAGTCCCTTGTTTCAAGGGATTTCCTAAAGCTTTTGATAAAGTACTTCATCATATCTTCATGCCATTTATCCAGTTTGAAACTCCTATCCCTTCTTTCGTCATCCTTCTTGTCTACATCGTCCTTATGCAGTAGGTAAGTTTCAGCTTTCATAAATTGACATTGTACATTCATCCCAAACTCAAGCCTTAATGAATCTATGCATTCTGTCTTCATAGAAGCCCCCCCTATAAAAAATAAAGATATTTGTTAAGAGTTAAAATACCTTAAAACTATTTGTACTTTATTGTACAACTGATTCTTAAATTTTTTTGATTTACCCCAAGTGTAAATCCTTATATTTCTATTGTACTTTTATGTACAACGAAAGTCAAATTTTTTTTTACTTTTTTGTATAAAATTTAATATACTAAAGAAAGGGAGTGATTTTATTGAGTACAAACTTTGGAAAATTTTTGATTGAGTTCATGGAAAAAAACGATTATAAATTAGAATATGTCGCTGAAAAAACGAATACTTCATTTTCTACTATAGGACATTATAGAACTGGAAGGAGACTGCCCAAGGATGACTTTATCGAAAAATTTATAAAAGCTTTCAATTTTAATGAACATGAGAAAAAAAATATATATGATGCAGTTTTGAAGGATAGAACTCCTCCTGAGATTCTTGATAAACTTGAGAGATTTGAAAGGTATTCTAAAATAGAAAATGCAAAAGGCAATGCAAGAAGAATAGATACTGTAAAGGTTCCCCTCTATGGGACTGCTTCTGCAGGTCCTGGATATCTAAATTTGGATATAGAGCTGAAAGAATTTATTATCCCAAAAGAAGATTATAGAGAAGGGAGATTCACCGTCAAGGTAGAGGGGAACTCCATGACCGGTCCTATAAAATCTATCCCCTGTGGCTCCGTTGCCCTTGCTGATCCCAATATGTGCACTGATATAGAAGAACTTATAGGGAAGGTCTGCGTGTTTACTTATAACGACGAAACCTTTATTAAACAGCTTACCGTAGACAGACAGAATTTGATTCACTTGGTATCTTTCAATCCAGAAGAGCAGGACATTATTGTCCTAAACCCCAAGATGCTAAAGTGTAATGGCAGAGTTGTAAAAACATATTATGAACAGAGATGGTAGGAAATGGAGGTATTGCAGCTTGAGATATATTCAATTTCAAAAAAGTGAAAAAATAGATATAACGTATACTAAAAAAAAGGGGATAATCCCTTGCAAAAAAAAAAGGGAAGCTTTTCATATAGAAAAAGGAAAGAAAGAATTATTTGAAATTCCACTAACAACAAAAAATTCATTTCCTCTAGATCGAGCATTCATAACTAACTATGATTCTCAAGGAGATCTGCTGGATAGTAAGATTACTATTCAACACTATGATATTAAAAATGATACAAATTTTAATATATATATATCTTACGAGAGGGACAGAGGAGTATTCAGAAGGAATAAAGGAAATCATAATAAGTGGTGGAAAATTAAAATACACGAGGCAAAAGAAACGTGGGAAGACATCAGAGTTCTACCTGACTATGAAACAAAAGCTATAGATCGCGAGTCTCAAGAGATAGAAAAAATGCTAATAAACAATAAAAAAGAAACCAGACAAATAATAGTTGATTTTTTGAATGCCCACAAGTATACTAAGGTTACTGTGAAAAAAGATAACATTAAATTAATGTCTACACCGAAAGAAAAAGGAGGGGAATTATGGAAATTTTGAAAAGAATTCAAAATCTAATTCTGGGCTACACATTCATTGAAAAGAATCAAAACAGAATAGAAATAGGACTCCCTTATTTTTTCAATAGTGGCGATACCTTGGAGTTAATAATTGATTTCCAGGAAGAGGACGTTATAATAAAAAATGATCATTATAAAAATTGGGAAACTTCTTTAAGTAATATTTATTCCACAGATAAATTAAGGAAAGAATATTTAATTCCAGATACACCCAAGTTTGAAAAACTGGTTAAAGAACATCTTGAAAGTTATAATATTAATCACTCTTTACTTATGGAAAAAAGGGTTAGTAAAGAGGAATTTGATGAAAATTTTGATGAAATTATTTTAAGGTATATACTTTCTACAACAAGATACTATAATTACATATCTGATTATATTTTGAGTAATGTCAAAGAAAGTCAAAGAGGCGAAGCTTTTAGAACTGAAATCCAAAATTTTCTTAATAATTTTCAAAAAAAGCATAAAGGTTATAAGTTTAAAGCTATAAAAAAAACAACAGAACATAAAAAAACATTTTCTAGTAAAAATCTGTATTTTGAAAGTGATAAAATAATTCTTGCGGGAATAAATTCGAAGTTACATTTATTGGAAGCTTTAAGAGATTTAAGAATAATCTTTAAAGAAAAGAGAGCGCAGGACAAGATACTTGTTGTGATAGATAATAGAAAGAGTAAATTAAACGAGGAATATGTAGGAGAAAATTTGGAGACTCTTGATATAAGTGAAATAACTAGTGTTGATACTTTCTATATTCAATCGGATGAAGATTTTGAAAAAATTTCTAAAAGACTCATAGGATAAATTATTATGAAATATTCGAAATTTCAAAAAAAAATAATGAAGACAATAATTAAATACCGCCCATCGATCAATGATTTTACGTTGGAAGACTTAATTAAAGAGGTGTTTACAAAACATATCCCAAATACTTCTCTAAAACTTACTTCTAGCGAGTGTACCTTAAGTGTTTCTGACAAAGATTATTCAGAATATTATCAAAAAAGAAAAATTCAATGTTACGAGATAATTAAACTGGTAGGATACCTACTAGAAGAAGAAATGATTGAGATCATGAAAGATCCAAAGAATTCTGAAGTTAAATATGTCTTTCAGCCATTTAGAGATGTTAGTGGTTCTAGTATTATAAAAATTAAAATTGAAAATAAACATAAAAAAATCATTTTGAAGAACTTAAGTGAAGAATTTTATATAGGAGAAGAACTTAAAAAACTAGTCAAATGGAGATTCCTTTCTCATGAAGCTATTAATTTTATAATAGCTATTATTGCATTAATTTTTGGTGCATTTACAGATATTGGAAGCACTATTAACGACCGTTGGATTGCTAGAAATATAAATACAGTCATTGAGTTTGCAGAAATATCAGATGATAAATCATTAGAGGGTATTTCTTTTAATTCTTTAAAACTTAAATACTTTAAGGAAGATTAGCCCCTTTCGGGGCTCTTTTTTTATTACTAATCTACTTTCTTTCCTTCATGATTATACGATCCTACTATACTAATTCCTGTCGATGAAAGAGCTTTACTAAATTCACCCATAGAACCAGCCGAAACAACCACAGCACTGTCTCCGTCGCCAGATATCAAAAAAGCATACTCATTAAGAACCATCCCACCATAAGCATTTTTACCTCTGAATTTAACTCGTTGAGCCCACCCTCCATTGCTGAGTTTTAGTATATAACTGCATTCTACATATTTAATGCTTTTAGGATCGTTTGCATTATCCTTCAAATAATTTTTTACTGCATACGTAACACTATCCCATGGAGATGCTTGTGGGACAGCTAAAACAGTGATACTAATACATAATAATAACATTAAAATTATTTTTTTCATAAAATCCTCTCCCTTTAGTTATTTATTGGCGTATCTACATAAGTTTTCCACATAAAATAATATAATTCAAGAAAAAAATAAAAATATAAATTAAAACCCCTCGCTTTTAGTTTTTTTAAATCAGTAAAAAAAATTTTGACTTTCATTGTACAAAGTTGTACAATGAATTAAGAGGTGAATATATGTATAAAAAATTAATAGATTCTAAAAAAAAACTGGGAATAAAATACACTGAAGTCTACCCGTTGCTGGGCATTACAAAGCAAAACTTTTTTTATCATATTCAAAATTTAAAAGAGGGAAAGGTAACATTCAGCGTAGAACAGCTGAAGATTATATGTGAAAAATTTGAACTGGACCCTGTAATTTTTTTTGAATAATTCCTGTACATAAAAGTACAAAGAAGAGGGGCTTCTGCCCCTCTTCAATGGGTGTTATTTAAAAGCTTAGGACCTTCCTCTATACAGCTAAACACCATTATAATTTCTAGTCCCCCTTTTAATTATAACTTCCGCTTGTTTAGCTGTATCGAAGAGGCTCTAACGGTAGAGTCTTTACAGCCTTTGGCTGGACTCCTTCAATAAAATAAAATCGGTTGTCCGTGCTGGTTCGGACATAAATATAACCAGCACTTTTACGTTTTTGAAGAGAAAATTTATGAAAAAACGATTAAAGGATGGGACGCAGATGAAAGACCAGGTAACTGAAAAATATTTAACTTTGGAAGATACAGAGGATAGAGCCATAGATTTTATATATGTCAGGCTCTATAGCTGTATTAAAACAAAAACACCTATGAGGGATAAAGAAATTAGGATGATAGGAAGAATTTCCACTTTGTTATTAGAAAACGATTCTACTTCAGAAAATCAATAACCTTTTGAGAAGCTATGCTTGCCAAAGAATCCAAAACAGAAGTTTGAATGTGGCCGCTTTCACAAATAGCAGATTTTAAATTACGTAATTTTTTCATAGTGCCTCCTTGAGTTTAATTGTTTTGTGGTGAATCGATTATAGCATGTAGGGGGCACTGGCACAAAAGAACACTTTATATCTTTATTCAAAAGTCTATGGGCCGCCTTCCAGGGTTGCCCTTCGGGGCTTTTAAATAAGAATATAAAAATAAAATAGGACTCTGGAAGGTCCTGCATAGGAGATGAATTTAATGGACGCGAGAATAGAAGTATCCTGGAATACAAACTTTACAATGGTCCCCAATGAGATATGGGATCTTGATTTAGAGATGTCTGAGAGAATTATTTTCATGTATTTGGTAAAGCTAAAGAGCAATCATGGAGAGGTTGCATTTCCTTCATATCCTGTCATTGCAGAAGCATGCAAGATCAGAAATAAAAATGGTGAAATATGCAAAGTTAAAACAAGAAGATCAATAGACAAGATGATCTCCATTGGATTAATAAAAAAATTAAACAGAAAAAAGAAAAATGGTGAGTTTACTTCAAACGTTTATAGCTTGACACACCCCTCTACCCTCTTGGAGCCAATAAAAACAGTAGATACAGAAGAGGAAGAGTTTGAGCTTGTCACACCTGTGTCAAAACCAAAATCAAAAGCACCATCTAAACCAGTAAAATCAGTGGGTTGCACTGTTGACACACCTGTGTCAAACTCTGTAAGCACCGAAAACATTGATCTAAAAGACAATCAGAAAAATGAAAATGCCACATATAAATACTTACTTAATAATACTTACTTAAAAAGAAAAACCACTACTAGCGGTCACAGTGGTTCCCTTGGTGGTAGTTCCTTCGGTAAAAAAGAAATAATAAAAACATTAGATTCCATCAATTACAAAGTTCCTGATGGGACATTAAAAAACATTGAAAAGCTGGACACTACACCAAAAAGGCTTATCGAAGTAGTAAATTATGTAGTATCAAATAACAAAGGACCCGGATTTGTAGTAGACGCCATCAAGATGAATTATGATTTAAAACCTGTTAAAGTTAGATTAAATCTCAGTAAATCAAAAGCTACCAAGAGGATTAAAGACATTGCAAACCTTATCGTAAATGAATTTGATATCGGGATCTGCAACGACCCAATAGAAAAATTTGATAAGTTGTCAGAACAATATTCATTCGAGTTTGATACGGTAGTAACTGAATATAGGGATAAATTATCAAAATACACAGGATTATAATTTTAAGTTTGGAGGGACACATGAAAATCTGGGAAAGAGTCACAATCATAGAAAAAAATTCTAAATTATTTGATCTAAAAATAGGAAAACTCAGCAACAGAAATGCAGTGATACCACCATATTTTGATTATGATAAACAGACAAAACAGTTTGTTTTTATAGGTTATTACGAAAAATAGATTTCAATTAGGAGGGTGACATGATAGGACATATAGTTAATCTCGAAAACTTTTTAAAAATCTTAAACAAAATAAAATCAATAAAATTAGACAGTGTCAGATTTGACAAAGACCTTGAAAAATTATCTAGAGATGCCTTTGAAAATGGCTGGGAGATAGAAATTGAATGGCTCTGAAAAAGAACTTCTTGAAAAAACAGTGAAGTTTCTTGAGGACCTAGGAAAACAGAGTAAATTCCTAACTCCTGGAGAACACAGAGCACTCCTCAGGAAGTATGGAATCGGAAACATAGAAGCTCTCAGAAAATTCTGGAAGTTCAAGAAAAAGCAGCTAGAAAAATTGAAAAATATAAAAATACAGGAGGTAAAAGAGTGAAACTAGAAACTTATATTGAAGTTTTAAAAGGCATAAATGAAGCATCTAAAACTAAAGAAAATTTTACAAGTGTGGAAGTGTCAGGCATAACAGGACTTTCTGCAGAAGAATGCTGTAGTGTAGAGTTTAAAACTCTGAGTTGTTTTTTTGAAATAGAAGAGGGATACCTCAGAAAAATTGATGGTAAATTTATTTCAAAACTTGGTCCTCAAGGTTTTAATGACCCTATAAAGCTTTTAGGAGTAGAGGAGCAGTTTATCACATGCTTAAAGTTCAGGAGGTGGAACGATGAAGAAAAAATCAGATGAAAAGCTTGAAGAATTAAAAATAATAGCCGCCGAGAGTTTGGAAAAAGCTTTAAAAAATCAAGCTCAGGCAGACATAGGCAAGATGGAAATAGCACTTAAAATACTTCAATTAAAAGATTAAAAAATACTATATCAAGTCATCGATAATATTTCATAAGAGGTGAAAAATGCGGAAAACATGGACAGCAGCAGAAGAAACTTATATCAAAGAAAATTTTGAAAAATCAAGAAAAGACCTGGCGGAACACCTAGGGGTATCACTTCCGGCGATCAATAGCAAAATTCAGAAAATGAAGCAGCTTGGCCAGCTAGGAAAACCCAACTTAGTAAAAAAAGAGATACCAGTAAAGAAAGATCCCACACTGGTAGAAGCCTTTGATGTGATAGATGAAAAAGAAAAAGAAATCCAGCAGTTAAAAAAAAAGCTGGATATTAAAAATAAAGAGCTCAAAGAGTATTCAGAGAACAATAAAAAACACCTCCACACTATATCGTCTCTCCAAGGAAAGATCACAGGTACAGAAAAAGATGCAGAGGGCCACGAAAGACACCTCAGGGAGCTAAATACAGCCTTGAGATACAGAGAAAATCACATTGACGACCTAAAAAAACAGCTAGAAGACCTCAATCCATATCACGAAGGGCTTAGCGAAACAGTTCCAAAGTCTTGCTTCGACAAACTCACAGAAAAATATCAAAAGCTTGAAGTCAAATATGCAGAAGCACAACTTGAAATAGAAGAGTATGAAGAATTGATAAATGAAGAAGAAAATGAGGTCCTTCATAACGACTATTTCGAAGTAAAGAGCCAGTTAAAGACACATAAACAGTTTTTGCAGATCATAGAAGAAAAAGATACAACTATTTCAAACTTAAAAAATGGTGCAGTTCTAATAGATATTTTGGGGAGGGATTTATGATAACGGCAGCTTACAGAAATAAAAACAGCAATGTGTATATTCATTTTGGAGGAGCAAATCAGCTCGAGCAGGCCAAGTGCGAAGGATTTGAGTTGCTTCTCTCCCTTCAAAGATTTGTGATGGACCCATGTCAAAAGCGACTTCAAGAAGCAAAAGAGGAGATAGCTGACAGGATAATAACTGCCCAGCAAATGATAGAGAACTCTCAAGGAGCTATAAGGAACGACTTTGACGATCATTGTCGCCACTTCAAAGATGCCCTGGAAAGTCACGGCCTTCACCATCAGTTCCAAAACATACTTGAAACCTACAGAGATGATATAAGAGAGATCATAAAGCGAAAAATTGACCGCACCCTTGAGAGAATCGAGAGTGGTTATTATGATAAATAAGAGACAGCTCAAAAGAATTTTAACCATGATATTGTCACTAATAACATTCTTATATGGAATTTATATTCTGGTGATGGGAGAAAAAGAATTTGGAATGCTAATCATTATATTTACCCAGTTAATTGATATGGATGCATCTTTTAAAGATAAATTTTACAGGAAAAAATAAAAAGAAGTAATCAAGGACATTAAAAACTAAATAAATCAGGGATTTTCCTATAGAATTTTATGAGGCAGATGAAGTAAATTAAAAAAACATTTGACAAGTCCGACCCTAACAGGTTATATTTATATTAGGGGCGAACAAAAGGAGGCTAAATTGGAAAAGAGAGACTTGACCATTTCTTTTTACAAGGCCGGTAATGGTACTGGTACTAGATTGACTCTTCCTAAGCCATGGCTAGAAAAGTTAGGCATTACAAAGGAAGAAAAAGGAATAGAGTTGATTTTAGATGAAGAAAACCAACAACTTATTATCCGTAAAAAGAAATAAAAAATCCCCTGTAAGTCTAGAAAAAACTCACAGGGGCAGATGCTAGTAAACTAACACCGTCGCTAGGTATAGTATACTGCATTTGCCTCATAAATTCAATAGGAGGTAGTAGTATGAGTATGAAAATTCTGGAAAACGGTATGATCGAAGTAACAATCAAAGGGCTTTGCGACAAAATTTATGTGACATCAGAAAAAGTGGCAATAGAGATAGCCATGAAAGTAGGTGGACATAAATGTTAGTAAAAGTAAAAAAAGACAAGTATGGAAATAGCCTGGTCTCAGCAAGAGAACTGCATGAGTTTTTAGAAGTAAAAAGAGTTTTCACAAGTTGGATAAAGGAAAGAATTGAGAAATACAAATTTGAAGAAAACCTAGACTTTACTACCCTTTGGAACGACACCAAATCGGGTGTCGTTGTGAAATTTAACGGCAACAAGCACTCTATGGTTCAAAAAGGATATAAACTGGATTACATTATAACTCTCAACATGGCCAAAGAGCTCTCAATGATCGAGAACAACGAGAAGGGGAGACAGGCTAGGAAATATTTTATCCAGTGTGAAGAGCAATACTACAAAGTAATAGAATCTATCAACAATATTGAGTTCAACCCAAGGCTAAGAGAGATAAAAGAACGTGTAGACAATATCAAGAATCTGGAAGAGCAACTAAGAGATCTGCAAGAAAGAATAAAAGCTGAATACACGATACTGAGCACTCACGCTTTGCGAATGGCCGATATAATCGATACTGAGAGCACACAATCAATACTTACATCTAAAAAATTTGGAAGCAACTAAAAAAACTATCCCTGATTTATTTCAGGGATTTTTTATATTCAAAAAAAGTTTGACAAAATTAAGAGCATAAGCTATAACTAAAGGAGTAAAGATGAAAAAAATCAAATGTAAAAAATGCGAACGTATTTTAGCTGTTGTCAAAGATGGCTGGGTTAAAATAACAGGGAATACAGATTATTCAAGCAATGGCACAGACTCCTATATACGGTGTAGAAAGTGTAGCACATTAAATAAAATTAAATAGAAAATAGAGACCCAAGGTCCATTGGTACAGGTGTAATAGTCTGTATCTGTGGACCTTTTATTTTTTGTTCTGGATAAAGGGGTATTAGATTTGATTGGCTTAAGCGTCAAAATAGACAATACCAATCAGCCCCTTCATTGAGAATAAAATATATACGGGTAAAGGCGGGAAAGTATGGAACTGGATTTAAATAAAATATTTAGAATAGGTCTCGATAAGATATCTATTTATAATTTCAAAATTAAAGACGGATCCCAGCTTTTGAAATCAGAAAAGACAACAGATTATTATACCGAAGAATCTTTTTACCTGGACGACGAGATGATTTCTCTAAACAGTTCCACCAGATTTTACTCTGACGGTAGAACAACTCATTTTCAGGTACTTATTTTTAACCCAAATAAAATTTTACACAGCCACAATATTTACAATGCAGACAAAACAGACCTTATGAATTCTATAATAAAATTAATTGAGATTTTGAGAAAAAAAGGTATCGAATTGGATTTGTCAGACGCTAGGGTTAGATCAGTAGAAATAAATAAAAATTATGACATTCATATAAAAGAGCTTATAGAAGCACTTACACTTCTTTTCATAAGTTTTGATAATTCTGTAAAAATCAGCAATGGTGGAAAGAATAAAAACTTTAAAAAAATATATCAAGACAATACTTTTCTCTACTCAAAGAAAACAATCAGCTTTCAGGCTTATTGCAAAACATCTCAAGTCAATGATCAAAAATTATTAGATAAAATGATAACTAGAATAGAATTAGAGCTCATAGGAGCAAGTTACAGGAACAGAATGAGCAAACATAAGCTTGATGACAAACTAAGCACTTTAACAGAAAATTATGGAGTTATAGAGTTAATTTTTAAGGACTACATAAAAAATATAGTCTACAAAAGAGCTGTAAATTACATCGAAGAAAATATTAAGCCAACTTTAGAGTCAGAGTATTTAGCATATAAAAAATCAAATGCTTCAGCTGCAAAAATAGGAAAAAAACAAAGAAAAGGCGTCTATAGACATTTGGCAGAAAATTATTGGTTGTTTGATTATCTCTTCTTATACGAGATAGTAGACAAGCATGAAAAGAAGAACAAAAACCGAGAAAAAAAAACAATAGAAAAAAGACTATCCAATCATAATAATCTAGAAAAATTAAATTATTTGATGGATTTTATTTTTCCTCAATAATCTCAATTATTGAGGAAATAAAAAAACCTCTATTTCTTTCTCTAGGCTTTAATAACTATGGTCTAGATTAAAAATACACTTTCTATAAACTAATAAAAAAGTTCTATATAACAATAAGAGCACCCTACTTATATTCGTTAAGTAATTATTAAGTCAGACTAGGAGACCTCATATGCCAAATGAAAGATATAAAAAATTATCTGCTACAGAGAAAAATGAAATAAAAAAAAGATATGAGTTTGGTGAGGATCTAGTAGATCTATCTATAGAGTACATGGTCCCTTTAGGTACTTTATATAACATGTCGTCAAGAGAAGAGTGGAAGAAGGGTAAAACCAAAGCTCTAATAAGAAATATAGAGTCCGAAAAACTTATTACTAAAGTGGCAGAGGACAGAGTAAAAATTAAACTCCAGTATAAAAATCTTACCACTCAGCTAAGAGAGTACCTGTTAGATGCTGGAGTATCTACTGTGAAGTCCAGAGAGGAAGCACTTAAGAATCGAGCCGCTGCTATCAAGGAATTATATAACATAGATAAAGAGTTATATGACATCAAGAGTGCAGAAGAAAACCTGAGCCACCGCCAAGAGATGGTCAAGTATGAGATCAGCAAGAAAGAGCTTGGAGATGCAAATGACATAGAGCTCGATTAAAAAAGGTACTGTAAAACTAAAATTTTTTTTAACGGGTCGGAAGACCCCAAAAAAAGGCTTGATTCAGGATTTTTTCAGGAGTTCCCACTTCCAAAGAATTAAGCAAATATAAGGGGTAGAGCATGAGGATAAAAGTTAAAGATGAGAGATTAGCTCGAATTCTAGGGATTTCAGCAAGAAGAGTAAGAGAAATTGGTGTAAAAATTTCCCAAGGAAAATATGATCTGGAAGAATCTGTAAAGCAATATATCGAACAGGCAAAACTCGGGAAAGAGCTGAGCGTAAATCAGAAGGAACTCTCTGAAATTCTAGGGATCACACATAAGAGTATCAGGAACTTAACAGAAAAGAAAATCCTTATAGCTGACAAAGATGGGAATTATGACATAGCTACAAATGTACAGAGATATATGAGTTCCAATGATGAGAGTATGAAACTCAAGAGAGTCCAGAGGGAAATGAAGGAACTGGATTTGATGGAACGTAGAAATCAGCTCCATGAAACAAAGGTTGTAGAAGAATTTATTTTAGATATGATAATGGCATTCAGGAGTAAATGTCTATCACTCCCAGGAAAGCTCGGGAAGAGCTTAATAGGTGCAACAAACAGGGCAGACATTGAAGAGATTACCAAAGAAGAGATCAACAATATATTGACTGAACTATCAGAAGAGACGGTAAAAAATCATTTTGGAGGCGAGAATGAAGATAAACAATAATCACACTATAAATTTATTAAAAACCATTCTCAAAAGACTCGCTCCACCGCCTAACCTAACTATTCACCAGTGGGCCGACAGGTTCAGAGTGCTTTCAAAAGAGAGTTCGGCTGAACCTGGTAAGTGGAAAACCGAGGTCACTCCTTACATGATTGAAATACTGGAAACTATAGCTGACAAGAAAATAAAAATTTCAACTCTTATGACATCGGCTCAGGTTGGAAAGTCCGAGACACTGAATAATGTATTTGGTTACTATGCTCACCTGGACCCTTCGCCTATTATATTTATACAGCCTACCGTAGAGATGGCTCAGTCATATTCACGGGAGAGAATAGCCCCGATGATTCGGGACACTCCTGTACTAGCACGAATCTTTGAAAACCCAAGGAAAAGAGACAGCGGGAACACCGTATCAAAAAAAAGTTTTCCAGGAGGATATGTAGTGTTTGTAGGTGCCAACTCTCCTAGTTCACTAGCTTCAAGGCCTATAAAAATTGTATTGGCTGATGAAATAGACAGATTTCCAGTAAGTGCTGGGAAAGAAGGAGATCCTTTAGAACTTGTGGAGAAAAGAACCACTACATTTTGGGATTCTAAAAAAATAAGGGTATCAACTCCTACTATACAGGGTATTTCTAGGATAGAAAAATCTTACAATGAATCCAGTATGGAAGTCTGGTGTCTACCTTGTCCGGCTTGTGGACATTTAAACGAGCTAGATTTTGAAAGAATCAAATGGGAAGACCTGAACGAAGTAGTAATGGAGTGTGAAGAGTGTGGCTCTTATCATGACGAGAGAGCCTGGAAAAAGGAGAAACAACTCAACGGAAAATGGGTATCTAAAAATCCAAATATAAAAGACCACAGAGGTTTTCATCTAAATGAATTCGCCTCTCCATGGAAGACATGGAACGAGATTATAGATGATTACAAGCAGGTAAAGGATGATCCTGAAAGATTAATAACCTTTTGGAACACTTCCCTGGGATTACCATTTGTAATAAATCTAAATGAAATTATAGATTACGAAATACTGTATAACAGAAGAGAGAACTATAAAGCGGAAGTACCTGCAGGGTCAGATATTCTTACAGCAGGAATAGATGTCCAGGATAACAGAATAGAAACAGAAGTTGTAGCATGGAACCAAGAAGGAGAAAACTGGGGAATAGAATATAAAATTTTCCCAGGAAACCCAGAGCTTGATGATGTTTGGAACGACTTAAAAAATTACCTTGCAAGAGAATTTGAAGGTGAAGACGGAACTAAAAAGAGATTATCTCTAAGTTTCATTGATACAGGAGGACATCATACTGACCGAACCTATGATTTCGTAAATGAAAATATAGCGGAATTAAAAGTCATCGGGATTAAAGGACGTGGGGGAGAAGGTGTTTCTGTTCATAACGGATTCAGAAGGACTAAATGTAACAAGATAGACCTCCTCTCACTGGGTGTAAATGCACTTAAAGATATGACCTACGCATCTTTAAAAATAGATACTCCAGGACCTAAATACTGTCACTTTCCTTTAGATCTCTCAAGGGGTTATGGAGCCGACTACTTCAAGATGCTGACTTCAGAAGTTAAAGAAGCCGATGGAAAGACAATAGTTTGGAAGAAAATCAGAGATAGAAATGAGGCGTTGGATATAAGAAACTATGCCAGGGCAGCCTTTGAAATGGTAAGGTACAGCATAGGACAGTCTCCTCAAGAGGATGAGAGAACCTTTGAATAAATATGTCTTAGAAAGGAGGTGAAAAATGTCAATATCATTAGAAACGGCTGAAAGGATGCTGGATAATGCAGTATCAGCAGAGGAAGCGATACTGACAGGAGCTCAGGAGTACGAGTATAAAAACAGAAAAGTAACCAAAGCAGACCTCCCGGAGATCAGAAAATCAATTCAATATTGGGAGAAAAAGGTTAGAGAAATCAAAGGAGAAGGAGGGCCGACGACATCATGGGGAATTCCGATGTAAAACCAAGCATAGTTGATAAAGCTATATATCTTTTTAGTCCAAAAGCGGCTAAAGACAGGCTAAAAGCTAAGCAGGAATATAAAAATTATGTGGATTCAGGTGCAAGTATAACCGATTCCGCTCTTTGGGATTTTTGGCCTATTTCCAGATCCCCCACTGAAGAAATTGACGATAATAGAGCCACACTTGGAGCTAGGACGAGACGTTTGTATATGTCAAGTCCTATAGCCAGGGCAGCTATTAACAAATACCATGTTAACGGTATAGGAACAGGTCTGAAGGCCAAACCAAATATAGATATAGATGTATTAGGAATAACGAAAGAAGAATCAGCAAAACTAGAAAGAGAAATCAAAAGAAAGTTTGATCTCTATGCCAAGAGCACCAATTGTGATTATAGCAGAATGTTTAATTTTTACACTCTTCAAACTTTAACATTGATAACCTCACTTGTAGCAGGAGATGCTTTAGTAGTCCCTTGCTATAAGAAAAGAAAAGGCGTTAAAACTAGACTCTGTCTTAGAGTGATCGAAGGAGACCTTATAACTTCTCCTTATGCTGTTGATACGGATTTGATAAGAAATGGAGTGGAATTTAATACAAACGGTGAGTTAGAAGCCTATTATGTTGCAAAAAGACATCCTGGAGACATGTATTACACAACCGAAACTATAAGATTAAAAGCTTTTGGGGATGATGGAAACAGGCTTGTACATCATATTTTTGAGCCAGAAAGACCCGGACAGAGAAGAGGGGTACCACTTTTAGCACCTGTTATATCCGCCTTAAAGCAACACAGTAGATATAGTGAAAGTGAACTCATGGCGGCAGTTATCGGTGCTATGTACACGGTGTTTGTTACAACAGAAGCAAATACAGATCCTTTAAAAAACTTAGGTGTGGATAAAAAAGATAATAATTTACCAGATAAAACCGTGGGTATGAAAAAAGGTGGAATTGTAAAGCTAAATCCTGGAGAAAAGGTGGAAATAGCAAATCCCGGAAGACCAAATGCGAATTACTCAACTTTCGTAGACGCAATAATCACAGAAATAGGTGCAGGTATAGGAGTTCCGAGGGAAGTACTATTGACTTCTTTTGGATCAAACTACTCAGCTTCAAAAGCTGCCTTGGATGAAGCTTGGAAAGGTTTTTTAAAAAAAAGAAGCCTCATTGAGATGTACATGTGCCAGCCTTTCTATGAGGAATGGCTTACAGAACAGGTATCCCTTGGAGAAATTCATTTGCCTGGATACATGGACAACGATAGAAAAAGACTTGCTTATTCAAGAGCCTATTGGGTAGGTCCTTCTAAATCCAGCTTAGATCCATATAAAGAGGTCAGGGCAGCATCTGAAAGAGTGAAAATGGGTATATCCAATAGAGAAATAGAAGCAGGAAGCATAGGAAACGATTTCGAGGAAGTAAGTAAACAATTATTGCTTGAAAATCAGCAACTCAAAGGGGTGAGTAATGAAGAATAATAAGTTTTGGTGTTTCAGTGAGACAGGTTCAGAGAAGAATTCGGAAATAAAAATATTTGGAGAGATTGTAAATATCCCATGCTGGGAAGGAGATGTATCTGCAAATAGTTTCTGCAGGGAACTAGAAAAAATAGAAGCAGAAGAAATTTTAGTGAGAATTAATAGTCCAGGTGGAGATGTCTTTGAAGCTCAAGCAATATACAATTCTCTAAAAAATCATCCTGCAAAAGTTATAGTTAGAATAGATGCTTTGGCAGCAAGTGCAGCGACAGTAATCGCAATGGCAGGAGATGAGATACTCATGCCTGAAAACGCTATTTTCATGATTCATAATCCGTGGTCATGGTCCAGCGGAGAAGCCAAAGATTTTAGAAAAAAGGCTGAAACTATGGATACCATTAGAGAAACAATTGTAAATGTATATGCAAGTAAATCAACTTTATCTCGGGAAGAAATAATGAATAAAATGGATGAAGAGTCCTGGTTAACTTCTCAAGAAGCTTTTGATGCAGGGTTTATAACTGAAATTTTATCATTGAAAGCTGAGGATTCAGATACAGAGGAAGTCAACAATTTTATGAGGGGGAGAGTAATGAACACCTTCAAAGAGCTTCCGAAAAATAAGTTTTTAAACTTATTGAGAACCAGAAAAAACAACAACAAAAATTCAAAGGAGGAAAACATGGATTTAAAAGAGCTAAAAGAGAGCCACCCGGATCTTTACAATCAAGTAGTTAATGAAGCATCTGCAAGTTCAAAGCAAAAGGAAAGAACAAGGATTGAAAACCTTGAAAAACTTCAAAATCAATTTGGAAATTTTGATATTTCTGACTTCATCAACAATGCAAGAGAGAATGGCAAAGAAGCAAACGAGGTAATGGTTGAAATTGTAAACTCTGACAAATTTAAAGCTTACAACACACTTCAATCACATGCCAAAGAGTCGCACACAGAAACTTTAGAGAATGTAATTGATGCCCATAAAGAAGGTGAATTACCTTCAGAAGAAAATCCAGTGGTAGTATCAGAAGATATTATGAATGTATTCAGTCAAAATGCTAGGAGGGGTAATTAATGAATTTTACAACAGAATTTAAGTCATTTATGCGTGGGAATTTCCCAGCAAAAACTGTATCTGCAACAATAGCATCTGGTCAAGACCTGGAAGCTTACACAGCACTAGGAATCAATTCTAGTAATGAATGTGGTATTTATGGAAGCACAGGTTTTGAAACTGCCTACGGAGTGACATTGGAGGCTATAGATGCTACTGGAGGATCTAAAGAAGTTGAGATATTAAAAACAGGTGCAGTAGATGTATCATACATAGTAAAAGATGATTCTGTAACAGAAAAAACAATGGTAGTAGATTTCAATAAACAGTCACTGTTCATGGAAACAGTATAAGGAGGGGAATTAATTAATGTCAAATACAATTACACACAAAAAGACGATTAGAGAGATTAGAAGAAGGGGAGAAATCCAAAGAGACGCTCTAACAAAGATGTTTTTCCCGAATGATGAAATAGTTTACACAGAACAGGTCGTTTTAGACCTAAAAAACATGGGTAAATCAATGGCAGTATTTGTTTCACCGATAGTAGGAGGGAAAGCCCAGACAGAAAATGGACAATCCACAAAAATAATAGAAAATCCACCGTATGTAGAATCTAGAAAAGTTATCTCAGCAGAAACTTTATTTAAAAGAGAGGCTGGAGAAGCAGTTGAAACAGGAGCTGCAGGAGCTTTGCAGAGAAAACAAGCTAAACTCCTAGGACAAGAAGAGGCAGAAGTTAAAAATAAAATTGAATATATGGTTGGACAGTTTCTCCAGACTGGAAAAATCAATTCACTTGATGGAGAATCTCAGTGGGAATATGACTATGCCATGTCAAATAAGGTTACTCTTACAGGAGAAGATCTTTGGAACACCTCAACGTCGGATCCTGTAGCCGATATTGAAACGGCTATAAATACAGCAGAAGAATCCGGGGAAAAAGTTGAGGTAATTGTACTGGGACAAAATGCAGCAAACGATTTTATAAATAACACAAAAGCTCAGGCTTTACTTGATAATAGAAGAATCAAGTTAGGGGAAATTGACCCTAAAAAATTAGCTCCAGGATTCAAATATCTAGGAACTATAAATTATTCTGGTGTAGACATTTACTCTTACAACAGAAGTGTTACTGCTCCAGATGGTTCTAATGTAAAAATATTAGCAGACAATGCCATGGTAGGAGGGCCTATTGACAGAAGTATTCTCTATGCTCCTATTATTAATTTAAAAGATAAAGATAGCCCTTTGAAATTTACAGCAAGATATTCTGACTTGAAGGTAGCTGAAAACGGTAAAACTGCACATGTGACTACAGAAACAAGACCTGTATTTGAGCCAGGAGATATGGCAGGATACTTCTCTTGGGTTGTAACTAGCTAGGAGGGATTATGGGAAAGTATATATTTGACAGAAACTGTAAACTAAATAAAAAAGGTTACAAAATTGGAGAAGAGGTCCCTGTAAAAGGGATCTCTGCCAAAGATTTTCAGTTTTTAAAAACTACAGGGACTATAAAATCGATAACAGAAAAAAAAGATGATAAAGATTTAGAGCAATTAAATAAAGCTCTTGATACTAATTTAAAAAAAATAGAACAAGAAAATAAAGCTTTGACCGAAAAAATATCATCTTTAGAAGCTGAAAATAAAGTTCTACTTGAAGAATTAAATCAAGACAAAAAATCAGAGTAGTGATTTCTATGAACTTTGCAGAAATGGTCGATGCAGATATCTACAATGTATTTTTAAATACCGAAGAGTTTTCAGAAAATAAGGATATAAAATTCAGATCAAAAGATGAATATAAAACTATAAAAGTTATTTGGACAGACAATACAGAAAAATTAAAAGATGAAGACGGTGTTGTTTATCTGAAAGAGTATCTAATGAGTGTAAAAATTTCAGATTTACAGGAGGAAATTTCAGAAAATCAAAAGATCTACATAGACCACAAACTTTATCTTATAACAGCTTTTGAAGAAGAAAGTGGGATGTACCATATAACTCTTACAAGAGGTGCTTAATGATTACAATAGACCCCATGAGTATAAGAGTAGCAGATTATATGTTGAAAGGTGTCAGTAAAGGAGTTGTAAAATCTCTTTACAGGTCATTAAATAGAGCAAATTCTACTGCTAAAACAACTCTTAGTAAAGAAATAAGGAAAAGATATTATGTGAAAGCTAAAACTGTAAAAAAAGATGTCAGTGTAATAAAAGCTAATTCTTCAAGCATGAATTCAGGTATAAGAGTAAAAGGCTATTTACTTCCCTTAAGTTCTTATAAGGTTCTGTCAAGAAAAGGGAAAAAGGTGAAAATATCTGTAAAAAAAGGGGGCAGAGTAAAAACTTTCAAAAGAGCCTTTACCAGCAATGTTGCAGCTAGATCCAAAGGAGGAGAAGTATCAACACATTTTGGCGTATTTGAAAGGGTCAATAGCTCAAGACTTCCTATACGACAGCTATATGGACCATCTGTACCAGAAATGGCAAATAACTCTGAAGTGAAAGAAGCAGCAAACAAATCGGCTCAGACAATGTTTGATAAAAGGTTTGATCATGAGGTAAGGAGGTTACTGGATAAATGACATCTGATAAATTAAGTCTGAGAACACCACTGGATCACATCATATATTTTGAAAAATTATTGGGAGAAAAATTAGAAAATAATTATTTCAATGACGGAGAGTCAGAAGACGGAGAAGAAAGGTCAAAAATGAACTTTCATAGGTTTGTACCTCCTCTTGATAATGAAGAAAAATTCAAACCTCCTTATATATGCATTTCTGCTCCTTTTGATCATGAAACTAATGATAAGGATACTTATAGAGAATTAGAAATATCATTAAGAGTTTTTATTTCATCAGATGAAGTTGAAGAGGGAATGGCCGAACTCATAAACATCAATGAAATCATAAAAAAAACTGTACAGGAAGATTTAAGGATTCAATGGAAAGATATTTCCATTGAGACACCTGATGAACAGCATCTGTTCCCAATATTTTTATCAAGAACAATTGTAAAGCTTGAAGTTCCAAGCTATAGCGTAAACCCGTGGGAGGTTGTTAAATAATGGCTAAAGAAAGGTTAGTATATATCGGCCCAAATATAAAAGGGACTGTTTTGACTAAAAATAAAACATATATCAAAAAAGATGGTAAATTTTTATCTGTTATTGAAACTTTTTTAGATAAAAACCCTAGTTTTTTATCACTTTTTATAAGTACAGCAGAGTTTGCAAAATCTAGAAGTAAAATAGCTGACGGAAAGAGCATCTATAATCACAAAATAAATAAAGCTCTTGAAGAGTACAAAAAGGAGAGTGAAAAATAGTGTTAGATAGAGGAATTTCTAGCGAAGAAGCGGCAACGACCGTCCAGACCGTAACGAGTGGCTCGGATGTCTTACTGGTAATAGGAAGTGCTCCGACTGTTTATGCGACTGAAAAAAATGTTAATAAACCTATTTTATGTTATTCAAAATCTGAATTTACAGAAGCTTTTGGTTATGTGGATGACACAGACGACAATAACGGGCTGTTCAGTTATAGTTTATGTGAAGCAGCATATACAGCTTTTGATTTGTACGGAGTTTCTCCTGTAATTTTTGTAAATGTACTGGAAGAATCAACACATAAAAAAAGCGTAGCTTTGAAAGAACTGAAAACCTTAGACACAGATCTTTGGGCAGAAGAGGTATATGGAATAATAAAATCGAGTGTAGTAGTAAAAAACTCAGCAGGTGACACAACTTATGAATTGGATACAGACTATACCTTGGCTTACGACTCAGACGGATATCTTCAAGTCGTTGCAGTTGATGGGGGGGCAATAGATGGAACTCCGCACATAGAATACGATAAACTGGACCCATCTGCAATTACCCAGGATGATATCATAGGCGGTACTGATACAGATGGAGACAACAGCGGGCTTGAGTGTCTAGAAGATGTCTATTCTAAATATAATCTCGTTGTAAATAAACTCTGGACAGAATTCAGCTCTGATAGTGAAGTCGCAGCGATATCAGACACCAAGATGCAACTTTACAATGGAAATTTCCAGGGGATTTCAATGGTGGATATTGATACAGACTCAATAAAAAAATACTCAGACGTTCCTGCAGAAAGAACTTCTAAAAACTTAACATCTGACAAACAAATTCTTGCATGGCCTATGGGAGGACTAGGAGACAAAATAATGCACTTGGCATTACACCAAGCTTGTCTTTCGATGACTGTAAACAGGGACAATGATAACTTTGCTTACGAGTCCCCATCCAATAAGTCTTTAAAATTAGATAAGTTATGTTTGAAAGACGGAACAGAGGTTACGTTGAATGAGACCAAGTGCAAGTATCTCGAAGACAATGGAGTTACAACAGGATTAAGTTTCGGTGGAGGGTTAAAAAGCTTCGGAAACTACACAGCCTGCAAACCCGATAGTACAGATGTAAAAGATTATTTTATAAATGTAAAATCGGTTTTTATAAATGAAGAAAATTCACTTGTGTTAAATCTAAGGGACAATGTTGATGATCCTGGAAACCTTACACTAATTAAAAATATAGTAAATAGTTATAACTTGAGATATAACTCCCTAACCAGTCAGGGAAAACTTCTCGGAGGAAGAATTGAATTTTTAGAAACTGAAAATAGTACTATAAATTTACTGGCAGGAAAATATGTTTTCCATCATTATCTAGGTGTTTCTATTCCTGCTAAAAATATTCACAATATAGTTGAGTATGATGTCAGCTATTTAGAAACTTTATTTCAATAGGGAGGGAATAAATGAAGAACATACCTGAAAAAATCCTTCAAATAAGAGTCTTAGAAGGAAGCAGCGAGTTAGGAGGAATCGTGGATATTACTCCTCCTAACTTTGAAAATCAATCAGAAGAAATAACAGGTGCCGGGATAGATGGGTCCTATGAATCAAGTTCTGTTGGAGGTTATAGCAATCTTCCTTTGGTATTGAAGCATAGAGTTGTTCCTTCAATAGCTTCTAGAAGACTTATGAAACCTGGAGCAAAAGATTTAACAATTTATATGGCAAAACAAATATATAACAGTGAATCTGGAGAAACCGAGATTCAAAAAATAGAAATTCAAGCAAAAGCGACACACAAATCACTAAACAGCGGCACTACAGGGCCAAATACCAAACAGGATGCAGAGCAAACGTTTAACTTACTTTCATATAAGGAAACTATTGATGGTGAAGTGGCTATAGAGTATGACAAATTTAACCAAGTGTGCATTATAGATGGAACAGATGTTCTAGCAGAAGTCCGAAATGCTCTTGGATTGAGTTAATATTTCAAGCACTTCTTTAATTGGAAGTGCTTGAATTCTATTAAGGAGATGATAAATTAAAATGAACGAGAAAAACACAGGCGTATCAGGTAGAGGAATCGTTAAACTAACTGGTAAATATGCAGTTTCAGAAGATAGAGATATAACAGAATTAAATTATGACTTAAATAATCTAAAGGCAAAAGATTTTTTAGAGATAGAAAAAGAACTAACATATCAAAACGAATTTGTATTAACTTCTAAAATAGAATTTATAGATTTTTACTTTGTATTGGTCGCTGCTAAAGCTTCTAACGTCCCAACTGAGGTTTTGGATATCATGAATGTTCAAGACATTTCTGCAATAACCAATGCAATTTCAAAAGAGTTAATGCACTTTTCCCACAATGGAGCTAAAGAAGACTTAAAAATGGTCATATTAGAAAATCCAATTGTCTTAAAAGATACAACAATAGAGGAGATCTTTCTTGATTTTGATTCAATAAAAGGTTCAGATCTTAGAGACATAGAAAGAACATATCAAAAAAGAGGAGTGGTTCCAGCCATAAAAAAGCAGTTTTCAGAATTATATTGTCTTACCTGTGCGGCCAAAGCAACCGGCTTGAATCTTTCAAGTTTTGATAAATTATCCTGGAAAGACCACAAAATGGTGGTGACCCTTGTACAAACTTTTTTGCACGAAGTTGGAGCTTAGGTATCCCCACAGAATATGAAGATATCAGGAAAATAAGCCTGATGTTAAACAGGGCTACAAATACCTCTATAGATTATTTTGAAGACAGGTATTTGGATGAAGTTCCAAAGATTGTAGAAGAGTTAACTGAGATCCACGAAAGGAGTAAAAATGAAAGTTCATGATTTGATTTTCAAGCTGAGTGGTCAAGTTGACTCCAGTTATAAGAATTTTGTCAAAGAAAATAAAAAACTAGTTGGACAAATGGAAAATTTAAACAAGCAGACTAGCACTGGAATTATGAACCTTAAAAATTTTGCTGGAATGGCTGTAGGCGGTGGTATTATCGCTGGTCTGACAGCCTCTATAAATACTTTTATGGATTTTGAAGATCAAATGTTAAGGGTAAAATCCATTAGTGGGGCTACAGAAGCCCAGTATAAGGCTCTGACTGAATCATCTAAAGAGTTAGGTAGGACAACAGCCTTTTCAGCTACACAAGTAGCAGAAGCCCAAGAGTATTATGCAATGGCAGGTTACAGTGTGGAACAGATAAATAAATCCTTGAGACCGACATTAAATCTTGC
The DNA here is from genome assembly GCF_000165505.1 of Ilyobacter polytropus DSM 2926. Lineage (NCBI taxonomy): Bacteria > Fusobacteriati > Fusobacteriota > Fusobacteriia > Fusobacteriales > Fusobacteriaceae > Ilyobacter > Ilyobacter polytropus. The sequence continues at coordinate 21,678 of NC_014633.1, read as the reverse complement.
ATCTGCAAGTGGTGAAGAGCTCGGTATTGTAGCAGATATAGTGTCTGATTCCATGTCTGCATTCGGTTTATCTGCAGATAAGACAGAAGAGTTTGCAGATATTTTGGCTGCTACAGCAACAGGAGCAAACACTTCTGTTAGTATGATGGGAGAGTCATTCAAGTATGCTGCACCAGTTGCAAATGCCTTTGGTTTAGAAGTAAAAGATACTGCTAGACTTATAGGGATCATGGCGAATAATGGTATAAAGGCAAGTCAAAGCGGTACAACTCTTAGAAGTGCATTAACTTCTCTAAATAAAGTAAACAACAGTCAATTGAAAGAATTAGGAATTGATATAAGCGACTTTGGTAATGCAGACACAATGGGTAAAATGAAACTTCTTCAGAATGCTTTTAAAGGGTTAACAGGAGATCAAAAAGCGATGAAGGCTGAGACTATTTTTGGAAAACAGGCCTACGCAGGGATGCTGACAATTTTGACAGCCACAGAGGAGGCTACATCCAAACTTGACAACAGTTTAAACAATTATTCAGGTAGTGCAGAGAGAATGGCAAAAATTAATGAGAGTGGCCTTGGCGGCAGTCTTAGAAGTATGAAAAGTGCTTTAGAAGGTATAAGTATAGAAGTTGGTGCCAACCTGGCTCCGACAATTTCAAATTTTGCAGAAGATATAGTAGCATTAACTGGTTTTTTATCAGAAAATTGGGATGCGGTTAGCTCATTAACAGGTGCTGCAATAACTATGTTCGGAGTATTTAAAACCGGTATGTTTATTCAAAGTCTTATAGGGGTGTTTAATTCAATGTCTGCAGCTTACGCTACAGCCTCTGCAGCACAAGGAGGATTGACTGTTGCACAGTGGGCCTATAATGCAGCAGTGGCAGCTTTCCCAGGAACTTGGATTGTCGCAGCCATTGCAGCAGTGGCAGGTGCCATATTTTTACTTTGGAAAAATTTTGACAAGATAAAAAAATGGTTTTCTGGTTGGAAGGGTAAAAAAGATGATGACAAAACTGCAGAGCTAGATGAATCTAATTGGGCAAGTATTGATCCAGATAAATATAAAAACTCAGAATTAAAAGGTGTGGATAAAACCATTGGAAACGCACAAAGCATAGTAAATAATAGTCAAAGTAGCTCTACTTCAAACACAAAGCACACCAGCATAGTTTTAGAAGATAGAAGGACTATCAAAATTCCAGAAGGCGCAGATCATGCCGCAATAAACAAACAAATATCTGATTCCAATAAGGATCTTCTAAAAGAATGGGAAGCAATGAATAAAAACAATGGGAGGTTGGCTTTCTGATGAATGTATACACAACCGTCCAGGGAGATACCTGGGATATTATTTCAAATAAAGTGTACGACAGCTACGATTTCTACGATGATCTAATTAATTCAAATGAAAAATATTCTGATGTAGTATTTTTTCAGGCTGGGATAGAACTGGAAGTTCCTGAGATAGAAACAAGTACCTCCGATACTCTCCCGCCTTGGAGGTAAAAAAATGGCAAAAACTAGAAAGGTAATATTAGAAGTACTATTTGAAGGCACTGATATTTCTGATGAAATAAACAGCGGAATAACTAGCTTTTCATACACAGACAACTTGGATAAAGCGGACGAAATAAGCCTTACCATAGCTGATTTAGATAAAAAATGGATAAATTCTTGGGCCCCTCTCAAAGGAGAGAGCATAACACCTAGCATCAAAGTTATAGAAGAAGATGGTGAAACAACACTTAAATGTGGTGAGTTTTCTATAGATAAAAGAAATTTTCAAGGACCACCAGATACTTTGAAAATAGGTGCTCTTTCCATAGATGTGACTTCCAATTTCAACAGGGTAAAAAAGAATCGAGCTATTGAAAACACGACTTTAAAGGCTGTTTGTGAAAAGATCTCAGATGAAAACGAACTTACACTTGTATTTTTATCAGAAGAGGACGAGGATATAAACCGTGTAGAACAGATCGAAGAAACAGATTCTACATTTCTTTACCAGCTTGCAAAAGATTATGCTAAATCATTGAAAGTTCTGGATAAAAAATTAGTTATTTTTGATGAAGAAGAATATGAGAGCAAAGATGCAATAAAAACTATAAAAAAGACAGAAGTAAAATCCTATAGTTTTGGGGATGAAGAGTTTGATACATGGGACGGATTTGAAATAAATTATTTTGACCAGGACTTGAAAGAAACTTTGACAGCTTCAGGAACTTTAGAGTTTCGAGATGGATACAAAGATAATACAAATAGAATTTTAAAACTTAACGATTCTTATTCAGTATCAGGTAGTAAAGAAGAAAAAGAAAAACAGCTAGAAGCAGTTGGTTGGGCTAAACTCAGAGAAAAAAATAAAGCTGAAGTCCAAGGTGAAATATCACTTATGGGAGATGTGGATATAGTAGCCGGGGTAGTAATAAAAACAAGTGGATTTGGAATCTATGATTACAAATACCTGGTTACTCAAGCAGTACACAGTACTGGTAGTGGATATAATACAAAGATAAAAATAAGAAGGGTGTTGGATTTCTGATGGATTTTAGATGGCTTGAAAAAATATTGAGAAAAATAGTCAGGTACGGAGAAATTAGTAAGGTTAATTACTCTACTGGGACTGTAAGAGTTACTTTCCCAGATACAGGAATACAGTCTGGAGAATACCTTGTATTGACCCCAAGGACCTCTAAAGATAAATTTTGGAATATGCCCTGTATTGACGAAGCAGTAGTTTGTCTTTGTAGTCCTTTTTCAAATAATAAAGGAATAGTTTTAGGTTCGTATTATCAAGCAAAAGATACTCCACCAGCTTCTGACAACAGGATAAAATACCTTTTGGAAGATGAAAATTTTTTAGAATACAACAGAGAAACTAAAACTCTTAAATTCAAATCAGACAATATAGTATTTGAAAGTTCTTCAAAAATAACTTGCACGACTCCCTTAGTAGAATGTTCCACAGCGTTAACTACAGGAGGGACTATAGGGGCCGGAGAAAACATATCTGCTCCTGACGTAGAAACTAGCAAAGGCTCAGTTAATGCACATATTCATAATAAAAACACAAGCCCAACAACCGCAATGAATGAGTAGGAGGGATATCTATGGTAGGAAGTTTTGGAAATGTAATTTTTGAAGCTGCTTATGACAAAACCAGCACTTTCAAAAATTTGAAACTAGATGAAGGAGCTAGGATACAAACTCATAACTTAATAAATGTAAAACCCAGAATAGAATTTATGGCAAACGATTTAAAAAAGTTATCCTTATCAATGAAGCTTAAAGCAGAACTAGGTATAAATCCTACGGAAAGGCTCGATATTTTAAGAACTATAAAAGAATCTGGAGAAAATGAAGTTCTTATGATTGGAAGCCGAAACCTTGGAAGTTACTGTATTGAAAGTTTGAAAGTAGAAGAAAAAAGAATAGATCAGCAAGGAATACCATGGGAAATAGATGTAAGTGTCTCTTTATTAGAGTATTCCAGGGAAACTTATATTGAAAGCTCTACAGTAAAGAATGTAACTGAAGTAAATACTGTTAAAAATATTGATTATGAAACAGGTGAAGCTGTATGACAGAAATAACAACCGGAATGACAATGAATCTAAATGCTACAGGTACTGATAGAGTAATCCAGAATTGTTCAAACCTCTTGGGAACTGTTCTTGGTGAATTGATCTTAGGTAGGTACTTAGGTGTATCAAGAGATCTAGTTGACAAACCTATTGACCAAGTTAAAGGAGAGTATTCGTCTGCTATTGTTACCATGCTTGAGGAGTATGAACCTGTTACTGTAGAAGATATTGAATTTGAATATGATGTTGATGGAAAAATAACTCCAAAGGTGGTGATAAGTATTAATGAGTAATATTAATTATTATAATGAGACAGGAGAAGAAATAGAAACAAGAGGAGTCAACACCTTTAAAAATCTGACAGGTATAACACTCAGAGAAGGAGACGAGAGAAGGTCCCTAATAAAAGTCTTATCTTATCTACTATACACCCACGGAAAGAAAATAAATTATGCTGGAGCAAACAACTTTGTCAGATTTGCAGATGAAACAACCATTGAGCTTCACGGAGAAAATAAAGAAGTAGATAGAGGGGAAGCTTCAAAAGCATCTACGACACTACAGTACAAAAGAGAAGGAAATCTATCCGAGAGGCAGCCTATCCCTATGGGGTCAAGAGTTACAGCTGGAGGACAGGCTATTTTTGAGACAACAGAAACAGCCTATTTCGAAATAAATTATACCACAGCTACAGTAAATGCCGAATGTACCGAAGAGGGGAGTTCTGGAAACGGATATGTATCTGGGCAGATAAATACTATTATAGATTCTATTCCATTTGTAACATCAGTCACAAACATCACAGAATCTGACGGTGGTTCAGATGTTCAAGATATAGAAGAATATAGGAAAGACATTAATGAGTCCATGGAAGGGTACTCTATAGCAGGTCCAAGCGGAGCATATAGATATCATGCTTTAAATGCACACCCCACAATTACAGATGCATATGTTGAACAATTGTCCGAAGGAGTTATTGGTGTATGGATCCTTGCAGAAGATGGTGAAATACCAAGCGATGACGCTATAGCGGATACGCTCTCTAGATTGTCAAGTAAAACAGTGAGGCCTCTTACTGATACAGTCGAAGTAAATAAATGTACTCAAGCTTCTTATAATATAGATTTTGATTATTATATTAATGAAGCTGTGGAATCCTCTACATTAACAATTCAGAACGAAGTAGACACAGTTGTGAGTGATTGGGTAGCAAGTAATAAGTCTAAACTTGGAAAAGATGTGGTCCCAGATTCTCTAACTGGGGATCTAATGAGCATCGAAGTTAATGGAGAAAAAGCTCTAAAAAGACTTGTTATAAGGGAGCCTGCTTATTCTGAAACATCAGGTAAACAAGTCGCAGTGGCAGAAACTATAAGTGCTGTGTATGCAGGTGTTGAAGATGAATAATGTTTTAGAAGATATCAATATAATAGAACTCGTGCAATCTTGCCTGCAAGACAATATAGAAATACAGGCAATAGCAGCGTGGCTAGATGATGAACTCAGTAGAATATATAAAGCAGGTGAAAAGGTCAAGCTAACAACAAGACTTAATGACTATGACCTTGAAGATTGGGAAGTAGACGAGCTATTAATACAGGAAAGTGTGGATTATTATGTCGATGATCTTACAAAAGATCAAAAAATAACATTGATACAAGCCAGCACAAAAAGTCATAAGAGAAAAGGAACCCCATATGCTTTGGAGACTAATTTAAAAACAATTTTTGAAGATGCGGAGATTCTAGAATGGTTTAACTACGAGGGAGATCCTTATAAATTCCAAGTTGTAACACCTTCTAGTATGACAAGTGATGAACTTACAAAAATTTATAAAGTTATAGAAGCCAATAAAAATACAAGAAGTACCCTAGAAGGAGTCATGACATCATCCCAATGGGAAGGAGCAAACTACTTTGGAACAATAATTAATACAGCTATTTTTGAAGAGATCCAAATAGCTGATGGAGTAGCGGAAGATTTTGAGAATTATATAGGAGGATAGGATGGCTAAATTTACAGGAACAATCCTAACGGATTTAGGGAAAGCCCTCTTAGCAAGGGGAGCTTTAGGAGAAACAATAACTTTCAGTAAGGTTGAGGTAGGTAAAGGTGACTTAGAAGAAGGAGATATACAAACAGAACTTACTGATTTGAAAAACTCTTTTAAAATTATTAGCATAGTCAGCACCGAAGATCTAGGAGGTGGAGCTTTTAGGATAAGAACTACATTCACTAATTCAGGACTAACAGAGGATACTTATTTTAAAGAAATAGGTGTCTTCGCAAAAGGAGAAGATGATGCAGAAATTTTGTACGCATACTGTAGAACCGATTCCCCTGACCTGATACCGGCAGAAAGTGGAGGGGCTATTGAAAGAGTCGAAGATGTAGTTACTTATATCTCAAACGCTTCAAGCATAAGTGCAGTTATAGATGCAACAAATGTCTATGTTACTGTGCAAGACTTAGCAACTAAAGAAGATGCTTTTTCTAAAAATTCTGCATTTAACAAAAATTTTGGGGATGGAGAAAACGAGGTAGCCGAAGGAAAGTCTACAAAGGAATCTAGAAACATAGATAGGCATAATAGCACCACGGACGTATTTACAATGCAAGATAATTCGTCAGAGTACTTAGACGAGAGATTAGACAGTGTTACTGGGAAAATGTATATCTGCACAAATACTTCCGGATCTGTAGCAGTTGCGAACCCAACGAGTGATTTTGAAGAATTTTCAGTTTGGCATAATGCTAAGAAATTAGAAAGTTTATCGGGTGCTGTTTTGTACAACCCAAGTGATACTACTGGGGTAGCTTTATTGAGTATACTCCATAATAAAATTGGGATAACTGTAGACTCTGGAGTAGTTACAATGCCCGATGGGAGATATTTCATAGAAGCAGTAGCGAGTACGGATAAGGGTGTCTTGGTTTCCTCATGGAGTACATATCTGTACGGTAGAAAGCCAGACGATACAAATTTAGGTGTTTCCAGATATGCTGGGCATAATCAGACAAACGCTTCGACAAGACAGACGCACTCAGTAGGATGGTTTCACGATACAGACACTAAAGGCACTCAATTTAAGTTAGAAGTTTCAAGCACTACCTGGACTGGTGGAGAAGAATACGGACAAGTAAAAATAACAAAAATAGTATAAACTTTAAACTTTATTAAAAATAGGGAGGTAATTCATGCATAGAGCAATCATAGGAAAAACGCCTGTAAAATTATCAGATTATGGCGATTTTGAAAAAGTACAGTGCAAACGTGCTTCAGGAAATATACTGGTTCATTTTGCAGATACAGATACAATTCCTGATGAATCAGAAACTCCAGCACCTTGGATATTAGTACCAACTAATGTAGTCGCTGGAATAAAAAAAGATGGTAAATATACAATATTAAAAACTACCGTTGATGGTAACGGTGCCGAAGTGGTGATGTGGTAATGGGGGATGAAATAATGTATTTAGGAGATACTCCGGAAGAGCTAATTAATAAAAAAGTATCAAATTCAATACATGGAGAAAGTACCGAACCAAAGACCATGCAAAATAATGCATCTGAATATAAAGAAATAATGCTGGATGAAAATACAGGTAAATATTACAAATGTATTAATGAAAATGGATCAATTGCAGTGGCAAACCCTACATCAGATTTTGAACTGTTTTCACTGGAAGCAACTTCGCAAAAAGTAGAGACTTTACGAGGTAGCTATATGAAATATACTAGATTCCCTATCAAGCATGGAGCAGGGTTGATGGACTTTGAAATAATAAACGGAACTAACATAATGTGGGAACTGGCAGATGGTACTATTTCTTATTCAACTAGACCTGCTAAAACACTTCCTGCTGGGACTAGCTATCTCTATGCTAGCAATCTATATGGGGATGGTGTGCAAATTAATGATAATGGTACAGATTCAAACTATACAGGTGATTTAAGCGATTTACCTGCGTTGACTTATTTACTTAGTTTAAGTGGCTGTACTAATGTTACAGGTGATTTAAGTGACCTCCCAAATTTGACTTATACTCTTAGTTTATTGAATTGTAGCAACGTAACGGGTGATTTAAGCGATTTGCCTGCTTTGACTTATTACCTTAGTTTAAGTGGCTGTACTAATGTTACAGGTGATTTAAGCGACCTCCCAAATTTGACTTATGCTCTTAATTTATTGAATTGTAGCAACGTAACGGGTGATTTAAGCGATTTGCCTGCTTTGAATTATTACCTTAGTTTAAGTGGGTGTAGCAACGTTACAGGCACACTTTCACCAACAACAACACTAAAAGATATACATCTATATGGTACGGGGATGACATCGGACGACACAGACCAAACACTTATAAACCTAATGAACACCACAACAGTTACAAGTGGAGGAATTTTACAAATAAAAGCTAACAGAACAAGTGCGAGTGATGAAGCTTATACATATCTATCGAGCAGATTTACAATTACAGAAGTCTAATTAAATTCTAAAATTTATGAGGTTTAAAAATTATAAAAATAATTAAAAAATGGAGGTAAAAATGAGTAAAAAACTCTATATTATGTATCATAAAACAGAAAAAGATTCTCAAGGGTGTGCTAAAAAAATTAGGGATTGTTCTTATGGAACCGAAGAGTTTGAAAGCATCTATGGAGGAGACTATAAAAAGATGTTTCCTGAATGGGGAGATCTCCCTGAATACGATTCAGAAGTTCACTGCATTTATTATGGGGAGGTAATGAGTTGTCCAACTGTGGACGATGGAATAGTCAGAGAGATGAATACAGCTGAGAAATTTAAAACCGGACTAATTTCTTTGGGAGAAGGTGAAATGTACCAGAACGGAGAAGTGGTAAATATTGACAAGCCTTCTAATTATCACACTTGGGATGTAGATTCTCAAACTTACATTTTAACTGAAGAAAAAGAAACTGAATGGAAAGAATTTTTAATTAACTCTCTTGCAGATAAAAGAGATACTATGCTAAAAACAGGGACTACATTTGAAGAAACCAAAATCATAAAAGGTAGAACTCAGGACCTAGCAGATGCTCGTGCATGTAAAGATGAACTAGAAGAAGATGGGAGCACATTCTGGGCTTTCTCAAGTGGAGAAATAGAGAACCCAATAACCGATCCGGCAAGAATCAATACAATATATCGAGCAATAGGTGCATTTAGAAGTTCACAATTTTTTAGAGAAGCAGAGCTAAAAGTAGCTGTATACAATCTAGATGAATCAGGTCTTTTAAAGTTTAATACAGACCAAATATGGTAATAGCGTATGGAAGAAATAAAATTAAAAAAGATAGGCAAAAACTTATGGGAAGTCACAGAAGACTTTACCTATAAAGACACGACCGTAACTAAAACTTTCGAGACTGATGGAGCCTCAAGTCCGTGGTGGGCCAAGTGGTTATTCCCTTCTGTTGGTGAAAAATACACGACACCTTCAATTCTCCATGACTGGTGGTTTAAAGAAAAAATTGGTTTCAGAAAGGCTAATAGAAGGTTTTATAGAGCAATGAGAACATGGGATGTGGATAAAAAAACAGCAAAACTATTTTATAGATCTGTAACATTACTTGGATGGGTACATTATTATTTTTAGGAGATGATCCAATGAAAACTTACTATGGAATAACAAGAATTTCACAGCTATTTGAGATGATAGAAGATGTCTGTGAAGCTATGAAAAGCGAGAATGAGAATATAGAGGCTACAAAAGAGTTGATGATCTGTACGGCAGCTCAGGAAACTAAATTAGGGACCTTGATGGACAAGTCTGATTACCGTTATGGTACTGGTATAATGCAGATAGACCCAATAGGAATTACAGACATCCTTAGAAGAGGAAACAAATGGATAGAATTTTGCAAAAGAAAATATGATATTCATTTCGACAAACTTCAGCACAGGGAACTGGAGACCTCAGCTCTCCTCTGCGTGATTGCAAGCCGAATAAGGTATAAAGTTGTGCCTCAACCTATCCCTAACACCACAGAGGGACTATGGGAATATTATAAACGATACTATAATTCATATTTAGGTGCCGCAACAAAGGAAGAATATATGAAAAACCGTGAGTGGGCTTTAGGACTTTATAAGAAGTGGAAAGCAGGAGAAAATATCTGACATCGGAGGTGGTACTTAAGTGGAAGGAAGGTGTAAAGAATTGCAGCTTAGTCATGAGCAAAGAATATCTTTAGTAGAAGCATCAGCGAGATCTGCACACCATCGCATAGATGAAGTCCAAAAGAACCAAGAAATCCTTATGGAAATGAACAAAAACATAGCTGTGATTGCTGAGAAACACACAGAACTTAATAAGAAACTAAGTAAGGTTGTGGAAGATGTAGAGGAATTAAAAGAAAAGCCTGGAAGGTACTGGGAACAACTCACGAGTACAATAATAACTGTATTGGTGAGCGGGTTCATGGGTGCTATGATTAACGCTTATTTAAAATAGGAGGGAAACAATGGAAAGGATATTAGACTTTTTAAGTGAAAATGCGGCGTTGCTCTGGCCATTGGCAATATTTTTGGTTGGATGGATATTACCTGTCCCAAAATTTTTAGCATTGGGGAGGAAAGCCGCTGAGACTATTCCACCATCTTTGGCTAAACTTATAGCAGATAGGTTAAAAGCTTTTGAGAGAGGGCTGCTGAATAGCGATGTTAATGGAGATATAAATTTAGTGGATAATGAAACTGTTAAAAATGAACTGAAGAAAGTTAAATTAGACTTGGGTTTGAAGGAATAACCCTGAAAAAACAGGGCTTTGAGTTCAATTTTAACCCTCTGCAATATAAAACCAAGCTGTTCAGTATCAAGGCAAACCTTAGAGGGGATTCTATATCAGAGATTTTTAAGAATATTTTCAGATGATGAAAGTCGGGCTTGATTGCCCGACTTTTTAGTGATTAATTTCTAATTCATCCATGAGTGCTGACTTTAAAAGTGCTGAGAAGTTAATATGCTGCTTTAAAGCTGCATCGTTTAGCCACTTTGGAATAGTTAAAGTTTTTTTCACAGCTTTATTTTGCATCTCATCCCTTACAGGTTTCATATTAACTCTGACCATTACTACTGATTGATCTTCTCCTAGCTTAATATCTCTAATCTTTAGAGCTTCAGGGATAGTCTCACCATCTTCTTCCATTCCATAAAGATGTAATTCTAAACAGTCTTTAGCCATGTAAAGGGCTTCTTCTTCAGTGTCTCCACAAGTATAAGCTCCTTCTAAGCCTGGGAATTCAATAGAGATCCCATCATCAGCATAAGTAAAAATTGCCGGATAAATATAAACATCTTTCATATATAATCATCTCCTTTGGTGCAGGGCTTCATTCAAGCCCTGCTTGTTTCAGGATACTTTTAATAGTTCCTTTTGGTAGGTCTTTCTTGGGATGTGGTATTGTAACTCTCCCCTTTTTAGTAGGGTGTTTGAATTGATGGTGCGAACCTTTAATATTCACAAGATACCAACCATCTTTTTCAATGATTTTCATCAAATCTTTTGACCTCACTCCCTCACCTCCTACATTTATATTATACACGTGTATTTGGTACGTGTCAATGGTTTTCAAAAAAAATATTAAATATTTCCACAAAAAAAGAACAAACCCGGATTTGATATCCAGGCTTTAAATTAATACTATTTTTTATTTTTAGGAGCATTCTAGGAGCATTTAAAAATATATTACTCTCAATCTCTTTGTTTTCAACTATTTGATTCCATTCAATCCTATTCCCACTCTATTGTTGCAGGCGGCTTTGAGGAAATATCATAGGTCATTCTATTTATACCCTTTACTTCATTTATTATTCTATTTGAAACTTTTTCCAAAAAATCATATGGAAGTCTAGACCATGTTGCAGTCATAAAGTCTGTAGTATCTGCAGACCTTAGCACAGCTGTGTATTCATAGGTTCTTTCGTCTCCCATTACCCCTACAGATTTTACAGGTAATAGCACTACAAAGGCCTGGCTTACCTTGCTGTAAAGACCTTCATTTCTTAGTTCCTCTATAAAGATATCATCAGCTTCTCTTAGAATATCAGCCTTTTCTCTGGTAACTTCCCCTAAAATTCTGATTCCTAAACCTGGTCCTGGAAAAGGATGTCTGTCTATCATATGATCTGGGATTCCTAACTCTCTTCCCACTTGTCTTACCTCATCTTTGAATAACTCTCTCAAAGGTTCTAACAGTTCAAACTTCATCTCTTCTGGAAGTCCACCAACATTATGGTGTGATTTTATTGTTGCAGAAGGACCTTTTACAGACTGAGATTCTATTACATCAGGATAAATTGTTCCTTGGGCAAGAAAATCTGCATCTTTAAATCTTTTCTTCTGATCTTCAAAAATATAAATAAATTCATTACCTATTATTTTTCTTTTCTCTTCTGGATCACTTACTCCAGCTAATTTAGAAAGAAACCTATCTTCTGCATCTATACACTCTATATTTATATTGTAGTGTTCGCCATAAGTTTCCATTACTTTTTTGGCTTCATCTTTTCTCATAAGACCTGTATCTACGAAGAAACAGCTAAGCTGATCTCCTATAGCCTTATGTATAAGAACCGCTGCAACTGATGAGTCAACTCCTCCTGAAAGAGCAAGTATCACTTTCCTGTCTCCGACCTTTTCTCTTATTTCTTCCACTGTTGATTCTATATAGTTTCCCATAGACCAGTTTTTTTCACATTTTGCTACGTTGAAAACGAAATTTTCAAGCATCTGTTTCCCATAAACAGAGTGAGTTACCTCTGGATGGAATTGTACACAATAAAAATTTCTATTTGTATCGCAGACTACAGCTATTGAAGAATCTGTATGGGCTATCTTTTCAAATCCTTTTGCTATCTCAGTTACGTGATCTCCGTGACTCATCCAAACCTGTGACTGATCAGGTACACAGTCAAAGAAAGGATTTTTCTTGTCATCTATCAAAAGTTCTGCTTTTCCAAATTCCTGTTTATCTGCTTTTGCTACTTTTCCACCAAGAAGGTGCATTGTTAACTGCATTCCATAACATATACCCAAAACAGGTATTCCCAATTCATATATCTCTTTATCTATAGTAGGGGCATCATCGAGATATACCGAAGCTGGTCCTCCAGATAAAATTATACCATTTGGTTCTCTTTCTTTGATTTTTTCAATGTCTTCAAAATAAGGCACAACTTCTGCATAAACACCCATCTCTCTTACTCTTCTCGCAATAAGTTGGTTGTACTGTGAACCAAAATCTAATATGACGATACTGTTCTTTTTCATTCAAAACCTCCAAAATAATATTAAAAAAAGTTCAAGTCTATGCTCTATCTTACCATTTTAAAGTACGAAAAGCGTATACTCAAACTTTACCTAAGTCATTACACCTCTCATAGAGACCAATTTAAGGTTAGTCGTAGATACACTGCACCGTATTTGCAGTTTATATGAGTAATATTTTTATCTAAACAAAATAAAATTGTGACCAATATAGAGTTTATAAGTCACATTTTTGATGTTTTTAATTAAATTTATATTTAAAAAATATAACACGTAAAGCATTATTTTGTCAATCATTAAAAGAATAGTGAACCGTCATAAGAATTTATACTAATTGACATTTAACATAATCCATGTTATATATGGTAAAAGTTTATTTTAAAAATATAGACTCTTTAGAGCTATGATATCAAATTTGAGAAATATCTTTATTTATTGCTAATCTTATCAAAATAATATATTTATTGTTCAGGAGGATAAAATTGAAATTATTGAAAGAAAAAATTCTGAAAAGTGGAGAAATAATAAATCCAACTACTCTTAAAGTAGACAGTTTTTTAAATCACCAGATAGATGCTACCATTATGATGGAGATGGGAAAAGAATTTAAAAAAAGATTTAAAGAAAAAAAAATCAATAAAATCCTTACTATCGAAGCCTCAGGTATTGCCATCGGACTTGCAGCTGCAGTAGCTTTTGACGTTCCTTTAGTTTTTGCCAAGAAAAAAAAACCAACTACTATGGAAGGAATGTATGTTGAAACTGTTCATTCATTTACAAAAAAAGTTGATTATGATATCTGCGTTTCAAAGGAGTTCTTAAATTCTGATGATAAGATTTTATTTGTCGATGATTTTCTTGCTACTGGAAATGCTATTATTGGAATTCAAAAGATTGTAGAACAAGCTGGAGCCGAACTTGTGGGAATAGGCATAGCTATAGAAAAGGGCTTTCAGCCTGGTGGAAATATTCTTAGAAACGAAGGTGTCCACCTAGAATCATTGGCCATTATTGATAAAATGGATCTTGGAAAAATAAACTTTATTTAGGTAGCGCCGCGACACAAGGTTAATAAAAATCAAGTTATGTAATATTCTAATTATATAAACAGATATTTCCTATTTTTTCCTTCTTCGCTACATATATATTAATATCAAAATATACTTTACAACTAAAAAAAGAACCATTATGGTTCTTTTTTTAGTTGAACTTTGTATTATACATAACTTTAATCTCCTGATGGCATTTTAAAAATATATCTACAAGTTCAGGATCAAAATCTTCGCCTCTTCCCTCTTTTATAATTTCAACTGCCGTCTCATGGGTAAATGGCTCTTTATAAGTCCTCTTCATTCTGAGTGCATCATAAACATCTGCAATTGATACAATTCTAGCCTCTATAGGTATTTCTCTTTCCACAAGTCCTCTATACCCTTTACCATTCCATTTTTCATGGTGGTATCTTATTATATTCTCGCCCATTTTTGAAAATCCAAATTTACTTATAAGATGATAACCTATTTCAGTATGTTCCTTTACAACTTCAAATTCATCTGCAGTCAATTTACCAGGCTTATTTAATATTTTTCCCGGAATTCCTATTTTTCCCAAGTCATGTATTTTTGCAAAAAACTCTATCTTATTTATCTTATATTCAGAAAAACCATATTTTCTTGAAAGTAAAGCTGAAACTTCTCCCACCATTTTTAGATGAAATAAAGCTTCACTAGAATCTACAGCATGAAGTTTCATAAGAAGATTCTCCAGTAAATACCTTTTTACTTTCTCTCTTCCTAAGTTTTCAATGTAATCTTTTTGAAAGATTCCAATAATTTCAGAAGGACTTAATAATCCTGTTAATCTATTTTCTTCTCTATAATTTGAATTAATATACATAACATGTCCTCCTGGTTTTAAAGTTGATTTATCTTTCTTGCTTTAAATATACAACCTTTAAGAGAGTAAATCAAGTTTTTTTTGAAAACTTATCCATTTTTATTCTTTTTTGTCATTGATAAAAGTGACAAGATGATGTTTTTTTGAAAAAAATATATATTTTTATAACTTTTTATAATATTTTTTTACTCTTATATATTAAAATGTCTTTTTTTATAAAAATAATAATTTTTTTGTATTTTGGTCATTATTTTTATTGACAATAAGGCATATATATACTACAATTTTACAAGAGGTGAATGAAATGGCAATTTTAAGTCCTGTTGAAAAACTTATAGCACTTAGAAAAAAATACAAAATAAACCAAAAAGATCTGGCAGGAGATCAAATTTCTAGAAGTCATCTTGCCATGATAGAAACAGGAAAAAATAAATTCAATGAAAATACAGCTAAAATTCTTGTAGAGAATTTTAACAAAATTTTCAAAGAAAGAAACATTCCTGAAAAGGTAAAACTAGAAGAGTTGATGGAGAGTAAGAAAGAACAAATTGAAAAATTAAAAATCGACTTTCTAAAGAAACTTGAAAAAGAAGATACTATAGAACCTGTCATCTCCGATATTGAAAGTTATGCATCTGAATATGATATTCAGACCAAAATCACACTTTATGAAAAAATTGGTAACATCTTTTTTGAAAAAGAAAATTTTCATAGGGCTGCGAGTTTTTATTTAAGAATATTAAACGACCTGATCATTATAAGAGACTCCAAAACACTAGGAAAAGTTAGCTTGAGCTTAATCAGAATATATCTTCAGACAGAAAATTTCCAGGCAGCTGTAGACCTTGAAAATTTAATTAAATCTGAAATTATTTCTTTTCTTTTACCTGAAAAATCAATTATTTTATTTAATTTTGGATGTATCTTTGATAGCTTAAAAGATTACAATAGAGCTCTTGAATACTTTTGTCAAGTAGAAGAGTATATTTCTGACTCAGACCAATATTTTGATGTTAAAAACTTTCAAGCTATTTCTTCTGCAGACCTCGGTAAATATGATAATTCAATCTCTATATATAGAAGTTTAATGCTTAAATATAAAGATATAAATCGTAAAATTATAATAAATAATAATCTCCTTTATATTTCAAGACTTGAAAATAACTCTGATAAAATTAAGTTTTATCTTAGAAAATGTAAAAAATTGATTGAATTAGTTGATTTAGACAAGTTCTCAAATTATACTTTTGAACAAATTATTTTTGAAATTGGAGAAACTTCCCTTCTATTAAATAAACGAAAAGATGCTATAACTTATTTTTTAAAACTTTGTGACGAAAAAACAAAAAGAAATTTAAATAAAAAATTCTCTTCAGTTCGTTATTTGTTGACTTTGTTTACCAAAAAAGATCTTGAAACTGTTAAAAAAATCGAAAAATTTTATTTTACTCTTTTAAAAAGGGAAAAAAGACTGGAAATTGCTTTTGATTTTATTGATTTTTACATGAAAAATGGATTACAAAAAGAAGTTTATAATATTTTAAACAGTATAAAACCTTTTTCAAAATTTTAAACACAATATATTATAGGGAGGTATCACTATGAAAAAGAGATTGGTTCTATTATTAACACTTATTTTAATTGTTTCTTCTGTTTCCTTTGCAGCTACTTCGTCTAGAAGAGCTACTTCTGGTGGTTGGGCTGTTAGTTCTAGAAGAGCTACTTCTGGTGGTTGGGCTGTTAGTTCTAGAAGAGCTACTTCTGGTGGTTGGGCTGTTAGTTCTAGAAGAGCTACTTCTGGTGGTTGGGCTGTTAGTTCTAGAAGAGCTACTTCTGGTGGTTGGGCTGTTAGTTCTAGAAGAGCTACTTCTGGTGGTTGGGCTGTTAGTTCTAGAAGAGCTACTTCTGGTGGTTGGTAAAAATAGTTTTTATTCTAAGGAGACAGCCTATGCTGTCTTCTTTTGGTTTATTGATATTTTATTTCAAGTATTGTATAATTTAAAAATAGTTTTTAAAAATTTAATATCTTATTTTTATCTATAAAATGCAGGAGGAAATAAAATAATGAAAAATTGCATCATTATAGGAGTCGCAGGAGGTAGTGGAAGTGGAAAAACCACTGTGGCAAAAAATTTAGTAAAAGCATTTAAGTCAGAGGATGCAGTTTTAGTAGCTCAGGATGCCTATTATAAAGAACTTAAAGAGATGTCGGTTCAAGAAAGGGCCGGTGTAAATTTTGACCACCCTAATTCCATTGAATTTGAACTGCTAAAAAAAGACTTGGAAACTCTTTTAAAAAACCAAATTATAGAGAGACCTATATATGATTTCAAAACTCACTCTAGAAAAGAAGAAACTATAACTATCCATCCTTCAAAAATAATAATTGTGGAGGGAATTTTATTGTTTGCAGTACCTGAAATCAGAGATATATTTGATGTAAAAATATTTGTTGATACAGATGCTGATGAGATGCTTTTAAGGAGAATTGAAAGAGATATACATGAAAGAGGAAGAACTTTTGAATCAGTAAGAGATCAGTACTTAAAAACAGTAAAGCCAATGTATTTAGAATTTTGTGAACCTAGTAAACGATATGCCGACATTATTATCCCGAGAGGGGGAGAAAATAAAATAGCTGTAAATATGGTGATCGCAAAACTTAAACGATATCTTCAAAAAGGAGCCTTATAACTTATGAAAATTTTGTCCTGGAATGTTAATGGAATAAGAGCTGTTGAAAAAAAAGGAGCTTTTCAAGATGTTTTTGAAAAGCTAGATCCTGATATTTTGTGTCTTCAGGAAACAAAAGCCTCTGAAGAGCAGCTGACAGATAATATAAAAAAAATCCCTGGTTACTACTCTTTTTTTGAATCAGCTGTAAAAAAAGGTTACAGTGGAGTGGCACTTTATTCAAAGACAAAGCCGCTATCTATCAAAAATATGGGAATAGATATTTTTGATGATGAAGGAAGGTATATAGAGGCAAAATTTGAAAATTTCACTTTAATAAACTGTTATTTTCCAAATAGTCAGGAAAAAGGAAAGAGACTTGAATATAAGTTAAATTTTTGTTCTGATCTTTTAGATTATTGTAACTCACTTGTAGAAAATGGAGAAAATATTGTTTTATGTGGAGATTATAATATTGCCCACCAAGAGATTGATCTTAAAAATCCCAAAAGCAACACAAAAAATCCTGGTTTTTTACCTGAGGAAAGAGAATGGATGAGTAAATTTTTAAACTCAGGATATATTGATATTTTTAGATATTTGTATCCAAATGAAATAAAGTATACATGGTGGTCTTATAGATTCAAAGCCAGAGAAAAAAATATTGGCTGGAGGATCGACTATCACTGCGTTAATAAGGATTTTATCTCAACTATAAAAAAAGTAGAAATTCTTGACAACATAACCGGATCTGACCATTGTCCAGTTTTAATAGAATTAAAATAGATTTTAAAAAGGAATTTCTACCCATTATTTGTACCTTTCTTATGAGAGGTGATTAAAAATGACTATTAAAATTATAAATTTTATAGAACACGGTCCAGAAGTACTTTTCAATAAAATTTCCGAAAATTTAAAAAAGAAAAAAAATATTATTTTAGATTTCCATTCTTTAGAGTCTCTTAATTATGGATTTTTAGAAGAAAGTATAGGAAAACTTTTGGATTCTTACACCTTTGAAGCCCTACAATTTAAAATTACTTTTAAAAATGTAGACGTTGGTATCAAAGAGATGCTTGCTAAAATTATAAAAGAAAAATCACTATAAAAAGGCTCGTACGAGCCTTTTTATAGTGATTTAATTAAATGTTTCAAATTAAAAACTTTGTCAAAATAGGTACTAAAAAGATTGTTACTAGTCCAGCCATTCCTATTGCAAGGCCGCTCATTGCACCTTCTACTTCTCCCATTTCAATTGCCTTAGAAGTCCCTACTGCATGGCTTGAAGTCCCAATTCCTATCCCCTTTGATATTTTGTTTTCAATTTTAAAAAATTTACAGATAAATGGTGAGGATATAGCTCCTGTGATTCCTGTAATCATTATTCCAATAACTGTTATTGATGGATTGCCACCCAAGCTTTTTGATAGTTCTATTCCTATTGGAGTTGTTATTGATTTTGGTATCGTTGATATTATCAGTTCTTTTTTTAAACCAAGTGCCTTTCCCAAAATTATTACAGATACTATAGCTGTGAATGATCCTGCAGTTACTCCTGCTAATATTGGTAAAAAATATTCCTTTAACCTTTGACTGTTTTTATACAAAGAAATTCCCAAAGCAACCGTTGCAGGTCCTAAAAAAAACATTATTATATCCCCGCCTTTAGAATAAGCTTCATAGGGTATATTAAATTTTAAAAGAAACAAAATTGTTAACGTAATTGCTATCATAAGAGGGTTAAATATTGGATATCTCCATCTAGTATAAATTTTTTTACCTATTTCATAAGTCATAAGGCTTAAAATTATTCCAAATAAAGGATTATATAAAATAGACTCTTTCATTTTTTCCTCCTTATAAAAAAATCTACAACTTTACCTGTTACAACCATTGTTATCAGTGTTGTTGTTACTGCTATTAATATTAATTTTAACCAATTACCTTTTAAAATATCAAGAGAATCAACGAGCTTTATTCCAGGAGGAAGAAAAAATATTGCCATATTTAAAAGTAAAATATTAGCGGCTTTTTCTATCTGTTTTACTTTTATTATTCCTGTACTTAAAAGAAAAAACATAATTAACATTCCTAATATTGTTCCCGGAATCTGTAAACTAAATAATGTGCTTATAAGCTCTCCAAGATAGGTAATTCCAAATATAAATAAAAATTGTACAATCATCTAATTCCTCCCCTTAGAGATTATAGCATAGGTATTTAAAATAATAAACTTAGGTATACATATTTCAGTATAATTTATAAAGGATTATAAGATTTATTTTTTATTATAATAAGTTTTAAATAAGCTTATAAAATTTTGTTGATTAAATTTTATAATTTATCAAGGATTACAATTATACTGATTTTATTTTACATTTATAATAAATCCTGTTTAGTATTTTTTTTGATTTTGTCATCACGGATATATTATAAAATATTTAATAACCAACAATATAAAAAGCTGCTCTATGCAGAACAGCTTTTTATATCATGCAAATCCTTTTTCCTCTTTTAGTATTTGTGAAATATATACCCTTTCCATTGATGTGAATATTTTTTCATGAATATTGCTGAAAGTCTTACTATTAGTCGTTTTTAAATATTTTTTTATTGCTTTCTCTTTTATATCAAGTTTTTCTTCATCACTCATTTTGTCGTATAATTCTAATAATAATTTTGTAATAGGATCTTCTTTTAAAACTTCTTTTTTATCTTTTGGAGTTTCTACGATTTCGGCATCTTCTATATTACCTTTATTTTTAAAAGGTACTGAGTTGACTCTAGATTTTTTTGAATTGCTTTCAATTATTTCAGGAGTTTCAATTTTTTCGCTGAATAATTCCATATTTTTGTTTTTAAGATTTTTTATAATACCATTTATGTAAGAGACCAGAGTCTTGGTTATTTGGGTATTTAAATTGGAATACAGTATTTTCAAAATGTTTATTACGTATTCTTCGCCTTCTTCTTTGTAAAGTTTTATTATTTTATTATCTACCCTTTTATTCCAGGACTTAGAAACAAAAATGTTACGTTTTGCTTTTTTAATCTCTTCTTTCACTTTTTCAGAAAACTCATTTAATTCTAATTTTTCATTATTTTGAGTTGTTTTATTTGCCATTACCTTTTGTTTTGGTTTTTTATTTTCAACTAAGCTAGATATATGGCAGTTATTATCTTTCTCAGGGTTAAAGTTGTATACAAATCTATAACTTTTTATATCTTTTAGCTCTTCAACATGATAATTCAAAAGATATCCCTTTGAAACTAAAATATCAAATGATTTTCTTATCCGTTTCAATCCCTGTTTTATTTTACTAACCTCATATTCTTTATATTCTCCGCTTTTCAATTGTTTTTTTATTCTACTTGTTAGTGTAAGTGGTATGATCGTAGCCAGAGTTTCTATTCTCTGTTCTCCTATGTCATCAGAAAATCTTTTCATGCTTATATACTGATATATCTTTTCAGAAGCTCTGTCAGCCTTTCTAAGGTCATTTAAGAGGTGTCGATCAAATATTGAGTAGTGTTTTCTTTTAAGCTCCTCTATAATCCTGTAATCAAGTCTGACTTTGTAATAAACTTTCATTTTATTGGTTTCTTTATTTCTTTCCTTAAATTTTTCATATTTAATCAAATTCAAAGGCTCTTTGTATACCTCTCTTATTATGTTACCGGCTTTTTTTCTGTTTCTTATTACTATTTTATAAGTTGTTGCTTGCAAGTTGTAAAGTGTTTCTTCCATTTTTCTATAATATTTCATTGAAAATTTAAGCCCTAAATAATCTATTACTTCCTCTATATTAAAAGCTATACTATTATTTTTTTCCTCATCATTCTTACTAGAATTCATAAAAAGTTCTTGAAACTTGTATAATACAAAATAAAAAACATTTTTTTCAAAATCTGAAGGTTGTTGATTTTTTATTCCCTCAAAGTTATCTGTACTCAAAGAAGCCCCAAACTTTATACCTGCATTGGCTATTTCGTAAACAAGGTTTACATTTCTTTGTCTTTTAGATGTGAAAAAAGGTAATATAATGAATAAAAATGGCTGATTTATCGTGTCTCTGATTTCCATGTCTTCAAGATAAAGAGAGACTGTCTTTGTCGGAATTTTCTTTGGTTTTGAAGCTTTGATATTAACACTAAAGTCTTTTACGTTTCCAATCTTTAAAATTTCAGTTAAAGCTTCCTGGTTTTTATTCGACACTATATCCCCCTTGT